>NZ_JBVVPY010000015.1:5969-187198 GCF_055811335.1 Mesorhizobium sp. WSM4847 | reverse complement strand
GTTCATCTGCAAAATCTGGGCAAAAGAGCCTGAACGGTTCCGATTCGATCCCACCCATCAAATGCCGGGACTAAACACCTAGGATCCATGCCGTTACGTTGGCCAAGGAGTGCAACGGTTCGCAGCTGTCCGGCTTGGCGCGGACCTCAACCTCACACACTTTTCATCCACTTCGCCAGCCGGTGCGCGGCCTCCTCGAGCTGGTCGAGGCGGCGGTGGAAGCATAGCCTGAGGAAGGCTTCGCCGCCGGGACCGAATGCGGTTCCGGGCGCCAGGCCGACATTGGCGCGGTCGACGATGTCGAAGGCGGCGGCGCGTGAATCGGTGATGCCGTCGACTGCGAAGAACAGATAGAACGCGCCCTGCGGCACGGTAAAGCGTGCCCTGCCGGTCGCAGCCAGGATGCCGCAGACCAGGTCACGCGCCGCCCTCGCCCGCTCCACCTGCTCGACGATGAAGGCGTCGCCTTCGTCGAGCGCGACGACGGCGCCGCGCTGCATGAACTGGGCAACGCCGGAGGTCGAATACTGGACCAGGTTCTCGAACACCTGCTGCAGGCAGGGATGGACCTTGATCCAGCCGACCCGCCAGCCGGTCATCGACCAGTTCTTGGAAAAACTGTTGACGAACAGGATGCGATCCTCGTCGGCCATGATGTCGATGAAGGACGGCGCGCGGCTGTCGCCGTAGTGGAACAGCGAATAGATCTCGTCGGCGATGATCCACAGCCCCCGTTCGCGGGCAAGGTCGAGGATCGCCTGCAGCGTCTTCCTGTCGGCGGTCCAACCGGTCGGGTTGGACGGTGTGTTGACAAACAGCGCCTTTGCCCTTGGCGTGATCGCCGCCTCGATCTTGCCGATGTCACAGGACCAGCCATTGCCGGACTGGTCGAGCGTGACCGCGACCGGGACGGCGCCCGCCACGCCGGCGGCTGCGGCGAAGTTCGGCCAGGCCGGCGACAGATAGACGACCTCGTCGCCATTGCCGGCGACAGCGTCGAGCGCCAGCTGGATGGCATGCATGCCAGAGCCGGTGACGATGAATTCTTGCTCGGCGAAGCTCTTGCCGAAATGCCTGATGTAATAGCGGGCGAGCGCCTGCCGCAGTTCGGGGATGCCTTTCTGCCAGGTATAAAAGGTTTCGCCGCCGGCCAGCGCCCGGGCAGCGGCATCGGTGATGAAGGCGGGCGTCGGCAGGTCGCCCTCGCCGGCCCAGAGCGGGATCATGCCGTCGCGGTCGCGGCCGCGGTTCATGACGGCGACAATGCCGCTTTCGGGCGCGGCCCGGGCCTCGGCGCGCAAATTCTCGATCAGGGTCATGGATGGATCCGTTTTTCGCCTTCCGGACAGCTAGCGTGTTTTGCGACAGGCGAAAATAGAAAACCCCGGCCGAAATCGACCGGGGTTTTGGTCCAGAGATCTTGCCCCTGCGCTATTTCCTGGCGAGGAGATCGCGAATTTCGGTGAGCAGCGCGACATCGGCCGGCGGAGCGGCAGCAGGCGCAACGGGCTTCTCACGCTCCAGCCGCCTGCGCAGATCGTTCACCGCTTTGATCATCAGGAAGATGATGAAGGCGAGGATGATGAAGTTCAGCGCCACGGTGATGAAACTGCCATAGGCGAAGACTGCGCCCTGCCTCTTGGCTTCCGCCAGCGATGTGGCGTTGACCGCTGAGGACAAGGGCAGGAAATAATTGTTGAAGTCGAGTCCGCCGAAAATCGCCCCGATTATCGGCATGATGATGTCGTTGACTAGGGAATCGACGATCTTGCCGAAGGCGGCGCCGATGATGACGCCGACGGCCAGGTCCATGACATTGCCCCTGGAAATGAATTCCTGGAATTCTTTCAGCATCCGACCCTCCTTGTCCTGACGGGCCAGGCCGCCTCCTCTGCCCGCTTCGTTCGGCCCCGCTTCGTTCCCCCCACTGGCACAATAGCAAAAACCTACGGTTGCAGCATCGGCAAAAGACCGGTTCCGGCCAAAATTTCCCGAAGCCGCAGCCATCCTGCGCCGAAAGCCGCGATGGACTTGATCGCCAAGCTGTGATTGCGTCTCAGCAGGCCGGATGCAAAAACCGGCAAGGGAGGATTTTGGGGCCGTGCAGGGCTGGTTCATCGTCATCATCGCGATCGCCTATGTGACGTTGCTGTTCGTCATCGCCAGCCTCGGCGACCAACGCTCGACGACATCCGGGCCTGACCGAGCCCGGCCCTTCATCTATGCGCTCAGCCTGGCGATCTACTGCACCTCCTGGACCTTCTTCGGTTCGGTCGGCCTTTCCTCCGAGCGCGGCCTCGAATTCCTCGGCATCTATATCGGCCCGGTGCTGGTGTTCGTGTTCGGCTTTCCGCTGCTTCGGCGCATCGTCAGGCTGGCCAAGACAGAGAAGATCACTTCGATCGCCGACTTCCTCGGCGCCCGCTACGGCAAGAGTTTTGCCGTGGCAGCGATCGCCACGCTGATCGCGACGATCGGCGCGGTGCCTTACATGGCACTGCAGTTGAAGGCGATTTCCGGCTCGGTCAGCCTGATGGTCGAGCATTATACCGGCTCGCCGCCTTCGTTCGATCCATTCGTCAGCGACATCTCGCTGGTCGTCGCCATGCTGCTTGCGCTATTTGCGGTGCTGTTCGGCACGCGCCACGCCGACGCCACCGAACACCAGGACGGGCTGGTGCTGGCGGTAGCGGTCGAAACTGTGGTCAAGCTCGCCGCCTTCCTGGCGATCGGCCTGATGGTGACCTTCCTGATCTTCGGCGGCCCGGGCGATATGGTCGACAAGCTCGCCGAGAATTCGCAAGTTCAGCAAGCGATGAGCTACAGCACCTCGCTCGCAACCTGGCTGGTGCTGACGTGTTTGAGCGGTTTCGCCATCATCATGCTGCCGCGCCAGTTCTATGTCACCATCGTCGAGAACCGCAGCGAGGCCGAACTGCGCACCGCGACATGGGTGTTTCCGCTCTATCTGGTGGCGATCAACCTTTTCGTGCTGCCGATCGCGCTCGCCGGCCTGGCGCTGGTCGGCACCAGGACCAGCAGCGACCTCTATGTCCTGTCGCTGCCGCTGCTCAGCGGTCACGATGTGTTGGCTATGGCGGCGTTCATCGGCGGCCTGTCGGCGGCGACCGCGATGGTGATCGTCGAAAGCGTCGCGCTGTCGATCATGATCTCCAACGACCTCGTCATTCCACTGTTTGTGCGTCGCCTGCTCAAGACCACGACATCCGAGAACGAGGACTGGTCAGCGCTCATCCTCAACGTGCGACGGGCGGCGATCTTCATCATGCTGTTCGTCGCCTTCCTCTATTATCGCGAGAGCACCAACAGCGCGCGGCTCTCCTCGATCGGCCTGATGTCGTTCGCCGCGATCGCGCAGTTCGCGCCGGCCTTGATCGGCGGGCTGATCTGGCGCGGCGCCAACGGCAGGGGGGCGGCGCTCGGCATGGTCGCCGGCATCGTCGTCTGGAGCTATACGCTGCTGCTTCCTTCGCTCGCCGCGTCCGATACCGGCATCGTCGTCCACGGCCTGTTCGGTTTCGAAGCGTTGCGGCCGCAAGCGCTGTTCGGCACCGTCGCCGAGCCGCTGAACCACGGTGTCCTGTGGAGCCTGTCGGTCAACACGCTGTTCTTCGTGCTAGGCTCGCTGTCGCGCGCGTCGGTGCCGCTGGAGCGCATCCAGGCGTCGATTTTCGTGCCGCGCGAGGCGAGCCCGATGCCGAGCCTGCGCCGCTTCCGCACCACCGTCACCGTCAACGACCTCAAGGACACCATCGCGCGCTATCTCGGCGTCGAACGCACTGAACGGTCGTTTCAGTCGTTCGAAAAGAGCAACGGCGCTTCGCTGCACGGCAACGAGCAGGCCAGCATGGACGTCATCCGTTTCTCCGAGCAGCTTCTGGCAAGTGCCGTCGGCTCCTCTTCGGCGCGGCTCATCCTGTCGCTGCTGCTGCGCCGCAATGATCGAGAGGCGAAGGACGCCTTTCGCCTGCTCGACGACGCCACCGAAGCGCTGCAGCACAACCGCGACCTGCTGCAGATCGCGCTCGACCAGATGGAACAGGGCATCACCGTCTTCGACAGGGATTTCCGGCTGATCTGCTGGAACCGCCAATATCGGGCGCTGTTCGACCTGCCCGACGAGATGGGCCAGGTCGGCGTCTCGCTCGACCGCATCCTGCGCCACCTTGCCGAGCGCGGCGACATTCCGGCCGACCAGCGGGTGGTGATGCTCAACCGCCTCACCAGCTTCGTCAGCCCCTGGCAGATGGAGCTGAAGACCAGCGGCCGCATCCTGGAATTGCGCTCCAACCCGATGCCGGATGGCGGCATCGTTGCCACCTATGCCGACATTTCCGGGCGCGTCGAGCAGGACCTGGCGCTGAAGCGCGCCAATGAAACGCTCGAACAGCGCGTCAAGAACCGCACCGTCGAACTGACCCGCGTCAACGAGGAGCTGGCACAGGCGCAGATGCTGGCGGAGGAGGCCAATCTCGGCAAGACCCGCTTCCTCGCTGCCGCCGGCCATGACATCCTGCAACCGCTGAACGCTGCTCGTCTCTATTGCTCGTCGCTGATCGAAAAGGCCGGCAAGGGACCTGCGGGCAAGGCCGCGATCAACATCGAATCCTCGCTGGAATCGGTCGAGACCATTCTCGGCGCAGTCCTCGACATTTCCCGTCTCGACGCCGGCGCGATGAAACCGGACGACACGGCCTTCAGCCTGGACGGACTGCTGCGCCAGATCGGCAACGACTTTCAGCCGCTTGCCGCCGAGAAGAAACTCAGCCTGACGATCATGCCATCGTCGCTCAGCGTGACGACTGACCGCAATCTGTTGCGCCGCCTGATCCAGAACCTCGTATCCAATGCCATCAAATACACCCGCCATGGCCGCATCCTGGTCGGCGTGCGGCGGCGCGGCGAACTGGCCGAGATACAGGTGATCGACACCGGCATCGGCATTGCCGCCGACAAGCTGAACACGGTCTTTCACGAATTCACCCGGCTCGATGAGGGCGCCCGCGAAGCCGAAGGCCTGGGGCTCGGCCTTTCGATCGTCGACCGCATCGCTCGCGTCTTGCGCCTCGAACTCCAGATATTTTCAAGCCCGAGCAAGGGCACACGCTTTTCCGTCGTCCTGCCGGTCGCGGCAGTGCAGGAGCCGCGGCGCGAGATCGAGGCCAAGGCGCCGGTCCGCACGGCTGCTTCGCTTGCCGGGCTCCGCGTGCTCTGCATCGACAACGACGCCCGCATCCTCGACGGCATGCGGCTGCTGCTCGAAGGCTGGGGCTGCAGCGTCGACACGTTTGCCGGCTCGGGGGACCTCGAGGGGGCCGGCATGCGTCGACCCGACATCGTGCTTGCCGACTATCATCTCGACGGCGAGACCGGCCTTGACGCGATCGCCAAACTGCGCGCTATCCATGGCCATGACATGCCGGCGGTGCTGGTCACCGCCGACCGCTCGAGCGAGGTGCGCGCCAGCGCCGGCAGGCTCGACGTGCCGGTGATCAACAAGCCGCTCAAACCAGCGGTGCTGCGCTCGATGATGGCGAGGGTCAGACCGCTGGCGTCGGCAGCCGAGTAAAGCCGGAGGGTCAGCCGGCCGCCGCCAGCGGGTCGCTGCCGATCTTGGACAGCAGGATCACCGCCTGGGTGCGGCTGTCGACGCCAAGCTTCTGCAGAATGGCCGAGACATGCGCCTTGATCGTCGCTTCGGAGACACCGAGCTCGTAGGCGATCTGCTTGTTGAGCAGACCTTCCGCCAGCATGCCGAGCACGCGCGTCTGCTGCGGCGTCAGCGTCTGCAGCCGCTTGATCAGATCGGATATCTCGGGATCGCGCTCGACGCCGAGATCGATGCCGGTGGGCGCAGCGATGTCGCCGGCAAGCACCGACTGCACAGCGCTGCGGATCTCCTCCATGCTGGCCGATTTGGAGATGAAACCCGAAGCGCCGAGGTCGAGCGCGCGCCGGATGGTCACCGGGTCGTCATGTGCCGACACCACCACCAGCGGTACCGTCGGATGGATGCCGCGCAGCGAGATCAGACCGGAAAGGCCGCTAGCGCCTGGCATCGACAGGTCGAGCAGCACCAGATCGACGTCCTCATTGGCCACGACCAGCGCCTTGGCGCTTTCGAAATCGCCGGCCTCGTGAATGCCGGCGACGTCGCCGATGCCGGCAAGCGCCTCTCTCAGCGCACCGCGAAAAAGCGGATGATCGTCAGCGATGACGAAAGTATAGCCTGACGGCACATGGCCCTCCCCGAATCCCATTGATGATTGTCTGCTTCTTGCGGGATCAGTCGAACGATTATGCGGCGATATCAGCCGTTTTCAAGCGGCAAGCCGGTGCGCCGGGCTTCCCCGGTGAACGGTGCTCAGGTTTTTTGCGAATTGGGCTTGAGGCCATCCTCGCCGCTGTCCTTTTCCATGTCCTTGACGATGCCCATGAAGCCGCGCAGGAAGCGCTCCATGTAGCTCATCGTCTTGTTGAAATCCTCCTCGCTGGGCAATGTCGACTCAAAGCGGGCGGCAAGCGAGTTCTCGAGCTTGACGACGCGCTGGTCGAGCGCCTTCACCGAACTTTGCAGCCGGTCGATCTCGTCCTGGAAGGCGGCGCGTTCATCGGCCGCCATCTTGCAGACGAGCTGGCCGGAACGCTCCTCGCAGATCGACATCGCACCGGTCTGCGTGTCCATGCGGACATAGCCGGTGGCCGACTTTTCCAACCGGTAGCGGTCGGCTTCCTCGGAAAAGGCTGATGCCGCGACGAGCGAGACGAGGGCTGCAGGGATCAAGACGTGCTGCGGACGCATATTGTTTGTCCTCCATAGGCCAGTAAGCGCAATCTTATCGCATGTTTGCGCCGGAAATGGGGAAGAACCCTGGCCTTTACCTTGACGCAGGTTCCGTCGGAAAACCGTGTGACACTTTTCCGGAACCTGCTTGCCTCTTCCCCGTACGATTGGTTCGGACTATAGCGCAACCATGTCTCAGCTTATCTACAAGATAGTGCCTGAACCGCTGTGGCGCGAGGCCGAAAGAAATCGCCGCTTCACCGGCGCGCCGATCGATGTCGCCGACGGCTTCATTCATTTTTCCACCGCCGGCCAGGCCAAGGAAACCGCGGCAAAACACTTTGCCGGCCAGACCGGGCTGCTGCTGGTCGCCGTCGATGACGCCAGACTGGGTGATGCGCTGAAATACGAGGTCTCGCGCGGTGGTGCGCTGTTCCCGCATCTTTACGGCCCGCTCGACCTCAACGCCGTCGTCTGGGTGCAACCATTGCCGCTCGGCACCGATGGCCTGCACCAATTCCCGACGCTGGAGGCCGAATGAGCGTGCTCGACCGGCTCGGCCAGAGGTTCCTGTTCGCATTCGATCCGGAAGCCGCCCACGGCCTGTCGATCGCGACGCTGAAATGCGGGCTGCCGATAGGCGGGAGACCCGTGCGCGACGACAGGCTGAAAGTCAGCGTCTGCGGCATCGATTTCCCCAATCCGCTCGGCATGGCCGCCGGCTACGACAAGAACGCCGAGGTTCCCGATGCGCTGCTTGGCCTCGGCTTCGGCTTTGCCGAGGTCGGCACGATCACGCCGCTGCCGCAGGCCGGCAACCCGAAGCCGCGCATTTTCCGGCTGACATCCGACGAAGCGGTGATCAACCGGCTGGGCTTCAACAACGAGGGTCACGCGGCCGCCGAACAACGGCTTGCCGCCCGCAAGGGCCGCGCCGGCATCGTCGGCGTCAATATCGGCGCCAACAAGGACAGCACAGACCGCGTCGGTGACTATGAACGCGGCGTTGCCAGGTTTGCGCCCTACGCCAGCTATCTGACGGTCAACATCTCCTCGCCGAATACGCCGGGCCTGCGCAACATGCAGGCGCGTGAACAGCTTGGCGAGCTGCTGTCGCGCGTCATGGCCGCACGTGCGGCAGCGGCCGCGCAGCCGGCCATCTTTCTGAAGATCGCGCCGGACCTGGTCGAGGCCGAACTGGAGGATATCGCCGACGAGGTCACCGAGAAAGCAATAGACGGCGTCATCGTCTCCAACACCACCATCGCGCGGCCGCGGCTGCGCAGCGCCGATCTTGCCGGCGAGACCGGCGGGCTTTCGGGAAAACCGCTATTCGAGCGCTCGACGATCGTGCTGGCAAAGATGCGCAAACTGCTTGGCCCGGACCCCGCCATCATCGGCGTCGGCGGCGTCGATTCCGCGGAGACGGCACTTGAAAAGATCCGCGCCGGCGCCGATCTCGTCCAACTCTACACCGGCATGATCTATGCCGGGCCGGCACTGCCGGGCCGCATTCTTGCCGGTATGGCCCGGTTCGCGGACATGCAAAGGCTCAAATCACTGCACGAGTTGCGCGATACCAGCCTCGATCAATGGGCATCCAAGCCGCTCTGACCCGAAGTCGCTCTAAAAAGCACCTGCCGCTCATGCCCCTGCAGATCGTTCATCATCCCGACTACGACGCCGGTTTTGCCGTCAATCATCGCTTCCCGATGAGCAAATACAAGCTGCTGATGGAAGCCTTGGGCGCGCGCGGACTGGCCGGCCCCGCCGCGCTCAACATGCCCGAGCCGGCCCCGGCATCATGGCTGAAGCTTGCCCATGCCGCCGGCTATGTCGACCAGGTGCTGGCCTGCGAAGTGCCAGAAAAAATCGAGCGCGAGATCGGCTTTCCGGTAGGCCCGCGCGTCTCGCTCAGGGCGCAGCTCGCAACGGGTGGCACCGTGCTGGCGGCGCGCCTGGCGTTGCTGAACGGCATCGCTTGCAATACCGCCGGCGGCAGCCATCATGCGCGGCGCGCGCAAGGCGCCGGCTTCTGCACCTTCAACGATGTTGCGGTGGCTTCACTGGTGCTGCTTGCCGAAGCCGTCGCCGGCAATATCCTGATCGTCGATCTCGACGTGCATCAGGGTGACGGCACGGCCGACATTTTGGGCGCTGAACGGCGCGTTTTCACCTTTTCCATGCATGGCGATCGTAACTATCCGACGCGCAAGATCGCTTCCGACCTCGATATCGCCCTGCCCGACGGCATCGGCGATGCGGCCTATCTCGAAAGGTTGGGCGGCATCCTGCCGGAACTCACCGCCAGGGCGCGCTGGGACATCGTTTTCTACAATGCCGGGGTCGACGTTCATTCCGAGGACCGGCTCGGCAGGTTGTCGCTGTCGAACGACGGGCTGCGTGCGCGCGACGACATGGTGATCCGTCATTTCCGCGCGCTCGGCATCCCGGTCTGCGGCGTTATCGGCGGCGGCTATTCGACTGACGTGGCGGCTCTGGCCGCGCGCCATGCCATCCTGTTCGAAACGGCCTCAGGCTTCGCCTGACGCACGCTGACCTTCGGTTCGGCGTCTGCTCTATTTCCGGTAGTTGGCGATCCTGAGCAGGATGAAGGCTGGAATGACGATCGCCGCGCCCAGCAGGATGTAGCCGAGGAAACGGTCAATAGCGCGGAAGCCCAGGTTCCAGAGATCGACGAAGAAATTGCGGATGCCGTAGAGCACATCCATCGGCGACCAGCCGAAAGCGTTCATGACAAGGCCGACGAGGAACGACAGCACCAGCAGCTTCAGGAGCACCCGGAGCGGCGTGTCGCCGAGAAAGCGCGTCAGTGCAGACAAGGCGTGTCTCCAGATTCGGTTGCCCGGATTCGGGCACAACTTAAGAAATACGCACTTGGCCGCCCGCCATCAAGGCGATCGCTCAGTTGCTGCGGTCGGCGCTTTGCCGAATTGGGCTCTTGACACTTATGTTGCAGTGCAGCAAAATTGGGTGACAGAGGGTAACCAGTTGATATCGAACTGCCAGACTCATCGCCCGGTGATGGACGGACTGCGCTGCCTCACCGTGACTTGCGAACACAGGGCTTCTTGAATGAAGTACAGGCGCGATATCGATGGTCTTCGGGCCGTTGCGGTACTGCCGGTCGTACTCTTCCATTTCGGCATCTCGGCAATTCCAGGCGGCTTTACCGGCGTTGATATCTTCTTCGTCATATCTGGCTATCTGATCACCGGAAGCCTTCTGGACGACCTTGAACGCGGCCAGTTTTCGATCGTCAGCTTCTACTGGCGCCGCGCCCGGCGCATCCTGCCGGCGCTGATCTTTGTCACGCTTCTCACCTGCGTTGCGGCCCTGGTCATTCTTCTGCCGTCGGATCTGCATGAATTCAGTCTCAGCCTCATAGCGGCTTCGACTTTCTGGTCGAACATATATTTCTGGAAAACGTCAAATTACTTCTCGATCGATGCCGAGCTCCGACCGCTGTTGCACACCTGGTCGCTTTCGGTCGAGGAGCAGTACTATATCTTTGCCCCGATCCTGATGTTCCTGATCTACCGCTTTTTTGCCAAACGCTGGCTGACGATACTCCTGCCGATCATCCTCGGCAGTTTCGTGCTGGCGTTCATGGCGACGTGGCTGGCGCCAAACGCGGGATTCTACCTGCTGCCGACACGGATCTGGGAACTCATGCTGGGCGCCGTGCTCATGCTGAAACGCCCCCCGCCCCTGAGCAGCCGGTTTCTTATGGAACTGCTCGGGTTGGCCGGATTTGGCCTTCTCGCCATCGGGTTCTTTGCGATCTCGGAGAGCGATCCGTTCCCGGGCTACAACGCCTTGTATCCCTGCGTCGGAACGGTCCTGCTTATCTATGTTGGCCAAAACAGCCCCTCGACGATCGCCAGCCGCATACTAGAAGTCCGGCCGCTGGTCTGGATCGGCCTCATCTCCTATTCGCTGTATCTTGTTCACTGGCCGATCAATGCGTTCGCGCACTATCTCTCACTAGAAGAATTCGACCCGTCGATGACCGTTGCGTTGACGGTAGCAAGCCTCGCGCTGGCTGCGTTTTCCTGGAAGTACGTCGAGCAGCCGTTTCGGCAGAAAAGGAGCTTCACCGCCCCGGCGCCCATCTTCGCCTTTTCAGCGGGCGCAATCGCTGTTCTTTGCCTTGGCGGGGCGGCGGGGGCGCTCGGCAACGGCTTTCCGCAACGCTTTCCAGACTATGTCCAACAGCGGATTCCTGTCGGGGACTGGGGCAATGGCACCTGTTTCAACGAGGGCTTCAGCCGGATCGAAAACTGGAATATCGAGGATTGCACGCGCACACGCGGCTTCCCTACAACCGTTTTGTTGTGGGGTGACTCGTTCGCCGCCCACTATGTTCCAGGCCTGGACGCCAACATAAATCAACTCCGGGCCAATATCGTGGAATACACCTACGCGGGCTGTCCCCCGATTCTCTCCTACTTCTCCTATGGACGCCCGGATTGCATGCGGTTCAATCAGCAAGCCCTGAAGATTATCCAGGACGCTGGCATCAAGACGGTCGTGCTCAGCGGTCGGTGGACCGATTATGAGGCCAGAAGTTTCGACGGTCTCCAGCAAACGATCGATACCGTTCGTGGTCTGGGTGTGCGTGTGTTTGTCATCGGCCAGTCCCCGCAGTTCATAACCGATGTTCGGAAAATCGCGTTCTTCGCAAAGCGCGAAAATCTCGATGATACGTCCTGGCCAATGGCCATGGATCCCGACATCAACAACCGTGTGCGCGCATTTACCAAAGGCGCCACCTTTATCGATCCGCTGAATTTCCTCTGTAGCGCCGGACGCTGCTCCTACGCCGACGCAGGCCAGTTCCTCTATTTCGACTATGGCCATTTTTCTACCATCGGGGCCACTCTGGCAATTTCGAAATACTGGCCGGCCTTTGCCACAGACGATGCCGTTGCCACGACGGAGTAACAGTCGGCCCGCTGGCAAGGCACGAGTGCACACGAGTATACGCATAACGATTGCCCGAATGCCGGCTTGCGTGGTAACGAGGCTGCTGCGCGGGTATGATGTAATGGTAGCTTGTCAGCTTCCCAAGCTGAACGCGCGGGTTCGATTCCCGCTACCCGCTCCAGCTTGCCCAGTCGGGCCGGCCGGCGCCGCACCTCACAGGACCACATGATCAGGTGAGCGGCAAACATCAGCCGGATAGAACATAACGTGATTCTAATAAGAGGCGGCAACAAAAGACGCTGATCCGCGTTTGCGCTTGATCTGAAGGCCAGCCAGGGAGGAACCCAAATGGCCGACGACAAGAGCAATAGAGGTTCTGGCGACGGAAACCGCGTCGCGCGCGACCAAGACTATGAATTCCGCTATTTCGCTACCAAGTTCGGCCTCTCAATACCGCAGATCCGCGAGCTTTTTGGCAAGCACGGCAATGATCGCGAGACCCTGTATCGGGAGGCTCGGAAGCTCGGAAACGCCGTGACCACACAAGAACGGATCTCGAACGACGACCGAACCTTTCACAACCAGGGCCGCCCATGATCGGCAAGAGACATAGCCAAGAAGTCGAACATGGGAGCGATCATTTCTATCTGTGTCCGACAGGCGGCCAAGTCGTAGATGCTCGGGACCTGCGGCATGTCAATTGGCACGAGCCGCTGGAACTCGATGCCTGATCTGCTCAAAAGGCACCGCGATGTTCGGCAAAGACCTCCTGGTTCACATGCTCGACCGCCGCGACACCCTGCCGCCAGACGAGATCGCGCTCATTGAGGCTCTTCCGGTTCGGCCGGTAACTTTCGGACCCGATGAGGAGATCGTCAGGGAGGGATCCCGCCCCACCGAAAGCTGCCTTGTCGCGAATGGGTTCGCAGTTCGAAACCAGGCTATTCGGGAAGGAAAGCGTCAAATAACGGCAATTCACGTGCCGGGAGACTTTGTCGATCTGCATAGTTTACTGCTAAAAGTGATGGATCACAGCGTGAGCGCGCTGGGTTCGTGCGATGTAGTTTTCATTCGACACAAAGACCTGCTTACAGCAATGGGTGGAAGTCCACATCTCACCCGGATGCTCTGGCTTTCGACGACTATCGACGCCTCGATCCAAAGGACTTGGATAACCTGCCTCGGGCGTCGCTCCGCCAAACAGCATCTCGCACATATAATTTGCGAGTTGTATGTCCGATTAGAGATAGTCGGATTGGCCTCTGACCAGAAGTTCGCTATTCCACTGACGCAAGCGGAAATGGGGGACGTGCTTGGTCTATCTGTAGTTCACGTGAATCGGACACTGCAGGAGCTTCGAGCGAAGGACCTGGTTATCTGGAAAGACCGGAGGATTGTTATCCTTGATTTCCAGCGATTGGCCTTACTGGCCGACTTTGATACGACTTACCTAAATCTCTTCCATGAGCCACGGTGACCGCCCTCGGCCAAGACGCGTCGGCGCACTGATGCGGCATCAAGATTTCTCGTCAAATAAACAATGTGAATGAGCCCTCGCTCCGGATCGATTACGGCTGGATTCAATTGGCACAGTTGACGTCAAAGAAGGATTGCACATGCGTGAGCTCGAAAATCTCATCGAACAGTATGTAAATAGTCGGAGGCGGCGCCATAGTTTCATATCGACGGGACTCGCCGTTAAGGCGCTCAAACAGATCGTACCGGCATGTTCGGTCTCAGATTCCGACCTGGCGAACATGATTGCCAATCGTGCAATAGACTACAACCTTCCGGTGAGCTTTGACCTTAATGAGAGCTAGGCGTGGCGCGTCATTATGCAGTCCGACCATGAGCCTTCCGAGGCCTACGAAACGGTCAAGGAAGAGGCCGACCGGCAAAGCTCGGGTGGAGATGCCGGCACCCTAGCAGGCAAGGTCGGCAAAGTTGTTGAATCGACCGCAAACAGAACTGAGGAAGCCATTCGCGATCGTTTGCAGGGGTCGTCGGACGGGTCTTCTACCACCACATAGCGTCGCCACCAGCCTGAAGGTCAGGTCCATAGGACGTCATCCGGCATCGTCTCCGGCGCGCGCCCGGGCCTTGCGAGAGCAGGTGGCGGGCCAGTCCGCTTTGCTACGGGGCAAGCTCGTCGACGGCGCGGGCGGTCTCGTCCTTGAACTCGACCTTCGTGCCCGGCTGCACGATGGAGCCGAGATCTTCGACATCCCAATTGGTCAATCGGATGCAGCCATGCGAGAAGGTCGTGCCGATCTTGCCAGGTTCGGGCGAGCCGTGGATGCCGTAGCTTTCGATGGAGAGATCAATCCACACCGATCCCACGGGATTGTTCGGCCCGGCAGCGATGGTGAAGGGACGCTTGGTCTTGACTCCCTTGAAGGCAAAATCCGGATCGTAGTGATAGGTCGGATTGCGCACCACGCGCTTGACCTCCGCCGTGCCGCTTGGCGCCGGATTTTCATCGCTGCCGATCGAGGCGGGGTAGACTGCGAGCCATTTGCCGGAAAGGTCGAGCACGCGCACCAGGCGAGCGTCCTTGTCGACCTCGATGCGGGCTACGCCCGCGGGAGGATCGCCGCGGCCAACATCAGGCACGATCAAGGTCTTGCCGGGCCTCCTGAAGCCGACGCCCGGATTGAGCATCCTGAGCAACTTTTCGCTGACATGGAAGCGCTCCGCCAGCTTCTCCACCGCGTTGCGATAGGCGAGCCGCCGCAGGCGGGCCATCCTCTCCATGCGAGCCGGAATACGCCTGGTGAAAGGTCCGCGCACGTCCTTGCGCGTCACCTCATAGGTGACCAGAACCGGGTCGGCGGAGGTCGCCGTGAGCTTGCTCCAGGTCTCCGCAGTGAGCTTGCCATCGGATCGGAGTCCGTTCGCCTGCTGAAAGGCGCCGACTGCCTTGGCGAAGTTCTCTGAGAGGCGACCGTCGATCAGCCCCGGCGAGAAGCGGGCGCGATCCAATAGAATCTGCGCCTTGAGCAGCGTCGGATCGACATCCTTCGGTTCGCCGGCGGTGAATTGGGCCTGATTGACGGTCGCTAAGTCCAGCTTGGCCGAACGCGCCCCGCCGCATGCGAAGGCAAGCATCACGGCGAAGACGAGGAGAAGCCTGATCATCGATAGCCTTCCTGGGCCCTGCAACAGGAGCCCGCTTCTATGACGCGGCACAGCCCGGCGTGGTTCCTTCGCTCGAGCGATATTCTGATTTGAAGCGACATGGCCGAAGAGCCGTAGCTGCGATAGCCAGGCAATGGATTGCTTGATTAAACGCCGTCAGCCGACCTCTCTCAAAATGAAGTCGTGCAGCATCTTGGCCGCCGGCGACAGCACGCGATTTTTTACGGTGATCAGGCTGTAAGGCCTGACCTCGATGTCGAATTCGGTCTGGACGACGTCGATGGCGCCGGCCAGCCCCTCGGGGTTCTGGATGAATTTCGCCACTTGGATCGACACCGGCGCGATGGCGTCCGACTGCGCGACCATGACCAGGGTGAGCAGCAGCGAGCTGGTGTTGAGGATGCGGTCCGGCAGCGCGATGTTGCGGTTCAAGAAATTGCTCTCCATCGCCTGGCGCAGCGGCGAGCCGCCCGACTGGAAAACCCAGTCATAGGCGGCGGTCTCCTCCAGCCGCACCGCCTTGCCCTTAGCCAGCGGGTGGCCGCGGCGCACGATGAGGCAGGCTTTTTCGACGCCGATGACGCGGGCCTCGAACAGCCGCGGATTGAGGTCCTCGGGGATGCGCGCGATGATGAAATCGTGACGTGTGGCGATCAGTTCGCGCGCCAGCACATTGGAGGTCTCGACCTGCATGGTGATCTCGATACGAGGATAGATGCGCCGGATCTCGCGGATCGCCGGCACGGCGAGCTCGATTGCAGGGGCCGTCACCGCGCCCAGGAACACCGAGCCGCCCTTGCCCGCCTTGAGCTCGGATATCTCGCGGTCGACTTCACGCATCTCGAGCAGGATCGAACGCGCGCGCCTCGCCAACGCCTTGCCATAGGGCGTCAGGGTGATGCCGCGCGGCAGCCTCTCGCACAGCTTGACGTCGAGCACCGCCTCCATCTCGGCGATCATGCGCGAGGCGGCGGGCTGGGAGATGTTCATGACCTGGGCTGCCGCGCTGACCCGGCCATGGTCGTCGAGGGCTGCGATCATGCGCATGTGGCGCAGACTGAGGCCGCTGCGCAGCAAGGTCTCACTCCTGCCGGGACGTTCCCCATAACCCTCTGAAAGTCCGCCAAAATCCCGTAACGCCGCCATGATGTCGGTTTGCTCCTCGCTGGTGACCGGCCGGCAATCCCGGCCCGATCTTTTGGCCACTTTCAGTTCTTTTGGCCACTTTCAGTATACCAGTTTGGGTATAGCAACTACCAAAGATCGCATTTGACAGTTATGGCAAAGCGCCACACCTTTGCGCGTCCTGAAACCTGACCGTCGCCAGCGAGAAAGATCGCATCGACCGGAACCAGAGTCTCAGGGCCGATTGGGAGGATACCGGAGATCGATATGGCGGCAGCGGCGCGTTTTGGCGCTCCTGCACGATCGCGCGGCCCACGAAACCCAGGGTGCGCGTCCATCAACCACGGAGAGTTAATGTGAAGATCATCAAGACACTGGCCGCCGTCGCGGCCCTTAGCATCGCGGCCATGACGGTCCCGGCGCAGGCAGGCGAAGGCCTCATCGGCGTGCTGATGCCGACCAAGACCTCGCAGCGCTGGATCAACGACGGCGACGCCGTCAAGTCCCAGCTCGAGGCTCTGGGCTACACTGTCGACCTGCAATATGCGCAGGACGATATCCCCAATCAGCTCAGCCAGCTCGAAAACGAAATCACCAAGGGCCCAAAGGCACTGATCATCGCCTCGATCGACGGCACCACCTTGTCGGACGCGCTGCAGAAGGCGGCTGACGCCGGCGTCGTCGTCGTCGCCTATGACCGGCTGATCAAGAAAACCCCGAATGTCGACTACTACACCACGTTCGACAATTTCGGCGTCGGCGTCATCCAGGCGAAATCGCTGCTCAAGGGCCTCGGCTATCCCGAGAACAAGGGTCCGTTCAACGTCGAACTGTTCGGCGGCTCGCCTGACGACAACAACGCCTTCTTCTTCTACGACGGCGCCATGTCCGTTCTGCAGCCGCTGATCGACGACAAGACCCTCGTCGTGAAGTCCGGCCAGATGGGCATGGACAAGGTCGGCACGCTCCGCTGGCTGGCAGCTACCGCCCAGGCCCGCATGGACAATCTGCTCTCCGCCAACTACTCGGATGGCAGCCGCGTCGATGGCGTGCTCTCGCCATATGACGGTCTGTCGCGCGGCATCATCGCCTCGCTGCGCGCCGTTGGTTACGGCACGGCCGATCAGCCATGGCCAATCGTCACCGGCCAGGATGCCGAAACCGCTTCGGTCAAGGCGATCATCGCCGGCGAGCAGTACTCGACCGTGTTCAAGGACACCCGCGAACTCGCCAAGGCGACGGTCGAGCTCGTCGACAAGGTGCTCTCGGGCGGCAAGCCGGAAGGCCTCGACACCAAGACCTACAACAACGACGTCAAGGTCGTCCCCTCGATCCTGCTGACGCCGCATGATGTCGACAAGTCGAACTACCAGGCCCTGGTGGTCGATTCCGGCTACATCAAGGCCGAAGAGCTGAAGTAACCGCAGACGTAAAACCCGGGGTCCTGCGCAACGCAGGGCCCCGCTTCGTCAGTGAACGACCCCGGTATGTTTCCGGACCTCGCAGGAGTGGTATTCCCGATGGCCCAGACGATTTTGGAGATGCGTGACATCACCAAGACGTTTCCCGGCGTCAAGGCGCTTTCGAATGTCAACCTCAGCGTCGAGGAAGGCGAGATCCACGCCGTTGTCGGCGAGAACGGCGCCGGCAAGTCGACACTGATGAAGGTGCTGTCGGGCGTCTATCCAGCCGGCACCTATGATGGCGAAATCGTCTATCGCGGCGATGAGTGCCATTTCAAAGGCATCCACGACAGCGAGCGCCGCGGCATCGTCATCATCCACCAGGAACTCGCGCTGGTGCCGATGCTGTCGATCGCCGAAAACATCTTCCTCGGCAACGAACACGCCAGCTACGGCATCATCGACTGGAACGCCAACGAGACGCGCACCAGCGCTCTGCTCAAGAAGGTGGGCCTCAAGGAAGACCCCAAGACGCTGATTACCAATATCGGCGTCGGCAAGCAGCAACTGGTCGAGATCGCCAAGGCGCTCAGCAAGGAAGTGCAGTTGCTGATCCTTGACGAGCCGACGGCGAGCCTGTCCGAAAAGGACAGCCAGGCGCTGCTCGACCTGCTGCTCGAATTCAAGCGGCAGGGCATCACCTCGATCCTGATCTCGCACAAGCTCAACGAAATCAACCGCGTCGCCGACAAGGTCACGATCATCCGCGACGGGCGGACGATCGAGACGCTGGCGAAGAAGGACATCTCGGAAGACCGCATCATCACCTCGATGGTCGGCCGCTCGCTGGACGACCGCTATCCGTCGCGCGAGCCTGACATCGGTGAGGTCGTGCTCCAGGTGAAGAACTGGTCGGTCTATCATCCGATCCATGCCGAGCGGCAAGTGATCAAGGGTATCGATATCGACGTCCGCAAGGGCGAGGTGGTGGGCATCGCCGGGCTGATGGGCGCCGGACGCACCGAATTCGCGATGAGCCTGTTCGGCCGCTCCTACGGCCGCGGCATCACCGGCGAGGTGCTGCTTAAGGGCAAGCCCATCGATGTCTCCTCTGTCAGCAAGGCAGTCGAACACGGCATTGCTTACGTCACCGAAGACCGCAAGACCTACGGTCTCAATCTGATCGATCATATCAAGCACAACATCACGCTGGCCAATCTTCCCGGCGTGTCGCGACACAGCGTGATCGACGACATGCGCGAGCTCGCCGTCGCCAACGACTACAAGGCCAAGACCAACATCCGCTCGTCCAGCGTTTATCAGATGACCGGCAATCTATCGGGCGGCAATCAACAGAAGGTGGTGCTGTCGAAATGGCTGTTCGCCAATCCGGAGGTGCTGATCCTCGACGAGCCGACGCGCGGCATCGACGTTGGCGCCAAGTATGAAATCTACACGATCATCGCGCGGCTCGCCTCGGAGGGTAAGGCGATCATCGTCATCTCGTCCGAGATGCCCGAACTGCTCGGCATCACCGACCGTATCTATGTCATGAACGAAGGACGTATCGTCGGCGAAATGGCGGCGAGTGATGCCAGCCAGGAAAAGATCATGCGCGCCATCGTTCGCGGAGAAGGAAAAGCATCATGAGCACCGAAAGCGGTCCCGTCCCGAAAAGCGGCGTCGCCGAAGATGTGCAGCAAGGGCCGCGCATCGCTGTCTCGGCGCTGGTCACCAACCTGCGCGAATACGGCCTGATCCTGGCGCTTATCGCCATCATGGTGTTCTTCCAGTACACGACGTCCGGAACGCTGTTCAAGCCGGTGAACTTGAGCAACCTGGTGCAGCAGAACAGCTTCATCATCGTGATGGCGCTGGGCATGCTTCTGGTGATCGTCTCCGGCCATATCGATCTCAGCGTCGGCTCCGTCGCCGGTTTCATCGGCGCGCTGGCGGCGATGATGATGGTCATCTGGCCTCTCGGCCCTTTCAGCAATCCGCTGGTGGTGTCGATCATCTGCCTGATCGTCGGGGGTGCAATCGGCGCGGCACAAGGCTACTGGATTGCCTATCACCGAATACCGAGCTTCATCGTCACGCTGGCGGGGATGCTGATCTTCCGCGGCATCTGCCAGGCGCTGCTGGGTGGGGGGTCTTCCGTGGGGCCGCTTCCGGTCGGCTTCAAGGCGCTCAGTTCCGGCTTCATTCCCGACGTGATCGGCTCATTGACGCTGATACCGCCGGTGGTGAACGCCGCCGGCAAGACAATCGTCGGCAGCGGCCTGACGCTGCACATGACGACGATCGTGCTCGGCATCGTCGCCGTGGTCGCCTATGCTTATTTCGGGCTCAGGGCACGGCGCAGCCGCGAGCGGCATGGCTACGAAGCCGAGCCCTTCTCGCTGTTCGTCGTCAAGACCCTGGTGACCAGCGCCCTGGCGCTGTTCCTGGTCTACCAATTCGCCACCTACAGGGGTCTGCCAATCGTTCTCGTGGTGATGGGCGTGCTGATCGCGCTGTTCGTCTTCGTCACCAAACGCATGACGGTCGGCCGCCGCATCTACGCAATGGGCGGCAATGCCAAGGCGGCGCAGCTATCGGGTATCAAGACCGAGCGGCTGACCCTGATGGTGTTCATCAATATGGGCGTGCTCTCGGCGCTCGGCGGGCTGATTATTGCGGCGCGCCTTGGCCAGGCGGTGCCGGCGGCCGGCCTCGGCAGCGAGCTCGACGTCATCGCCGCCGTGTTCATCGGCGGCGCTTCGGCGATGGGCGGCGTCGGTCAGGTTGTTGGCGCGGTGGTCGGCGGTTTCATCATGGGCGTCATGAACAACGGCATGTCGATCATGGGCGTCAATGTCGATTGGCAGCAGGTGGTCAAAGGCCTGGTGCTGCTCGGCGCCGTGGTCTTCGACGTCTACAACAAGAACAAGGCATGAGGGAACTCATGCATGTCGCCAAACGTGTGCAGCGTGTTGGGACAACGGCACGCATGAAAGCAAGGATCAAAGCGGGCCCGTTTTCAAACGCGGCGCGCTTTTAGGAGGCACGGGTCACATCGCGGCGCTGCCGGGCGACGCAAGGAAGTCCCCCTAGGGGACCGGGCCCGCGAGCGCAATCCGGACGAAGAATTTCACCCGTGGCGCGGACACCGTCCGAGCTGCGCCAGGAAAAGCTTGCCAGACCGGCAGGCCGGCCAAGGCAATTGAGAGAGGGTACGTCATGCTGATTTCCCAGATCCTCGACGAGGCGGAGACCATCCGCGTCGTCGCCCGCAACGGCGGCAAGACCAGAATCATCAACGGCGCCCGCAGCGTCTATTCGCTGGCGATGGAGGCCGCGCGCACCGGCACCGGGCTTGTCGCCCTCATCGAGCGCAAAGGTTTTGGTGAAGCGGTCGACCTCGATGCCGCCTACAAGAAGGGGCGGCTGTTGTCGCCGATCAACCATCCCGACCCGGCGCATCTCCACCTCACCGGCACCGGGCTGACACATCTCGGCTCCGCCGCGACCCGCGATTCCATGCACAAGAAGCTCAGCAGCGACGGCGAGGAGCAGCTCACCGATTCCATGAAGATGTTCCGCATGGGGCTGGAGGGCGGCAAGCCGGCCAAGGGCCAGACCGGCGTGCAGCCGGAATGGTTCTACAAGGGCAACGGCACCATGGCAGTGGCGCCCGGTGCGGCACTTCTGTCGCCCGCCTTCGCCGAGGATGCCGGCGAGGAGCCGGAAGTCGCCGGCATCTATGTCATCGGCGACGACGGCGTCCCGTTCCGCGTCGGCTTCACGCTGTCAAACGAGTTTTCCGATCACGTCACCGAGCGCGTGAACTATCTTTTCCTCGCGCATTCCAAGCTGCGCAACGCTTCGTTCGGACCGGAGATCCTGATCGGCGAGCTGCCGTCCGACGTCAGGGGTTCCTCGCGCATCCTCCGCGACGGCCAGCTGCTGTGGGAAAAACCGTTCCTGTCGGGCGAGGCGAACATGTCGCACACCATCGCCAATCTCGAACATCACCACTTCAAATATTCGGCCTTCCGCCAGCCGGGCGACGTGCATGTGCACATGTTCGGCACCGCGACACTGTCCTTCGCCGACGGCGTCAGAACCGAGGCCGGCGATGTCTTCGAGATCGAGGCCAAGGATTTCGGCCTGCCGCTGCGCAACCCACTGGAAATCGAGCAGCCAGTGAAGGTGGCGGTGAAGGCGCTGTGACGGCGTGATCTCCCCCCTTGAGGGGGAGATGTCGCCGAAGGCGACAGAGGGGGTCGTCTCGCGTAGAGCGCCAGCCCCCTGCGTCTGCGATAAAGAGAGCCGGGCCCGGCCGGACCGACCCCCTCTGGCCTGCCGGCCATCTCCCCCTCAAGGGGGGAGATTGGCAGCTTCGACCTCTCAATAAATATCGAAGTCGAAATATTTGGCCTGGATCTTCTTGTAGGTGCCGTCTGCGACGATCGCGTCGATCGCGGCGTTGAGCTTTTCGCGCAGCGCATTGTCTTCCTGGCGCACGGCGATACCGGCTTCGGTCTCCGTGCCCTTGACGTCGCCGACCATCTTGCAGCAGTCGTCGCTCGACTTCTTCATCCAGTCCATCAGCACGAATTTGTCTGAAAGGACGGCATCGAGACGGCCGTTCATCAGATCGGCGACCGCCTCCTCCTGGGTTGGATAGAGCTTCGCCTCGGCGCCGGCCTTGCCATAGACATCCTGGGCATAGTCGGCCTGGGTGGTCGAAGCCTGGGCGCCGACTGTCTTGCCGGCGAGTGCCGCCGGTTCGGTCGAGGCAATATCGCTGTCCTTCAAGGCCACCAGCGAAAGCGGCGTCGTATAGTATTTGTTGGTGAAGGAGACCTGCTTCTTGCGCTCCTCGGTAATGCTCATGGACGCGATGATGGCGTCGAACTTTTTGGCCTGGAGCGCCGGGATCATGCCGTCCCAGTCCTGCGTGACAAGTTCGCATTCGACCTTCATCTGAGCGCAAAGCGCATTGGTGATGTCGATGTCGAAGCCGACGAGCTTGCCATCCGCGGTGATGGTGTTGAACGGCGGATAGGCGCCTTCAGTGGCGATCTTCAACTTTTCCTGTGCTTGCGCCGACAGCGACCCGACTGACATCGCCAGCATGACGGCTGTTGCTGCCGATGCGATCCATCTTGAAATCTGCATTTTTGTTCCCCTTGTTCCAACTGTATTGACGGCTAAGACAGCCAAGCACGACCCGTAAGGTCAGGCAAGCAGGGTCTGATCATAGCGGGCGATCAGCGCGCGGCGCGAAAATGCTTGGACAGTTTCAGGCCCTGCGCCTGATAGTTCGAGCCGAGATCTGTGCCGTAGAGCGCCTGCGGCCGCTTCAGCATGTGCTCGTAGACCAGCCGTCCGACGATCTGGCCGTGATCGAGGATGAACGGCACTTCGTGGCTGCGCACTTCGAGCACGGCCCGGCTGCCGGTGC
Source organism: Mesorhizobium sp. WSM4847 (assembly GCF_055811335.1). Classification (NCBI taxonomy): domain Bacteria; kingdom Pseudomonadati; phylum Pseudomonadota; class Alphaproteobacteria; order Hyphomicrobiales; family Phyllobacteriaceae; genus Mesorhizobium; species Mesorhizobium sp. WSM4847. Next base: position 164,325 of record NZ_JBVVPY010000015.1, on the reverse strand, counting down.
CGCCCGAGGCCGAATGGCCGAAACCCGGATCGAAGAAACCGGCATAGTGGACGCGGAATTCGCCGACCAGCGGATCGAAGGGCGTCATCTCGGCGGCATAGAGCGGCGGCACATGCACCGCTTCCTGGCTGACGAGGATATAAAATTCGTCCGGATCGAGCACCAGTTCGCCGGCGCCGCTCTTGTAGAGCGGCTCCCAGAAATCGACGACATCCTGCGCAGCGCGCTTGTCGACATCGACCAGGCCGGTGTGGTGCTTGCCGCGGTAGCCGACCAGCCCGTCCTTGTCACCATCGAGGTCGATCGACAGTGCGATGCCGCCGCCGGAAATGTTCGGCGGCTCGGTGGCGACGAGCGTCTCGGCACGGTGCAATTCGTGCAGCTCGCTTTCCGACAAAAGCGCATTGCCGGTGCGGAACCGGATCTGCGACAGCCGCGAGCCGGCGCGGACGACGATCGGAAAGGTGCGCGGGCTGACTTCGAGATAGAGCGGGCCGTTGTAGCCGGCAGCGATCTTGTCGAACTCGTGGCCGCGATCGGTCATCACCCGGGTGAAGATGTCGAGCCGCCCGGTCGAGCTTTTTGGGTTGGCCGAGGCGGAAATGTTTGCCGGAAGCGCCAGGCTCTCGAGCAGCGGCACGATATAGACGCAGCCCGTCTCCAGCACCGCACCATCGGTGAGATTGATTTCGTGCAGCTTCAGGCGGTCGAGTTTTTCAGCAACCCTGTGGTTGGGGCCGGGCAGGAAGGAGGCGCGCACACGCCAGGCCTTGTCGCCAAGCCTGAGGTCGAGGCTGGCCGGCTGGACCTGGTCGGCGTCGAGCGCGCGCGGCGACTTCAGCGCGCCCGACTGGTACAGCGCGGAAATATCCTGATCCGGAAGAATGCCTGTCTGCCGCAAAGTCTGGCTCCGCTCGAAGGCCGGGCGTGGTCTCATCTTGTCGCAGGTTCTTGCCGTGGAACCCGCTGGTACAAACCTCTTAATCATGCCGGCAATTGACGCAAGCGCGGTGCAGGTCTAAAGGATCGTTATCCCGTGGTGATTTGGCCGGTCGGCTTGCAGCCACGTTAAACAAGTCGCTAAAGGACCGTCGGGCCGAAAGGCCGTACGACCGGTTGCGACTTTCGCGGCCGGTTTTTTTGTGTTTGGACCATTTTTTGTGTTTGGAACAAGGTGATGACGAGCAAAACGCGCAACTGGAAGCCTCAGACCGCCCTCGTGCATGCAGGAACGCTGCGTTCCGGCTTCGGCGAAACCTCCGAGGCGATGTATCTCACGCAAGGCTATGTCTACGATACGGCGCAGGCGGCAGAAGCCCGCTTCAAGGGCGAGGAACCGGGCTTCATCTATTCGCGCTATGCCAATCCGACGGTCGACATGTTCGAGAAGCGCATGTGTGCGCTGGAAGGTGCCGAAGATGCCCGCGCCACCGCGTCCGGCATGGCGGCGGTGACGGCGGCGTTGCTGTGCAGTGCCCGGGCGGGCGACCACATCGTGGCAGCGCGCGCGCTGTTCGGCTCCTGCCGCTGGGTGGTCGAGACGCTGGCGCCGAAATACGGCATCGAGGCGACGCTGGTCGACGGCACCGACATCGCCAATTGGGAAAAGGCGGTCAGGCCCAACACCAAGTTGTTCTTCCTTGAAAGCCCGACCAATCCAACGCTGGAGGTCGTCGACATCGCAGCCGTAGCCTCGCTTGCCGATTCGATCGGCGCGCGGCTGATCGTCGACAACGTCTTTGCCACGCCCTTGCAGCAGAAGCCGTTGCAGCTCGGCGCCCATATCGTCGTCTATTCGGCGACCAAGCACATCGACGGCCAGGGACGCTGCCTCGGCGGCATCATCCTGTCGGACAAGAAGTGGATCGACGAGAATTTGCACGACTACTTCCGCCACACCGGTCCCAGCCTCTCACCCTTCAATGCCTGGACGCTGCTGAAGGGGCTGGAGACGCTGCCGCTGCGCGTTCGCCAGCAGACAGAAAGTGCCGGCCGGATCGCTGACTTCCTCGCCGAGCGATCGGAAATTGTCCGCGTCATCTATCCCGGCCGCGCCGATCACCCGCAGGCGGCGATCGTCAAGAAGCAGATGTCGGGCGGCTCGACGCTGATCTGCCTCGACGTCAAGGGGGGCAAGCAGGCGGCCTTCGCCTTCCAGAACGCGCTCGATGTCGTGCTGATCTCCAACAATCTCGGTGACGCCAAGAGCCTGATCACCCATCCGGCGACGACGACACACAAGAATCTGAGCGACGAGGCGCGGGCCGAACTTGGCATCGGGCCAGGCACGCTCAGGCTGTCCGTCGGACTGGAGGACACTGACGACCTGCTCGAAGACATCGAGCAGGCCTTAGCCGCCAGATAGGGATACGCGCCGAACTGCTGCGCTCTGATCTGCAAAGCGGCGCGGTCAGGCGCCCGACGGCGACTCTTCCAATTCCGCAACGGCGCTGGTTTGGATGGTCATCGTGTTGCCGCGCCAGTCGACAGCACCGCTGAGCCAGCCGCGCACCCAGATGGCGGGAAGCATCACGTCCCGCGCAACCATCGCCGGGATCATGCGCAGCGACAGGTGCCAGCCCTTGGCCGAGGCGAGAGCGCATTCCGGCAGATAGGCGACTATCAGCACGGCGACGGCGGTAGCCGGCAGGCTGAAACCGGCGCCTGCTGCCGCAACCAGCGCCAGCACCAGCGGCGGCGCCGCTCCGATCAGGATCTCGGGCGCGAAGAACAGTGGGAATGTGACGCGACGCAGGCGTGCCCAGCGGGCCTGGCGCGACCAGATTTCGCCAAATGTGCGCAAGCCGAGCGGCTGCTCGAAGGGCGAGGCAACGAGATTGACGCGCAGTCCGAGCCCGTTGACAAGCTTGGTCGCAGCGGCATCCTCGGCAATCTCCGCAGCAAGCGCACGGATGCCGCCATTGGCGTCGAGCAATGGCTTGTTCCACAGCATGCTCTTGCCCTGGGCAAAACCGAGGCCGAGCGCCTCGCCGGTATATTGCCAGCGCGCCTGCAGCGTATTGAGGAAAGCGCATTCGACCTCCGCCCAGATCCCGTCCGGCCGCGAGCCGATCGGCGTCGAGCAGACGAGGCCGGTGTCCTGCCGCCATGCCGTCATCAGATGCTGGACATAGTCCCTCGGCATCAGGACGTTGGAATCGGCAAGGACGACCCAGTGGTGGCGCGCGGCCTCCCAGCCCTTCACGCAATTGTTGAGTTTCGGATTGCCGCTGATGCGGTCGTCGCCGACGAGCAGCCGGGCCGGCACGGCCGGAAAGCGGGCGATCGCATCGGTGATCCGCCCGACCACCGGGTCGTCGGCATGGGCGACGCAGAAGATGAGCTCATAGTGCGGCCAGTCGAGCGAGAAGGCGCGCTCGAGCGTCTCCTCGGTAAACGGCTCGACGCCGCGCGACGGCACGACGATCGACACCGGCGGCGCCTTGGCGGCTGGCGGCGTGATCCTGCCAGGCCGCTTCAGCTTCAACGAAGCGAGCAGGATGCTGGCGAGATTGACAACAAGCAGAACTATGGAAAGCAAGGCGGCTGTGACTGTCAATTCCATCAATATCTGGTCGCTCCAGAAAAAACCGGCCGCATGAAGCCGTTTTCAACAGTTCGACAGAATGCTGAGTCGCCCGGCCCTGCACACCATCCCCGGCCCTGCACACCATCATTGTCACGTGTCACTTAAATGACATTGTTGTTCGGCACCTGCGCTTAACAAATTCGGGCAACGATGGCAGACACCGAGGCGACGCACCCCGTTGACCGAACTGCGGAGAGGGTCGAATGTTCCGTCTGCATAGTGTGGAGTGATTTATGTACAGCGCCGTCACGCGCGACATTGAAGTGCAGGTCAGGCCGTTCTATCTGGAAGATCGCTCCGACCCTTCGGAGAACCGCTATGTCTGGGGCTACCAGGTGACCATCGACAACCAGTCGGATGAATTCGTGCAGCTTCTGTCGCGCTACTGGCAGATCACCGACGGCACCGGCCGAGTCGAGGAGGTGCGCGGCGCCGGCGTTGTCGGCGACCAACCTGAACTCAATCCAGGCGACAGTTATCAGTATACGTCTGGCTGCCCACTCTCGACGCCATCCGGCATCATGGTCGGCCACTACACGATGCGCAACAAGCGGGGCGAAACGTTCGACGTCGCCATCCCCGCCTTTTCGCTCGACCTGCCGGGCACGCGGCGCACCGTCAACTGAGGCTCAGTTGGGCTTCTCGCCCATTGCGAGGGGCGAGAAACCAAGCTCTGCGAAGGCACCGAGGCAGCACTGACGCCGGCTATTGAGCCGCAGCAAATTCCGCCGGGTCGAAGTCATATTGCTTCGAGCAGAATTCGCAGGCGACGTGAATGCCGCCATCCTCCGTGCTGTCCCTGATCTCGTCGGCGGAGAAGCCTCCGAGAATGCCGCGGATCTTCTCCCTGGAGCATGAGCACTGGTCGGCTACCGGCACGCCGCCGAAGACGCGCACGCCGTGCTCGTGGAACAGCCGGTAAAGCAACCGCTCGGCGCCGATCGTCGGGTCGATCAGTTCCGTCGGCTCGATGGTGCCAAGCAACGCGAGCAGTTCCTGCCAGGAATTGTCGGCCGGATCATGGATCTCCTCGCGCGGATCGCCGTCGCCACCCGGAAGGTCGGGCACGCGCATGCGTTCGGGCGATTGCGGCAGGAACTGCGCCAGGATGCCGCCGGCGCGCCATTGCTCGCGGGCACCGCCGATGCCGGGCGTCAACAGCTTGGCCACCGAAAGCCTGAGATCGGTCGGGATCTGCTCCGACTGCCGGAAATAGGTGCGCGCGGCCTCCTCGAGCGTCTCGCCGTCGAGCTGGACGATGCCCTGATAGCGCTGCGTGTGGGCGCCCTGGTCGATGGTCAGCGCCAGGACACCGCTGCCAAGCAGCGTCCGCTGCGAGGTCTCGCCGGCAGACGTCAGTGCCTCCAGCCGGTCGGCGTCGAAGCGGGCATAGGCGCGCAGCGCATGCGGCGTGGAAAAATCCGCCACCAGCATGTCGACCGGCCCGTCGGTGCGGGTCTGCAGGATGAACTTGCCTTCGAATTTGAGCGAAGTGCCGAGCAGCACCGTCAGCACGCAAGCTTCCGCCAGCAGGCGGGCGACCGGCTCGGGATAGTCATGCCGACCGAGGATCGCGTCGAGCATCGGCCCGAGCTGGACGGTACGGCCGCGCACGTCGAGCGGGCCGACCTCGAAAGGCACGACATGATCGTCGCCGGCGTAGCCGAATTCGCCGAGTTTGGGTTGATGTTCAGCCAATTGACGGGTTTCCAACATGACAAAGCTCCGGGGCGCGGCGATGCCGCCCTCCGGGGCGCATGCGTCGAAACGCGCTCGATTTGCGTGATGCGCCTGAGATAGGCATCACGCACTCCCGGATCAAGGCGGCCGGGATAACGGCGGCCCGGATCACAGCAGCCCGGATCAAGCGCCGAGGCACCAGGCCAAAACCGCCTTCTGCGCGTGGAGCCGGTTCTCGGCCTCGTCGAACACCACCGAATGCGGGCCGTCGATGACTTCGTCGGTGACCTCCTCGCCGCGATGCGCCGGCAGGCAGTGCATGAACAAGGCGTCGGACTTTGCCTTCGCCATCAGTGCCGCATTGACCTGATAGGGTGAGAAGACATTGTGGCCGCGAGCACGGTGCTCCTGGCCCATCGACACCCAGCAATCGGTAACGACACAGTCGGCCTCCTGGACGGCCTCCTCGGGCGAGCGGGTGAAGTTCAACTTGCCGCCATGCGCCCTCGACCAGTCGACATGCTTCTGCGCCGGCTCGCTGCCTTCCGGCACGGCGACGTTGAGGTTGAAGCGGAACCGCGCCGAGGCCTCCAGCAGTGAATGCAGCACGTTGTTGCCGTCGCCGGTCCAGGCGATGGTCTTGCCGGCGACCGGGCCGCGATGCTCCTCGAAGGTCATGATGTCGGCCATCAGCTGGCAGGGATGGGTATCGTCGGTCAGCCCGTTGATGACGGGGACGGTGGCGTTCTCGGTCAGTTCCAGCAGCCGGTCATGCGATGTGGTGCGAATCATGATCGCGTCGACATAGCGCGACAGCACCTTGGCCGTGTCGGCGATGGTTTCGGAGCGGCCGAGTTGCATCTCGGCGCCGGTCAGCATGATGGTCTCGCCGCCGAGCTGACGCATGCCGACGTCGAAGGACACGCGCGTGCGCGTCGACGGCTTGTCGAAGATCATCGCCAGCACCTTGCCTTCAAGCGGTTTTGTCCGCTCGCCAGCCTTGAGCCTTGCCTTTCGCACGACGGCATCGTCCAGCATAAGGCGCAGATCGCCCTCGGAAACGGCGGAAAGATCAGTGAAATGGCGAAGGCTCATGTGGGTCTTCCGACTGTTATTTCGCCGCAGCCGCGGCGATGGCGTCCGACAGGCCCCGGGCGCCGGCGCGGATGCGGTCGAGCGCCTCATGGATCTCGGCGTCGGTGACGGTGAGCGGCGGCAGCAGGCGAAGAACGTTGTCGCCGGCAGGAACCGCCAGCAGATGCTGGTCGCGCAATGCCATGTTCACCTTGGTGTTGGGCGCGGCGCATTTCAGGCCGAGCATCAGGCCGCTGCCTCTGATGTCTTCGATGACATCGGGAAATTCGTCGGCGACGCCCGCCAGCCCCTGCTTCAGCAGCAACGCCTTGCGCTGCACATCCTCCAGAAAACCGTCTTCCAGCACGACGTCGAGCACGGCGTTGCCGACCGCCATCGCCAGCGGATTGCCGCCGAAAGTGGTGCCGTGCACGCCGGCGGTCATGCCGACGGCGGCCTCGTCGGTGGCAAGGCAGGCGCCCACCGGGAAGCCGCCGCCGATGCCCTTGGCGACGGCCATGATGTCGGGCGTGACGCCAGCCCATTCATGCGCGAACAGTTTTCCAGTGCGGCCGATGCCGCACTGGACCTCGTCGAAGATCAGCAGCAGATCATGCTGTTCGCAGAGCTGCCTCAACCGCTTCAGCGACTGTGTCGGCACCGGGCGAATACCGCCCTCGCCCTGCACCGGCTCGATCAGGATCGCGGCGGTCTCTGATGTGATCGCCTTTTCGACGGCCTCGATGTCGTCGAAACCGACCTGGTCGAAACCTTCGACCTTGGGGCCGAAACCTTCCAGGTATTTGTACTGGCCGCCGGCGGCGATGGTCGCCAGCGTGCGGCCATGAAAAGCGCCTTCGAAGGTGACGATGCGAAAGCGCTCGGGATGGCCCTTGACGAAATGGTAGCGCCGCGCCGTCTTGATGGCGCATTCCAGCGCCTCGGCGCCGGAATTGGTGAAGAACACCTTATCGGCGAAGGTTGCGTCGGCCAGCCGCTCGCCCAGACGGCTCTGCCCCGGAATCTCGTAGAGGTTGGAGACATGCCAGAGCTTGGCCGCCTGCTCGGTGAGTGCCGAGACCAGATGCGGATGGCTGTGGCCCAGCGAATTCACGGCAACGCCGCCGCCAAAATCGAGATATCGCTCGCCCTTGTCGGTGACCAGCCAGGTGCCTTCCCCATGGTCGAAGGCCAGGGGCGCGCGGGTAAAGGTCTCGAAAAGCGCCGAACCGCTCATTATATGCGTCTCCGGAACCGGAAAATCAAAAAGCCGCCAAAGCGGCGGCCTGTGCGGCTTATCGTGTTTTTCGGCCATGAAGTCAACGAAAACGTCGCGCAAGGACGCGCGGCAAGCTTTCCAGCGAGACGCCGGCTCATCAGCGACCGGGCAAGTTGGGGAAAACCGAAAAAACCGATTCGTGTTGGCCCTCGGACTCTTGTCACCGAGTCAGCGCATAAGGTAATTATAGGTCGAGAAATAACTAGATTTCGTGCGGCGGACCTAATCACCCGATATATGTGGTGTCTGCCCGGCGGAAGCCGGATCGTGGAAGGATTCCGATCGCCGCACATTTCAGCAGGAGCGCGGTCACATGAATTGGACTGACGAGCGGGTCGAACTTCTTAGAAAATTGTGGTCGGAGGGGCTGAGCGCCAGCCAGATCGCCGCACAGCTTGGGGGTGTCAGCCGCAATGCCGTCATCGGCAAGGTGCATCGGCTGAAACTGTCGGGCCGCGGACGCGCGACTGCCACGCCGGCACGCCAGAAGAAGAGCGTGCAGGGATCGAGCGTGCAGAAATCGGTGTCGCGGGCCGCGAGCACTGCGCGGCATATCACCACGTCGATCGGCGCGACCGCGCTGCAGGCGCAATTCGACGCCGTACCGGTGACGCGTCATTATGTCCGTCCGGTCGAGAACGTCGTCGTGCCGATCTCGCGGCATCTGCAGCTCGTCGAATTGACCGAGCGGACATGCAAATGGCCGAATGGCGATCCGCTTTCGGAGGAGTTCCATTTCTGCGGCAACGACGCGGCCGAAACCGGACCCTATTGCAAGTATCACGCCCGCGTTGCGTTTCAGCCCGCTTCGGAGCGGCGGCGCAGTAGGTAGGGAAATAGGGGAGTAAGGCAGTAAGGCAGTACGGCAGTATGGGGTGAACTGCAAAAGGCTGCGCTCGTGAGGCGCCATCTTTCCCTACTGCCCTACTGCCCTACTGCCCTACTGCCCTACTCCTCACAGCCAGCCGCTCTTGCGGAAGCGCCAGTAGAGAACCGAGCAGACCAAAATAATCGCTCCCAGAACGACCGGGTAGCCATATTCCATCCTAAGTTCCGGCATGTCGTTGAAGTTCATGCCGTAGATGCCTGCGAGCGCCGTCGGCACCGCCAGGATTGCAGCCCATGAGGCGAGCTTCTTGGTGATCGCCGTTTCCTGGCTCTGGCCAACCAGGAGGCTCGCCTCGAAGGCAAATGCGAGCACCTCCCGCAAGCTGTCGATCTTCTCCTGGACGGTGCGGATGTGGTCGGTGACGTCGCGGAACAGCGGGTGCATGGCCGCATGGATCTGCGGCAGGTCGGCGCTGGTCAACCGGCGGCAGACTTCCACCAGCGGCAGCGCGGCGTTGCGCAGGCGCAAGAGATCGCGGCGCAGCATGTAGAGCCGCTCTATGTCGGAGCCGGTCATCGGCTTCAGCAGAACCCTGTCCTCGATCGCCTCGACCTCGTCCTCGATCTGCTCGAGCACCGGCATGTAGTTGTCGACGATGAAATCGAGAATGGCATAGAGGACGAAATCCTCGCCTTTGGCTAGCGAATGCGGGCAGCTTTCCCAATGCTGGCGAACGGCGGCATAAGAAGTCGACGGACCGTGCCTGACGCTGACGATGTAGCCGGCGCCGACGAACAGATGCGTCTCGCCGAAGGTGACGCGCCTGTCGATCAGTTGAGCCGTGCGGGCAACGATGAACAACGCATCGCCATATTGCTCGATCTTCGGCCGCTGATGCGGATGCTCGGCGTCCTCGATCGCCAGATCGTGCAGGTGGAATTGTGCCTGGACACGAAGCAACAGGTCGCGGTCCGGCTCCAGCAGGCCGATCCAGACGACATGACCTGGCTTCTTGGCCCATTCGCCGGCTTCCTCGATCGGAATGTCGGCGACACGCCGGCCGGCGGTATAGACGCTGGAAGCGACGATGGCCGATGTCGGCGGGGCCGGCGTCAGGTTCCGAACGGTTTCCATCGCTACCTCCTGGAGGCATGGCCTCGGGTCAGGATCAGGAACGTTCGGTAAAGCTTAGCCTAAATCAGCAATGGGTTCGAGAGGCAGCCGCTCACTTCGCCGGTAGCGTTGCGGGAAGCACAATCTTGTCTGTCTTGTCGCCCTTCGGCCGCTCGGCCGGCATCTGGTCGCCGGTGACGATGTAGTAGATCGTCTCGGCGATATTGGTGGCGTGGTCGCCGATCCGCTCGATGTTCTTGGCGCAGAACAGCAGGTGCGTGCAGGGCGTGATGTTGCGCGGATCTTCCATCATGTAGGTCAGCAACTCGCGAAACAGCGAGGTGTACACGGCGTCGATCTGATCGTCGCGGTCACGCACGAAGCCGATCTTTTCCACCGAGCGCGACGCGTAGACGTCGAGCACTTCCTTGAGCTGCGTCAACGCCAGGTCGGCTAAGGCCGCGATGCCGCGGAACAGGCTGGTCGGCTGGCGCCCTTCTATGACGGCAACCACGCGCTTGGCGACATTCTTGCCGAGGTCGCCGACCCGCTCGAGATCCGCCGAGATGCGGATCGCGCCGACGATCTCGCGCAAATCCGTCGCCATCGGCTGGCGCTTGGCGATGATGATGATCGCCTTTTCGTCGATCTCGCGCTGCCCCTGGTCCAGAACGGCATCGTCGCGGATGACCTTCTGGGCAAGGCCAGGGTCGGCGTTGACCAGGGCCGCAATCGCCTGTTCGACCATGCGTTCGGCATGCCCGCCCATCGCGGCAATGCGCTTCGACAGATATTTCAGCTCCTCGTCATAGGCGCTGACGATGTGCACGGACTGCATGGAGATGCCTTCCCGGGTCTTCTGGTCCGAGTCGTTCCTCGAATCCCCGCTGATACGCTAGCCGGATGACAGAAAAAAGAAAGCGTTAGAGCGACGTGCGTCCACTAGGCCACAGAGTAGGCTCTAAAGTCCTATATCCACGCATCCGGCGGTCCTAAAGTCTTCCGGTACTCGGGCCGGCGCGTGCTTAGATAGTGAGGTGTCAGTGCACCGGCAAATGCACCGTGAAAGCTGCGCCGTTGCCGCCCTCCGACTTGATCGACAGCCTGGCGTTGTGGCGCGTCAGGATATGCTTGACGATGGACAGGCCAAGGCCGGTGCCCTTCTGGGTCCGGCTGTTTTCGACATCGACGCGGTAGAAACGTTCGGTGATGCGCGGGATGTGCTCCTCGGGAATGCCGGGGCCAAAGTCCCGGATGGTGACGTCGATGCCGGGTTCGGGACCGTCATCGCTGTGGGCAATCGTCACCACGACACGTCCACCCGACTGTCCATATTTGCAGGCGTTTTCCAGCAGATTTTCGAAAACCTGGAAAAGTTCATCGCGATCCCCCGCCACATTGAGTGGTCCTTTCGCGAAATCCCGCTCGATGGCAACGCCGTTTTCCCGCGCAAGCGGACCCAGCGAATCGATGACGCTGTCGAGGGTCTGGCGGAGATCGACCTCGGTTCCCGGCTGCAGATAGGGTTTCATCTCCAGCCGCGAAAGTGACAGCAGGTCGTCGATCAGGCGCGCCATGCGGCCGGTCTGGTTGTGCATGATCTGCAGGAACTGCTCGCGCGCCGCCGGGTCGTTGCGGGCCGGGCCGCGCAGCGTCTCGATGAAACCGGAGATCGAGGCGAGCGGAGTTCGCAGCTCATGGCTGGCATTGGCGATGAAGTCGGCCCGCATCCGGTCGATGCGGCGCGCCTCGCTCTGGTCCTTGAAGACCAGCACATAGAGGTCGGTGCCGTGGCCGACCGAAGATGCACTTACGCGATAGGCCCGTTCGACCGGCAGCTTTTCGGTATATTCGACGACGTCCGAAGCGGCGCCTGACAGGATACTGTCCAGCAGGGCCTGCATCTCGGGCGCGCGGAATTTCAGCGACAGCGACATGCCCGGTGCAATGCCGCCGAAGGCGGCGAAGGCGGCGGCGTTGGCATGGACAATCGTCGCAGCGCGATCGAAGATGATCAGCGGATCGGCAACGGCAGCCGCCAGATATTCTCCCGACAGCTGTTGCAGCCCGCCTGCCTCGATCGCCGCGGCATCCTCCGCGGATTGGCGCGCTACGCCGGCCGGCAGCATCGCGGCGGCGAGCAGCAGCACAGCACATGCCAGCAGCACAACATGGAAGGACATGTCTGCGAAACCATAGACCGTCAAGATCGCGACGATGCCGGTCGCAAGCAGCCAGCGGCTGTTCCACAACCGGGTGACGACGGCTTGCGCCGTGGTTCGCTGTTCTGCGCCGCCCATATCAGCCATTGTCAGCCACTGTCAGCCATTCGCGCGCACTATGCCTTCGTCCCCACCCCGACCGGCAGGTTGGAAACTTCCCGCTGACCGGCGCTATCACTAATCTGCTGCATCGTTCCTTTCGAAAATCGATTCCGATTTTCGGGCCGATGCAGTAAGGCTCCCAATAGCATGAGTCCGGAAGCTGGAAAGGTTGGTCTCGATGAAAAACCCCAAGGAAGATGCCGCCGCGCCTGTTCCGGGTCCGCAAAAGATCCGGATCAACGGCAAGGAGTTCGAGTTCGACATCGAGGATCCCAAGCTTCCGGACTGGATCGAGGACAACAAGCTGACCGCCGGCGGCTACCCCTACGACAAGAAAATGAAAAGCGACGAGTATGACGAGACGCTCGAGCGGCTGCAGATCGAGTTGGTCAAGGCGCAGGCATGGCTGCAATCGACGGGCAAGCGGGTGATGTCGCTGTTCGAAGGACGCGATGCCGCCGGCAAGGGCGGCACAATCTTCGCGCTGCGCCAGTACATGAACCCCAGGACAGCGCGCAACGTGGCGCTGACCAAGCCTAGCCCAACCGAAATCGGGCAATGGTATTTCCAGCGCTATGTCGCGCACTTTCCGACATCCGGCGAGTTCGTCACCTTCGACCGCTCCTGGTACAATCGAGCCGGCGTCGAGCCGGTCATGGGCTTCTGCACGCCGGAGCAGCATCAGAGATTCCTGGACGAGACGCCGTATTTTGAACGGATGATCTGCAACGAGGGCATCCATTTCTTCAAATTCTGGCTGAACATCGGTCGGGAAACACAGCTTGAGCGGTTTCACGATCGCCGCTGGAGTCCTTTGAAGAACTGGAAATTCTCGCCGATCGATATTGCCGGCATCGCCAAATGGGACGATTACACCAAGGCGCGCGATCTCATGTTCGAACGCACGCATAAGGAATTCGCGCCCTGGATCATCATCCAGGCCAACGACAAACGGCGCGCGCGACTTGCCATCATCCGGCGCATCCTGTTGTCGCTTCCCTATGACGGCCGCGATCTCGACGCCATCGGCAAGGAAGACAAGAAAATCATCGGGGAAGGGCCTTCGTTCCTGGGAAGACAGGCCTGAAGCGCTGCCGCGCGCCCCCAAGGACGCGCGGCACGATTCCGGATATTTTTGTCATTCTGCCGAATGACGTCTCATGCCGCCAGCCGGGCAATCCGCTGCAGCCGCCGCAGTGTGGTATCGTCCTGCAAAGCCTGCTGAAACAGCGAAATCTCCTGGTCGATGCGATCGCAGAGTGCGCCTGTGTCGCCCTTGAGCAGGTCGCGCGTCTGCAGCAGTGCGGCAACCGGCTTCTTGGCGAGTTGCCTGGCTCTGCCAAGTGCGGCTTCCTCGACGTCGCCGACCACGATCTCCGTGACCAGGCCCAGCATCCTGGCGTCCGCGGCACTGAGCGTGTCGCCCAGGCAGAAGAAGCGGAAAGCGCCGGCATAACCGAGTTTCTGCGGCGCCAGGATGCTGGTCGCCGCGTCCGGCACGAGGCCGAAATCGACGAACGGCACCCGGAACGTGCTTTCGTCAGATGCGATCACCATGTCGCAATGGAACAGGATGGTGCAGCCGACACCGACGGCGTCGCCGTCGACACAGGCAAGGACCGGTTTGGGGAACGTCGCCAACGTGCGGAACATGTCGGTGACGGCAGCGATCAACCGTTGATGCTTGGTGGCGTCGAGGAACTCGGAGAAATCGCCGCCGAGGCAGAAGCAGCCGGCGAGGCCGCGCAGCACCACGACGCGCACATCATCGTCGATTGCAGCTTCGTGGAAGATCCTGGCCAGGCTTTCATAGGCTCGCCCGTCCAGCACCGGCCGGCCGTCATCCGACGACACCGTGACGATCAACGAATGATTGCGGAACTCTGTTTGCGGGTGGATGTTCATGGCTGTCTCCAATTCTCACGAGGCCTGCCTCATTCCGAGCCTGTCGGGATATCCCCTGGCCAGGACCGGCGCGAAATGACTGCGACGCGACCGCACCACCTCAAGCGTGTGCTCGTTGAAGGTGAGCAGTGTGGCGACGACCTGCTGGTTGCCATAGGTGCGCTGGTAGCCAAGCGGCTTCGCCAGGAAGTGCAACTGCAGCGCCCGCAGAACCCACATCGGCTCGAACTCGATGATCACCTGGTTGACATTCCGCTTCAGCCCCCACTCGACGAAGCCGGCAATGAGCTCGGTGCCGACCGTGGAGACGCCGCGCTTGCCGTCACGAAAGCCCGGCGCGACCGCATAGCGGGTCAGTTCCCACACGTTCGGCCCGGATGGCGGCGTCCCCTCAAAGAGGTCCGCCAGCACCTCGGTCAGAAGATGCGCACGCGTTGTCGGCAACATCCGCTGATAACCGGCGAGCTCGCCATTGCGGATGACGAGTTGGTGCACCGCCTCGTCATGATCGAACTGATCGATCTCAAGGCCGTCGGGGCGCTGCAGATCGGTCCACCCCATCTCCTCGACGAAAATCTTGTAGCGTAAGCGATGAACGGCCTCCCAAAGGTCGGGACGTTCCATAAGTTCCTGTGTTGTAAGGGAAAAAAGCATCTGCCGTCTCCTAGGTTCAATAGGAAGATACGGCCGGGCTGTCCCGAGGAAATTACGCGATCACGTAGGCAAGAATTTCTAGGCCGGCACGGCCGAGCTAGCTAATATAGCCGCGCCTTATCGCTTCCGCGACCGCCTGCACCCGGTTGACGGCACCGAGTTTGCTTTTGGCGTTAAGAAGGTGTTTCTCTGATGTGTGTTCCGAAATGCCGAGAATCTGTGAAATCTCCCATTCGGACTTGCCGACGGCGGCCCATTGCATGCATTCGCGCTCACGCGGCGTCAGTTCGACGTGGTGGTCGAGGGTCTTGGCCGCCATCGTGTGGATCTGCATGGCGCGGCCAATCGCATAGGTCGCCACCAGCGACACCAGCCCAAAATCGGCGCCCGACAATTCGACGGCCTCGCCACCCAGCGACACCATGACGATCTGGCCATCGAGCGTGATCAGCGGGAAGGCCAATCCGTCGCGCAGCTTGAATTCGCCGGCGTCGCCCATCACTTCGCCGCTGCTCTTGTCGATGCGGATGCTCTGGGACGCTTCCCGCCACTGGAACGGCGCCTGCAGCTGCTTCATGTGGCTGACGACGGGGTCATGGTCGACATAGTTGCGCGCCACATAGCGCTCCAGCCATTCTCCCGGCCACTCGCAAAGCAGCACATGGTCCTTTTGCTGGCCTCTTGGCGTGCCCGGCTGCGGAACCGTTCCGGCCATCAGCGCCGTCAGGCCGAACTCCGAGGTTATGCCAAGCAGCTTTTCGCAGACCGCGGCCGCCGTATCGGCGTGCTGCAGCTGATCTATGAATTCCAGTGTGCGATCGAAGTGGCCCATTGCAACATCTACCCCATGTTGCCTTCCCGCGTTGAGATCAACGGCCCAGTGCTTGACCCGCACTTTGCCCTCGACCCCGGATTACAAACCTGCTCCCCTCAGTTTGCAGCGGCTTGCGGCTACCCTCCAGCCGACCGCCAAACATGTTTGCAAGCTCGCTGAAGCATAGCCCTAAATCGGCGTGATGAAATCAAAAACCGTTGTGCCTGTGGCATTTTCGTACCAAAAGCCACATTGGACAGGACAGGGCGGAGCTCGATCGTGACGATTCGGTGGATGACCATCGTCTTGATGCTGGCAATGACGGGGGCAGCGTGGCTCACCGCTGCACGCGCCGCGGAGCCGCAAGTGCCGGTGCTGTGGGATGCCAAGGAGCGGCTGCCGAAGCCTGACCTGTCCGCGCTGCCACGTCTGAGATTCCTGACCACCACCGATTTCCCGCCGTTCAACTTCCTCGACGGGGCGGGCCGCTTGTCCGGCTTCCACGTCGATCTGGCGCGCGCGATCTGCGCCGAGCTCGGCATCGCCGAAAAATGCCAGATCCAGGCGCTGCCTTGGGCCGAGCTCGAAGGGGCACTGCAGAAGGGTGAAGGCGAAGCGATCATTGCCGGCATTGCCGCCACGCCGGAGTCGCGGTCAAAATATGCCTTCTCGCGGTCCTACCTGCAGTTTCCGGCGCGCTTCATCATGCCGAAGGCAAAGGCGCTCACGGAACCTATCTTCGACAGACTGCGCGGCAAGCGCGTCGGCGTGGTCGCAGGCTCCGCGCATGAGCGGATGCTGCGCGATTATTTCGGCACCGTTCAGGTCGTTCCCTTCGCGCAACTGGAAGAGCTCTACGATGGTCTCAAGGACGGCAAGGTCGACGCCGGCTTCGGCGACGGCATGCGCTTCGCCTTCTGGCTGGGCAGTTCGAATGCCGCAGCCTGCTGCCGCTTTGCCGGCGGTCCTTATCTGTCGCCCGAATATCTGGGGTCGGGTATGGCCATCGCCACCAGGGCCAACGATCCAGCGCTGGCCGCAGCGTTCGACTACGCACTGCAGGAGATTTCAGTGAAGGGTATCTTTGCCGAATTCTATCTGCGCTATTTCCCGGTCAGTTTTTTCTGATCCGGCCCGGTCAGTTTTTTCTGATCCGGCCCGGTCAGCTTCTTCTGACCCGTTGGCGTCTGGATCAAGTCAGCGTGCGCAGGCGAGCCTTGGCAGCACGGGCGATGGCGGCGACGGTGAGCGTGTCGAGATCGAGCTGGCGACGGATAAGCTGCAGCACCCTCACCTCCTCCAAGCGCATTTCGAGGTCGACGGCCGCAACCTCGAAGGCCGCGGCATAGGCGGTGTCAAGCAGGCGATCGGGCAGTGCTTCAGCGACGCGCGCCAAAACGCCTTCCAAGCCGTCCTTTTCGTGCAGCAACTTCTGGCAGTCCTGGGCGACGCCGACCAGCCGGTCGTGGTCGAAGTCCTCGAACACCGGCCATGAGCGGACGACGTCGCCAATCCGCGCCAATTCGACATTTGTCATGTCGCGATCGGACGCGGAGGTGATGACCATAAGATAGATCAGGGCTTCTTGCGGCGGCAACGGCATTTAAAACTCCTCAAACGGGCTCCGAAGTTAGGAACGAGGCACCGACGTCGCAAGGAAAAAGAGCCGCGATCGTTGACGCCCACGGCAGGCACGCCTAGAGACCGGTTGAAAAAATCATCCCTTTTTGCGGCGATGCCGGCGAATAATTTGGAAACGGTGACATGGCGGGATCAAACATCATCGATCTCAATCCCGAGGTGCTTGCGGCAGCGGCTGAAAGCAAGGCGTGGCCGTTCGACGAAGCCAGGAAGATCGTCGAGCGCTACAAAGACACTGACTTTCCCGAGACCGTCCTGTTTGAGACCGGCTACGGTCCGTCGGGGCTGCCGCACATCGGTACTTTCGGCGAAGTCGCACGCACTTCGATGGTGCGCCACGCCTTCCGCGTCCTCACCCGGGACACGGTCAATACCAAGATCTTGTGCTTTTCCGACGACATGGACGGCATGCGCAAGATTCCGGACAACGTCCCCGATCGCGCCGCACTCGAGCCGCACCTGCACAAGCCGCTCTCGTCCGTCCCCAATCCTTTCGGCGGCGACTATGCGAGCTTCGCAGACCACAACAACGCAATGCTTTGCCGTTTCCTGGACACGTTCGGCTTCGACTACGAGTTCGCCAGCGCGACGGAATACTACAGGGCTGGCCGTTTCGACGACGTTCTGCTGCGCGCTGCCGAACGTTTCGATAAGATTATGGACGTGATGCTGCCGACGCTCGGAGAGGAGCGTCAGGCGACCTACAGTCCGTTCTTGCCGATTTCCCCCAAAAGCGGCCGCGTGCTTTACGTCCCCATGAAGCATGTCGACGTCAAGGCCGGCACTATCACCTTCGACGATGACGGCACCGAAACCACGCTGCCTATAACCGGCGGCAGGGTGAAGCTGCAGTGGAAGCCGGATTTCGGCATGCGCTGGGCGGCGCTCGGCGTCGATTTCGAAATGTTCGGCAAAGACCACCAGACGAATGCGGTGATCTACGACCGTATCTGCAATATCCTGGGCGGGCGCGCGCCCGAGCATTTCGTCTATGAGCTGTTCCTGGACGAGAACGGCCAGAAGATTTCGAAGTCGAAGGGCAACGGACTGACAATAGACGAGTGGCTGACCTACGCGCCGACAGAAAGCCTCGAGCTCTATATGTACCAGCGGCCGCGGCAGGCCAAGAAGCTCTATTTCGACGTCATTCCGAAGGCGGTGGACGAGTATTACGCCTTTCTGTCCGCCTATCGCCGGCAGGAGTGGAAGGAGCGGCTGGGAAATCCCGTCTGGCACATGCATGACGGTAACCCGCCTGTCGTCGACCTGCCGGTGTCGTTCGCGCTGCTGCTCAATCTGGTCAGTGCCTCGAACGCCCAGAACAAGGACGTGCTGTGGGGGTTCATTTTGCGCCACACGTCAGGCGTGACGCCGAAGACCCATCCCGAGCTCGACCGGCTGGCCGAACATGCGATCCGCTATTTCGACGATTTCGTGAAGCCGGCCAAGGTGTACCGGGCCGCCGACCCGGTCGAGCGCGAGGCGCTGACGAAACTGTCCGAAGCGCTCGCCGCATTGCCGCCAGATGCCGATGGCGAGGCGATCCAGAATGCCGCGCTCAACGTCGCGCGCAAGATCGAACGCTATCAGGACCATTCGAAGCAAAGCCCGGAAGGCGGGCCGGGCGTCTCCGTCGCCTTCTTCCAGATGATCTACCAGATTTTGATCGGACAAGAGCGCGGCCCGCGCTTCGGTTCCTTCGCCGCGCTCTACGGCATCGCAGAAACCCGCGCGCTCATTCAGAAGGCGCTGGCCGGTCAGTTGGCGGCGTAGCAGTCGTCTCGGATGTCGGCGTAGCCGTCGCCGACGGATCGAGAATCGGCTGCGTCGGCTGGGCTGTGGCCGCAAAAGGGGCTGGCGCCGGAGGCAGGCCGGAGAGACTGGGCGCCGGCCCGAAAATGCCCTTCCTCGCCATACGGGCCTTCTCGCCGGTCTCGACATAAGGGCCACCCTTGGCGGCGCGCGCCCAGCCGTTTTCGATCAACCACTGGCCGACATCCCGGTTGCCGACGCGGCAATCGGCGGTGATCGGGTCGCGGCCGCCCTCGGGTGGCACCGTGCAGACCACCGCCCGACCGCGCAGGAAGGCACGGAACGCCGTTCGCGCCCGGGTGCCACACGTCCACGACTTGCCGCCGTCGGTGCAAGTTTCGTCCTGCCTGACGATGTCGACGCCGGAAATCGCGACGGAGTAGCCCTTGGCCTCGATCACACCGGCGGCCGATGCAACCGGCTGGAACAGTTTTGTCCCGTTCCAGTCGTCGGGCATTTTCGTTTTGGGCGGCTTGGGCGGTCCGGCGAGCGCCAACTCACTCAGCGGCGCGCGCGGCTCGACCCGTTCAAGCTCTTGGGGCTGAAGCTGCGGCGGCGCGACGACTTCGGGATCGATGGCCCTGGAATGCGCCTCTGGGCTCGCCGCCTTGGGTCGCGGATTTGCTGATGCAGCAGGCGCTCGGGATTGCGCCGCGATGCCGGCCTGCGCCCGAGCCGCGACGCGCCCATTTTCGTCCTGCAGCACGGCGCGGCCACCTGCGGCAATCGCAGCCCCCATTGCCAGGATCGTCAACACCGCGGCGGCGGCATGAAGCGGACGCACCGGCGGCCCCTACTGGCTTGCCCAGACAATCCGCGCCACCCATTCGACATCGCGCATCGGGATGTCGCGATCCGGGTGATCGGGATTGAGCGAGACCAGCATGATCGACTTCGCCGTCTGACGGTCCAGCACCTTGGCCATTACCTCGCCGGCATAGGTCTTGACGACGACGCGATCGCCCTTGCGGGTGGCGGCGCCCGGCTCGACGATCAGCACGTCACCGTTGCGGTAGAGCGGCAGCATGGAATCGCCCTGGACCTGCAGCGCATAGGAGGTTTCGGTCGCCCGTGCCGGAAGCTCGATCAGGTCCCAGCCCTGGCCCACGGGAAAGCCGGCATCGTCGAAAAAGCCGCCGGCGCCGGCCTGGGCGAAGCCGAGCAGCGGCACCGAAGACGTCTGTGCCGGCAGAGATCCGGGAACGGTCTTGCCCCGGCCTTCGACCAGTCCGGTGAATTCGTCGAGCGAGGCGCCGGTCGCCTCGATGATCTTGGCCAGCGACTCGGTCGACGGCCAGCGCGGCCGCCCATCCGAGGACAGCCGCTTCGACTTGTTGAAGGCGGTCGAATCGAGGCCCGCGCGTTTCGCCAGCCCCGAGGCCGAGAGCGAATAGCGCTCGGCGAGAGCATCGATGGCGGCCCATACGCGGTCATGCGAGAGCACTTTTGCTCTCCTTCCGAACAGGAAAAAATACCTTCTCCGTTCTAACCGGTGGCCGTGATTTTGTCCACCACCGAAGGCGGCGTCACGCCGCCTTCTTGGCCTCGCTCCTGGCATAGGGATCGAAGCGTTCGTAGAAAGTCTCACCCTTCTCTGCCATGTCGAGCAGGAGCTTCGGCGCTTTGAACTCGGCGCCGTACTTCTTCTGAAGACCCTTGGCGATCTTGACGAATTTTTTTGCGCCGATGCCGTCGATGTAGGACAGCACGCCGCCGGTAAAGGGCGCGAAGCCGAAGGCGAGAATCGAGCCGACATCGGCCTCGCGCGGATCGGTGACGATGCCCTCCTCCATCACCCGGGCCGCCTCCAACGCGATGATGACCAGGAGCCGCTGCTTCAGTTCCTCATAGTCGACCTTTTCAGGCGGCAACTGCCGATAGAGATCCTTCAGGCCCGGCCACAGCTTCTTCTTGGCAGGCTTTTGCGGATAGTCGTAGAAACCCTTGCCGTTCTTGCGGCCGAAGCGGCCATGCGTGTCGACCAGCGTGTTGATCAGCGTCATCTGCTTCGGGTCGACCGCCTTGTCGCCGAGATCGCGCATGGTCTGCTTCATGATCTTCTGCGCGAGGTCGATCGCCGTTTCATCCGTCAGCGCCAAGGGGCCGACCGGCATGCCGGCGGCCTTCGCCGCATTCTCGATCATCGGCGCCGGAACGCCCTCGATGAGCATCTTGTAGGCTTCCGACATGTAGCGCAGCACGCAACGGTTGACGTAGAAGCCGCGCGTGTCGTTGACGACGATCGGCGTCTTCTTGATGGCGCGGACGAAGTCGATCGCGGTGGCCAGCGCCTTGTCGCCCGTCTTCTTGCCCAGAATGATTTCGACCAGCATCATCTTGTCGACCGGCGAGAAGAAATGGATGCCGATGAAATTCTTCGGCCGCGCCGAATTCTTCGCCAGCGACGTGATCGGGATGGTGGACGTGTTCGACGCGAAGATCGCCGACGCCTTCAGCACGGCCTCCGCCTTTTCGGTGGCGTCCTTCTTGACGCCCGAATCCTCGAATACCGCTTCGACCACCAGGTCGCAGCCTGTGAGGTCGGCATAGTCCGCCGTCGGCGTGATCAGCGACAGCAACCTGTCCTTATCCTCCGGCTTGGCGCGGCCCTTCCTGACCTGATCCGAGATCAGGCTGTCCGAATGCGCCTTGCCCTTGGCGGCAGCGTCCATGTCGCGGTCGAGCAGCACCACCGGAATGCCGGCCTTGGCCGTGACATAGGCGATGCCGGCGCCCATGAAACCGGCGCCGAGCACGCCGATCTTCTTGAACTTGGTTTCCGGCACGCCGGCCGGACGACGCGCGCCCTTGTTCAGTTCCTGCAGCGACACGAACAGCGAGCGGATCATCGCCGCCGCTTCTCTGGTCTGCATGATTTCGGTGAAATAACGCTGCTCGATGCGCAAGCCGGTGTCGAACGGCACCAGCAAGCCTTCATAGACGCATTTCAGGATGGCCGCGGCGGCCGGATAGTTGCCATAGGTCTCGCGACGCAGGATGGCGATTGCAGGTGGCCACAGATTGGCGCCGGCCACCGAATAGACCGGGCCGCCGGGCAGCTTGAAGCCCTTCTCGTCCCACGGCGCCACTGGCTTCAAGCCATTTTTGATCATGGCTTTGGCGGTTTCGACCAACTTCGTCGGTTCGGCAATCTCATGGATCAGGCCCATCGACCTGGCCTTCTGCGGCGACAGCGTCTGGCCGGAAGTCAGCATCTGCAGCGCCTGCTGCTGGTCGGTCAGCCGCGGCACGCGCTGAGTGCCGCCGGCACCCGGGAAGATGCCGATCTTCACTTCGGGGAGCGCCATCTTGACCTTGTCGGAATCGGCCGCGACACGGCCATGGCAAGCGAGCGACAGCTCGAACGCACCGCCCATGCAGGTGCCGTTGATCGCCGATACCCACGGCTTGCCTGAGGTCTCCAGCTTGCGGAACAAGCCGGTCATGTAGCCGGCATTGTCGAACAATGCCTTGGTCGCCTTGTCCAGGTCCTTGGCTTTATCGGCTGCGAACTTCGACAGCATCTTCTGCAGCATGGTGATGTCGGCACCGCCGGAGAACGTGTCCTTGCCGGAGGTGATCACCGCCCCCTTTATCGACGCGTCGCTCGCCACCTTGTCGACGATGGCGTTCAGCTCCAGCATCGCCTCTTCGGTGAAGACGTTCATCGAGCGGTCGGGCATGTCCCAGGTGACCAGCGCGATGCCATCGGCGTCGATGTCGAGGGTGAAGTTGGTGTAGCTCATCGGTCTCTCTCCCGTCAGACGCGTTCGATGATCGTTGCGGTGCCCATGCCGGCGCCGATGCAGAGCGTCACCAGCGCGGTGTTCAGGTCCCGGCGCTCCAGTTCGTCCAGCACCGTTCCGAAAATCATCGCACCGGTTGCGCCGAGCGGATGGCCCATTGCGATGGCGCCGCCATTGACGTTGATCCTGTCGTGCGAAATGTCGAAAGCCTGCATGTAGCGCAGCACCACCGAGGCGAACGCCTCGTTGAGCTCGAACAGATCAATGTCCGACAGCTTCATCCTGGCACGCTTCAGCAGCTTCTCGGTCACGTCGACCGGACCGGTCAGCATCAGCACCGGCTCCGAACCGATATTGGCGAATGCACGGATGCGAGCGCGCGGCTTCAGGTCGAGCGACTTTCCAGCCTTCTTCGAGCCGAGCAGAACGGCCGCCGCGCCGTCGACGATGCCGGACGAATTGCCGGCGTGGTGGACGTGATTGACCTCCTCCACCTCGGGATGCTTCTGCACCGCGACGGCATCGAAGCCGCCCATTTCGCCGGGCATGACGAAAGACGGGTTGAGGGCCGCCAGCGATTGCATATCGGTCGAAGGCCGCATGTGCTCATCGTGGTCGAGGATGGTCAGGCCGTTCTGGTCCTTGATCGAGATCACCGAATTCTTGAAGCGGCCTTCGCCCCAGGCTTTGGCGGCGCGCTTCTGGCTTTCGACCGCATAGGCGTCGACGTCGTCGCGCGAAAAGCCGTACTTCGTGGCGATCAGATCGGCCGAGATGCCTTGCGGCACAAACCAGCCCGGCAGGCCGACCGAGGGGTCCATGAACCAGGCGCCGCCGGATGCGCCCATGCCGACGCGCGACATCGATTCGACGCCGCCGGCGATGACGATCTCGTCGGCGCCTTGCGCGATCTTGGCGGCGCCGAAATTGATGGCATCCAGGCCAGAGGCGCAGAAACGCGAGATCTGCATGCCGGGCGCTTTCGTGTCGTAACCGGCCTCGAAGGCGGCGGCGCGCGGAATGACAGAGCCCGCCTCGCCGACCGGATCGACGCAGCCGAAGATGATGTCGTCGACGGCGCCGGTGTCCAGCCCATTGCGGTCACGGATCGCCTCGAGCACCTTGGCGCCGAGCCGCACCGCCGGCACCTCGTGCAGCGAGCCATCCTTCTTGCCCCTGCCGCGCGGCGTGCGCACGGCGTCATAGACATAAGCTTCGGCCATTTTCCTGCTCCTTGGTTTGCTGAAAGTCTCTCAGAGAGAGCGCCCGATCAGCAATTTCATGATCTCGTTGGTGCCGCCGTAGATGCGCTGGACGCGCGCGTCGCGGAACATGCGGGCGATCGGATACTCATTCATGTAGCCATAGCCGCCATGCAATTGAAGGCATTCATCGACGACTTTTCCCTGCAGGTCTGACAGCCAGTATTTGGCCATCGAGGCTGTCACCGGGTCGAGGCCTCCATTGATATGGCGGGCGACGCAGTCATTGTAGAAGACCCGGCCTATGGTCGCCTCGGTCTTCAGTTCGGCCAGCTTGAACTGGGTGTTCTGGAAATCGATTATCGCCTTGCCGAAGGCCTTGCGCTCCTTGACGTAGCCGATGGTCAACGCCAGCGCCCGTTCGACCATGGCGATGGCGCCGGTGCCGATCTGCAGCCGCTCCTGCGGCAATTGCTGCATCAACTGGACGAAGCCCTGGCCTTCCTCGTGGCCGAGCAGATTGGAGGTCGGCACGCGCATATCGTTGAAGAACAGTTCCGACGTGTCGTTGGCCTTGAGCCCGATCTTGTCGAGGTTGCGGCCGCGCTCGAACCCTTCCACCTCGTCGGTCTCGACGACGATCAGCGAAGTGCCCTTGGCGCCCTTCTCCGGGTCGGTCTTGGTGACAATTATGATGAAATTGGCGAGCTGGCCGTTGGTGATGAAGGTTTTTGAGCCGTTGACCTTGTACTGGTTGCCGTCCTTCTCGGCGCGCGTTTTGACGCCTTGCAGGTCGGAGCCGGCGCCGGGCTCGGTCATGGCGATGGCGCCGATCAGCTCGCCGGTCGCCAGTTTCGGCAGCCACTTCTTCTTCTGCTCCTCCGAGCCGTAGTGGAGGATGTAAGGGGCGACGATCGAATTGTGCAGGCCGATGCCGAAACCGTCGACGCCGACATGGCCGATCGCCTCGATGATGGCGCTCTCATGCGCGAACGTCCCGCCCGAACCGCCATATTCCTCCGGCATCGAGGCACAGAGCAGACCGGCCGCGCCCGCCTTCAGCCAGCACTCACGGTCGACCATCTCGTTCTTCTCGAACTCGTCATAGCGTGGCGCGATCTCTTCCGACATGAAGCGGTGCGCCATGTCGTAGAGCATGCCGACCTCGTCCGCCGCCCAGGCTGGTTTGGGAAGGCCAAGAATTTCGGCGGGGTTGGTCATGCTGTTTCTCCCTTGCGCCGACGTCCCCCCTCCCCTCGAGGGGAGGGTGGCCCGAAGGGCCGGGTGGGGTCGCCGATGAAGTGCTCGATCTTATCTTACTGCTGTTCGAAACTGACATGGATTTGAGGCAACGCGATCATTCTCCTCCCAAGGCGCCAACCAGGTCGGCGCACTGCACGCAGGACCCCTCTCGGCCCTTCGGGCCACCCTGCCCTCGAGGGGGAGGGAAAATCGAGCTTAGAACGCTTCCGCCGGCAGTGCCATCAATGTATCGGCGCCGCTGGAGATGCGGGCGAGGTGCGCCGACGTTTCCGGCATGATCCGCTCCATGAAGAAGCGCGCCGTCACCAGCTTGCTATCGTAGAACGCCGAAGAACCATTGGCGCCGTTCGCCAATTTCGCCCCGGCCGCCTTGGCCATCTGCGCCCACATATAGCCCAGCGCCACCAGGCCGAAGAGATGCATGTAGTCGGTCGAGGCGGCACCGGCGTTATCGGGCTTGGCCATGCCGTTCTGCATCAGCCACATCGTCGCCGCCTGCAGATCGTTGAGGCCCTTCTTCAGCGCCTTGGTAAAGGGCGCCATCTTCTCGTCAGTGCGGTTCTCCTCGCAGAACTCGCCGACCTCCTTGAAGAAGGCCTGCACGGCACGGCCGCCATTCAAGGCCAGCTTGCGGCCGACGAGGTCGAGCGCCTGGATGCCGTTGGCACCCTCGTAGATCATGGCGATGCGGGCATCGCGCACGAACTGGCTCATGCCGTGCTCTTCGATATAGCCGTGCCCGCCGAACACTTGCTGCGCCATCACTGCGTGGTCGAAACCTTTGTCGGTGAGCACGCCCTTGACCACCGGCGTCATCAGCCCGGTGTAGTCGTCGGCGGCCTGGCGGTCCCTGTCGTCACTGGCACGGTGGGCGATATCGGACTTGATCGCCGTCCACAGTGCCAGTGCGCGACCGGCCTCGTTGAAGGCCTTCATGGTCATCAGGCTGCGGCGGATATCGGGGTGGACGATGATCGGGTCGGCCTTCTTGTCCGGCGCCTTCGGCCCAGACAGCGAGCGTCCCTGCAGGCGATCCTTGGCATAGGACACAGCGTTCTGGTAGGCGACCTCCGACAGAGAGAGCCCCTGCAGGCCGACGCCGAGCCTCGCTTCGTTCATCATCGTGAACATGGCTTTCAGCCCGCCATTCGTCTCGCCAAGCAGCGTGCCTTGTGCCTCGTCATAATTCATGACGCAGGTCGAATTGCCATGGATGCCCATCTTCTCCTCGATCGAGCCGCAGGAGACGGTGTTCTTCTCGCCAGGATTGCCTGATGCATCGAGCTTGAGTTTCGGCACGATGAACAGCGAAATGCCCTTCACGCCTTCCGGCGCGCCGTCGATGCGGGCCAGCACCAGGTGGACGATGTTGTCCGCCAGGTCGTGCTCACCGGCCGATATGAAGATCTTCTGGCCTGAGATCCTGTAGGTGCCGTCGCCATTGGGAACCGCCCTGGTGCGTAGCAGGCCGAGATCGGTGCCGCAATGCGGCTCGGTCAGGTTCATGGTGCCGGTCCAGACGCCTTCGACCAGCTTCGGCAACCAGAGCGCCTTCTGCTCGTCGGTGCCATGGGTAATGATCGCGGCGATTGCGCCCTGCGTCAGGCCGGGGTACATCATCAGCGACATGTTGGCCGAAATCATATATTCGGAAACAGCGGTATGCACCGCGTAAGGCAGACCCTGGCCGCCAAATTCGACGGGTGCGGCCAGCCCCAACCAGCCGCCCTCGCGGTATTGGTCGAAGGCCTCCTTGAAGCCCTTCGGCGTCGTCACCGAACCGTCGCCATGGCGCTCGCAGCCTTCCATGTCGCCGACGCGGTTCAGCGGCTGCATGACATTTTCAGCGAGCTTGGCGCCCTCGGCGAGGATGGCCTCGACGACGTCCGGCGTCGCGTCGGAAAATCCGGGAAGATTGGAATAGCGCTGGTAGCCCAGCACTTCTTTCAGCACAAACAGCGTGTCCTGGACCGGCGCCCTGTAGATCGGCATGCATTTCCTCCACCATGCGGCCTTGGCCCCGAATCCCCAATGTGAAGTCAGACGGGCATGCGGACCAACGTTCAGGTCGGAATAGCAAAAGTTGACGTTTGCGTAAACGTCAATTTTTTGATGCGACAAATTAATCCCCGCCGCTCGCTCATAGCGTAACGGCGCTGGCCGTAGCCAGTCCGAACATTGAAAGATATTCGTCCCGTCGCAGCCGCAAGACAAAGGGAAGAGCCGCGCAGCCAAGGCCCACGCGGCTCTCTCCCAGAAGGTTCACCGGAAACGGGCGAAGAATTACCCGGCGACGCTGGCCTGCGGCGCCGAGCGTTCGCTCAGCATCTGACGCACCGCCGCCATCGAGTTGCTCAACTCGTTGATGGCATCGTCGATCAGAGCCCGCTGCTTCTGCAGGCGGGCAAGCTGCTTCTCCGACTTGTCGAGCGTCAGTCGCAACTGCTTGGTGTTGGAACCGCTGGGGTCGTAGAGGTCCATCATTTGCTTGACGTCGCGCAGCGAGAACCCGACCTTGCGGCCGAGCAGGATCAGCTTCAGCCGCGCCTTGTCGCGGCGCGTGTAGAGACGGGTCGAGCCGTCGCGCTGCGGATTGAGAAGGCCCTTGTCCTCGTAGAAACGCAGCGTACGCAGCGTTACTCCGTATTTCTTGGCCATCTCGCCGATGCGGACAAGATCCTCGCCGGCTTTATCGGACATGTCATTGGTATTGGCCGCGGCTTCGCCGGGCGAAACAAGTTTCATGGTCACTGGCTTTCCCCATCTGGTGGCGCCGCGGCCCTGGACCGTGCGTCGCCTGAGTCGAAGCGGGGGCGTGCTTCCACTCGTGGTTTCAACAAACAAAATCGCAAACGGCACAATCTGCACCCTTACGTTTACGTCAATTCTATACCGATAGCCGCCTCACGAAGCAAGGGCGTCGTGCGGGAGGACCTTTTTGCCGCATCCGCCACCGCATGGCCCGGCGGCGCTTCAGGCGCTCGTCAACATCGTTGCAACTTCTTAAGCTTGGTTAACGCGTTGTTTACCACGTTGGGCGAATTGTGCGCATGTCGGTCACCCGTGGTTATCCTGTAGCGAATTTTTCACGGTTTCGGAGCCCACCGCAGCAAAGCCGCGGCCGTCTTCGTTTCCGGCAGGACTTTGGGAACTGGTCATAAAGCCAGCAGTGAAACTGAACGGGCGCATCGATGAACAGCAAGCGGTCCTATCTCGATACACTCAACACCGGCCGGCAGCGCAGGCCATACACCACGCTTGAACAGCTCAACCGTTCCCTGGAAACGCTGGAGCAGCGGCTGGAGCGGACGCGCGAGGACTTGAGCGAACGTCCCGATCCGCGCCGGCTGAGCGCGGAGCCGCGCTATGCCAGCGCCCGGCCCTATGAGGATCCGCGCCCCGAGCAGCCGCCGAAAAGCCCGGCGCCGGCTGCCTTCGACCAGAATTACCAGGCGATCGCCCGCGACATCGACCGCGTGCGCGGCCAGGAGGACGGCGTCGCCGTGGTCGGCAAGATCGCCGGCGAATTGCGCGGCCTGCGCGAGGAACTGCGCCACCAGATGACCGCCGGCCTGCAGCGCGAATTCGAAGCGCTGCGCAACGACATCGAGCGGGCTTTCCAGGCAAGCACCGAGCCGGGTGGCCAATCGACGGGAGGCAAAGGCAGCGCCGAACTCGGCGTCGAGTTCGAGCGGCTTTCCGGCGCCATCCAGTCCCTGGCCGAAAAGAGCGACGACAGAAGCGTCAACATGCTCCGGCTCGATCTGGAGCAGGTCAAGGCCGCGCTCGACACATTGGCGCGCGAGGAGAGTGTGCAGGCGGTCGGCCGCCGCTGGGACGAGTTCGACCGCCGCTGGACCGCGTTCGAGGATCGTGTCGATGCCGATCAGCGACAGCGGTCGGACGCACCCGGTCTTTCGATGCTGACCGAACGGCTCGAACAGATCAGCAATGCCGTCAACAATCTGCCGGAATCGCTGTCGCTGCGTTCGCTCGAAGAGAAGGTCCGCACGCTTGCCGGCGCCGTCGAGCATTTCGCCCGCCAGCAGGACAGCCTCGGCAGCAGCACATTCGCAATGATCGACGAGCGGCTGGACGAGATTTCCCGCGCCATCGTCGCCTCGACCGTCGCCGCGCAGGCCAATTCATTCGACCCCGAAGCATTCGAGCGTATCGAGAAGCGGATCGCCTCGCTTGCCGAACAGATCGAGGAAGTGACGCAAGTCCACCCCAGTGGCGAGGTCATCGACCGCCTCAACATGCTGTCGAGCCGGGTCGACGATCTTGCCAGCCGGGCCAATTTGCCTGAGCAGGCGATGGAGCGTCTCGACAAGCAGATCGCGCTTATTGCCGACAAGATCGACCGGGCGCCTACCATGCCGGACGCCGACTATATCTTCCAGGGGCTGGAACAGCGTTTCGACGTGCTGTCCGGCATGATGGAGCGTCGCCAGGGCGACGCGATCGAACAAGGCAACATGCTGTTTCGCGATCTCGAGCGCCGGCTGGACGAAGTTGGCGACAGGCTGGACCAGCGCATGCCGCAGATCGACGGGGCCGGCATCATGGACGCCCTCGACGCCCGCTTCAGCGCGCTGGCCAAGCGCTTGGAGACGCGCGTTCCCGATCACGCAGGTGAAGCCGCGATCCGTGGCCTGGAAAGCCGGCTCGAAGACATTTCAATCCGGCTGGATTCATCGGCGGCACAAGTCGCCGGTATCGACCCGGCCCTGATCCGCAGCCTGGAAGCGCAGGTCGCGGGCCTTTCGGCGCACCTTTCGAAACCCGGCGCGCCACTGCCGGAATTGGAGGATATCAGCCCTCGTCTCAACGAAATCGAGAAGTCGCTGGCTGGCACCCGCGATTCCATCCTCAGCGCGGCGCGCGAGGCAGCCGAGAGCGCCGTCCGTTCGTTGGCGGGCTCCAGTGCCAACACGGCGGCCGTCTCTGGCCTCGCCCAGGATCTGAAGACGCTCGAAGCACTGACGCGCCGTTCCGACGAGCGCAATTCGAGGACCTTCGAAGCCATCCACGACACGCTGCTCAAGATCGTCGACCGGCTGGGCTCGCTGGAAACCGGCGAGCCGACCGACGCTGTGAGCGAACTTCTGAATACGCAACCGGCAGAGCCGGACAGTTGGCGCGGCGTGCGATCGTCAAAGATGGCCGTACGTGACGCGCCGTCCATGGACATCGACCAGCCACTGCCGCTGACGGAAGACATGGCCGACCTCGACAGCCATGTCTCTGCCATGATCAGCGATGAACCAGGTTCCCATAGCGAACCGAGCACGCGCACGCCGGCCGAAGCCGCCGCGGCCGCGGCCATGGCGGCGCTTGGCTCGGACACGTCGGAAAAAAGCCAGCCGACCGGCGGCCGGAAGTCGATGCTCGGCGGACTGGCGCGCGCCTTCAAGGCCAAGAAGGAGACGATTGTTCCACCGCTTGCCGGCTCCGCGCCTGATGTTGAGATACCGGTTGCCGATCTCGACGAGCCGCTGGACCCGAAGGTTGCCAACCGGCCGCTGGAGCCCGGCTCCGGCCCACCTGACCTCAACGCCATCATGAAGCGCGTGCGCGACGAACGCGGCCCCCCCGGCAGGGCCGGCAATGCCGACGCATCGAAATCCGACTTCATCGCCGCAGCCAGGCGCGCGGCGCAAGCGGCCGCTGCCGAGGCCGACGCTCTCAAGCGGCAATCGACGATGAGGGGGCCGGTAAAGGCGCTCAGGATCGGCGACTTGCTCAAGGCGCGACGCAAGCCGATTCTGATGGCAGCCGCCGCGGTCATGCTGGCGCTCGCCGGCCTGCAATTAGGCAAGGCCTTTGTCTCCGACCCGATCGATATTGCCAGCAGCGATACGGCGCCGATGGCGGCCGCGCAGCCAGCGGAAAGCGCATCGATCGGTACCGTCAACGAGCCGAAGACGGACACAGAAACTGCAGGGGATAGCGCACCAGACCACGCTGTCCGGCAGGCAGAGCCATCCGAATCGGTAGCCGAGGACGACATGCCGGCGCAGGCCGCCATCGTCACGCCGTCATATGGCGGAAGATCGGCGGATGCCGAAACGCCGATCGACTCAGGGTCCGCGGCCGAGCCTGTTCCTGCGCCAATGGCTTCAACGACGTCGCCCGATCCGGCGGCGGCGAACGTGACAGCGTCGGCACCTGCGGGCCCGACGGCTGCGGACGCCGAACCAATGGCCACCGCGCCGGACACCACGCCCGCGACCCAGGACATGACCGGCACGGTCACGTCAGCGGTTGCTTCGACGGCGGCGGCCACTGCCAAGATCGACATTCCAGCCGATGCCGGCCCGGCTGCCTTGCGTGACGCAGCGGCCGGCGGCGACGCCAAGGCACTGTTCGAGATCGGCTCGCGCTACGCCGAATCGCGCGGCGTCAAGCAAGACATGGCAGCGGCCGCCAAATGGTACGAGAAATCAGCCGAGCTCGGCTTCGCACCGGCGGAATACCGCATCGGCAACTTTTACGAGAAGGGCACCGGCGTCGCGCGCGACGTCAAGAAGGCGAAGACCTGGTACCAGCTCGCCGCCGCGCAGGGCAACGCCAGCGCCATGCACAACCTCGCCGTGCTCTTCGCCATGGCGGCGGACGGCGTGACCGACAATGAATCGGCCGCGCACTGGTTCCAGGCCGCCGCCGATCTCGGCGTCAAGGACAGCCAGTTCAATCTCGGCATCCTGGCGGCGAAGGGCGTCGGCATGAAGCAGAATCTCGAAGAGTCCTACAAATGGTTCGCGCTCGTCGCCAAGACCGGCGACAAGGATGCGGCGGCAAAGCGCGACGAGATCGCCAAGGCGCTCAGGCCCGAGCAGCTCGAACGCGCACGCGCCGCCACGGAGCTGTGGAAGGCAAAGCCGCTCGATCCTGCGGCAAATTCGGCCGATATTCCCGAATCGTGGCAGGATGGCACGCCGCAGACGACCGCCAGCGTCGACATGAAGAAGGTCGTTCAGAACATCCAGCGTATTCTCAACAAGAACGGCTACGAGGCCGGCAATGACGACGGCGTGATGGGCCAGAAAACCAAGGATGCCATCATGGCTTTCCAGACCGACAACGAGCTGAAGCCTACCGGCACGGTCGACGAAAAGCTGGTCAAGGTGCTGCTTGCGCGCAAATAACGTCAGATGCGTCGTTTCCGCGACGCCTTTGCCACACATTTGCCTGTTAACTGATTGAGTTGTTTTTTGTTTCGGCGACGTGGCGAGGTTTGACTTCGCCGCCCGGCCGGCGCAAGAACGGACAGGCTTTTGGCGCGAATGCCCGCCACGGTTGCATTCGCCGACGGGCAAACTGATCGAGACTGACGGGTGGGCATCTATCTCCCGATCGCGGAAATTTCCGTCAACATCTTCGTGCTGCTGGCCATGGGCGCGGCGGTGGGTTTCCTCTCGGGCATGTTCGGAGTGGGCGGCGGCTTCCTGATCACGCCGCTGCTGATCTTCTACAACATACCGCCGGCGATCGCAGTCGCCACCGGCGCCAACCAGGTCATCGCCTCCTCCTTCTCCGGCGCATTGTCGCACGTGAAGCGCGGCACGCTCGACTTCAAGCTCGGCGGTGTGCTTTTGGCCGGCGGCATCGTCGGCTCGACCGGCGGCATCTTCGTCTTTGGCTTCTTGCGCCGGCTCGGCCAGCTCGACCTGTTCATCTCGCTGCTCTATGTCGTGCTGCTCGGCACCGTCGGCGGGCTGATGCTGGTCGAGAGCGTCAATGCGCTGCGCGCCACGCGCAGCGGCGCGGCACCGGTGCTGAAGAAATCCGGCCAGCACAACTGGATCCACCGCTTGCCGCTGAAAATGCGGTTCAGGGCCTCGAAGCTGTTCGTCAGCGTCATCCCGGTGCTCGGCCTCGGCGCCGGCATCGGTTTCCTGTCGTCGATCATGGGCGTCGGCGGCGGCTTCATCATGGTGCCGGCGCTGATCTATCTCTTGAAAGTGCCGACCAACGTCGTCGTCGGCACCTCGCTGTTCCAGATCATCTTCACCTCGGCCTACACCACGCTGGTCCATGCCACCACCAACCAGACGGTCGACGTCATGCTCGCCTTCTTGTTGATGGCGGGCGGCGTCGCCGGCGCGCAATACGGCGCCAAGGCCGGCCAAAGGCTGCGCGGCGAGCAGCTCAGGGCGCTGCTCGCACTGCTGGTCCTGGCGGTTGCCATCCGGCTCGCCATCGATCTGTTCGTGACCCCGCCCAGCCTCTATTCGCTGTCCGGCGCGGATCCGACCTGATGGCGGGTTTTAGGACGTTCCTGGCCGTTGCCTCGCTGTCGCTGTTCGCCGCCTCGTCACCGGCAAGAGCGCAGACGCCGGTTACCGAAAACATCCAGATCGGCCTGTCCACCGACCATGTCTCAATCACCGCCGGCTTTTCCGGCGCCGACCTCACCATCTTCGGCTCATTGGAAAATGCCGACCCGCGTGTCGCGCGCCAGGGGCGCTACGACATCGTGGTCGTGCTTGAGGGTCCGGCCCGGAAGGTCGTCGTGCGCCGCAAGGACCGGGTGCTCGGCATCTGGATCAATCTGGAGTCCGAGACCTTCAAGAATGTGCCGGTGTCCTATTCGGTGGCGACGACGCGGCCGCTGCAGGACGTCACCGACCCCAACAGCTACAAGCAACTGTCGCTCGGCGCCGCCAACATCTATATGCAGCCGGCCGACGCTGGCGACAGTCCGGCGACCATCGAGGAGTTCACCGCGGCGCTGCGCGAGCGCAAGACGGCGACCGGCCTCTACAGCGTGAATGTGGGCGGCGTGCAGTTCCTGTCGCAGAACCTGTTCCGCGCCACCGTCAGGCTCGCCCCCAATGTTCCGGTCGGCACCCACAAGGCACGCGCGTTCCTGTTCAAGAGCGGCCTGTTCATCAAGGAAAGCTCCGCCCAGCTCGAAATCCGCAAATCCGGTTTCGAACAGTCGATCTTCCGCGTCGCCCACGATTATTCTTTCCTGTATGGCGTCTTCGCAGTGTCGTTGGCCATGCTGACAGGCTGGCTCGGAAGGCTCGTCTTCCGGAAGGATTAAACTCTCTTCAAAAGGCGGTTCCCCTTTTTACGCTCGTGGGTTAGACCGCGACCCCGGCCCGGCCGAACACCGGCTGTCGCTCCCCAAATCAAAAATACAGGACTTTGCGATGCGACCAGCATTCGGCGGTATCGACTTCGGCACTTCGAATTCCACCGTCGGCGTGATCAGGGACGGGCAGCCGCAACTGGTGGCGCTGGAAGACGGCGAGGTGACCCTGCCCAGCGCGGTGTTCTTCAATTTCGAGGACAACCGCACCTACTTTGGGCGCCGCGCCATCGCCAACTATACCGACAGCATCGAGGGTCGCCTGATGCGCTCGCTGAAGAGCGTACTCGGCGGTACGCTGGTCCATGAAAAGACGCGCATCAAAACCCGATCGATCGCCTTCACCGAGATCATCGGCCTGTTCGTCGGCCATCTCAGGAAAAGGCTGGAAGAGGATGCGGACGATACGGTTGAAAGCGTGGTGCTCGGTCGTCCCGTGCAGTTCGTCGACGACGATGCCGAGGCCGATGCCAAGGCCGAAGGTGAACTCGAAAACGCGGCCCGCACCCAGGGCTTCAAGCATATCGCCTTCCAGTTCGAGCCGATCGCGGCGGCGCTCGACTACGAGCAGACGGTGACGGGCGAAGAGCTGGCGCTGATCGTCGACATGGGCGGCGGCACGTCCGACTTCTCGATCGTGCGGGTCTCGCCGCAGCGCGCCCGCTCCCTGGATCGCAAGGACGACATTCTGGCCAGCCGAGGCATCCACATCGGCGGCACCGACTTCGACCGGCTGTTGAGCATCGCCCATGTGATGCCGCAGCTCGGCTACCTCTCGCCGACCAAGGACGGCAAGCGCAACTTGCCGGCCAGCTACTTCATCGACCTGGCGACATGGCAGCGCATCAATCTGGTCTACACCGCCCGCGCGATGACGCATCTGCGCCAGATCCGCTACGAGGCGGAACGCGCCGACCTGGTCGACCGCCTCATCGACATCGTCGAGCATCGTTACGGGCACGCGCTGGCCGCTTTGGTCGAGAGGGCCAAGATCGAGCTGACGGAGCAACCGTCCGCCGAGGTGATGGTCGCGCTGACGGGAGCGAGGTTTGCGACCGAAATTACGCGCGCCGGGATCGACGACACGATCGCCAGGGATATCGAACGGGTGGCCGCGACGGTTGGTGAGACGATCCGCGACGCGCAGGTGAAACCGTCCGACATCACCGCGGTGTTCCTGACCGGCGGATCGACCGCCATCCCGCTGGCAAGGCAGCAGATACTGGCCCTGGTGCCGCAGGCGTCGGTCATCGAAGGTGATATGTTCGGCTCGGTCGGGCTTGGGCTGGCGCTCGATGCGCAGCGGAAATTCGGCTGACCCGGCTTACCCGCGGACGGTCTCGCCGGCCCTCACGCCCAGATGCGCCTTGAGCGCCATCTGGGCCAGACTTGCCTGCCGGTCACGATGCGTGATCATGGCGAAATCGCGCTTTGGCAGATCGATCGGCACGGCTCGCAGGCTGCCCTCGGCGACCGCGCGTTCGACAACGAGCTCCGAAATGATGGTGGCGCCGGCGCCGGCCTCGACCGCCTGACGGACCGCCTCGTTGCTCGGCAGCACCAGGAATATCCGCAGCTCTGCGAACGATATCCCTTCGCGGCGGGCAAGATCTTCCAGCACCTCGCGCGTGCCCGATCCGCCTTCCCTGATGATCCAGCGGAGTTCCCTGATATCGGGATGCCCGCGCGAGACTTCGGCGATCTCGGGATGCGAATGCGCCACGACCAGCATCAGGCGATCCACATCCACCTTGGCGCGCCGCAATATGTCCGATTCAGTGCGCCCCTCGACCAGGCCAAAATCAGCCGTACCGTCGAGTACGGTGGTCTCAACCTGCCTGGTGTTGCCGATGGTCACGCTCAGCCTGACGGCGGGATAGGCCTCGTGGAAGGAGGCCAGCCGGCGCGGCAGCCAGTAGCTGGCGATGGTCTGGCTGGCGGCGATGGAAAGGCTGCCGGTGATCGTCTGCGAGACGTGCTCCAGCACGTCGTGGGCGGCAGCCACCCGTTCGAGCACGGCCTTCGCCTCGGGCAGAAACCTGCGCCCGGTCTGCGCCAGTTCGATGTTGCGACCGACCCGGTTGAACAGCTGGACGCCATGCTGCTGTTCGAGCGAGCGGATGGCGGCCGAGGCGGCCGACTGGGAAATGCCCAGCAGCTCGGCCGCCTTGGTCATGTGCCCCCGTTCGGCGACAGCAACAAATATCCGCAGTTGGTCCAGGGTCATGCGGAGAATTAAGAAAGAATTTCGATTGGAATTACAAGAGCAACTTGTTAGACGGATCGATTGCTTTGTTCTAATTTTCTCGGCGGAGTTGGAAAAAAATCGCGGCCCAACCTGGAACGGGTAGAAAAGTGATCGGGCGGTTCAAATCCTTGTTTGCCCATTGGACCCGCGGCCTGCGGCGTCGGCTTGCCGGCGACCGTTATCATCCGGAAGAACACTATATGCGCGGCCCCGGGCCGAAGACGAGAGCCAAATTCGCAGACCGCAAAAGCGCCGAATCATGAACCACGGACCGCTGCGCGGCGCCAATTCCGCACCGTC
Source organism: Mesorhizobium sp. WSM4847 (assembly GCF_055811335.1). NCBI lineage: Bacteria > Pseudomonadati > Pseudomonadota > Alphaproteobacteria > Hyphomicrobiales > Phyllobacteriaceae > Mesorhizobium > Mesorhizobium sp. WSM4847. The sequence goes on along the minus strand of NZ_JBVVPY010000015.1, from coordinate 127,749 downwards.
CCAACGGTCGCTTGCCGACACCCGCGCGCCCGGCGAGGGTGATGGCGTCGATACCTCGCCTGATGTCTCCGACAGCATCGCCAAGACCACCTGCTACATGTGCGCCTGCCGCTGCGGTATCGACGTCCACATCAAGGACGGCAAGGTCCGCTACATCAACGGCAACAAGGACCATCCGGTCAATCGCGGCGTGCTGTGCGGCAAAGGCAGCGCCGGCATCATGCAGCACTACAGTCCGGCCAGGTTGAAGAAACCATTGCTGCGCAGCGGTCCGCGCGGCTCGGGAGAGTTTCGCGAGATCGAGTGGGAGGAGGCCTTCTCGATCGCGACGGAACGGCTTTCGAAAATCCGCCGCACCGACCCAAAGAAACTCGCCTTCTTCACCGGGCGCGACCAGTCGCAATCGTTGACCGGCTGGTGGGCGAGCCAGTTCGGCACGCCGAATTTCGCCGCCCATGGCGGCTTCTGCTCGGTCAACATGGCGGCCGGCGGGCTCTATACGATCGGCGGCTCGTTCTGGGAGTTCGGCGAACCCGACTGGGACAACACCAGGTACTTCATGCTGTTCGGCGTCGCCGAGGACCATGATTCCAACCCGATCAAGATCGGTCTCGGCAAGCTCAAGGCGCGCGGCGCCAAGGTGGTCTCGATCAATCCATGCCGCACCGGCTACAACGCCATTGCCGATGACTGGATCGGCATCCGGCCCGGCACCGACGGCCTGTTCGTGTTTGCTCTCATCCATGAACTGCTGAAGGCCGGCCGCGTCGATCTCGATTATTTGCTTCGCTACACCAACGCCCATGTCCTCGTCATCCAGGAGCCGGGTGCAGCCGATGACGGGCTGTTCGCACGCGACAGCGGCGGCAATCCGCTGGCCTGGGACAGGCTGGCCAAAGTCTCAGTCAGCGCCACCGATACCGACGCAAAGCCGGCGCTGACCGGCAACTTCCAGGTCGATGGCCGCCGCTGCGTACCGGTCTTCCAGCTTATCGCAGACCGCTACCTGCACGAGAGTTATTCTCCCGATGCGGTCGCCGAACGCTGCGGCGTTGCCGCCGACATCATCCGCCGCATCGCCGCCGAACTGGCGCATGTCGCCTTCGAGCAGGCGATCGAACTGCAGGTGGCGTGGACCGACTGGGCCGGCCGCCGACACGAGACGATCAAGGGCCGGCCGGTGTCGATGCACGCGATGCGCGGCATCTCGGCCCATTCGAACGGTTTTCACACCTGCCGCGCCATCCACCTGCTCCAAGTACTCCTGGGTACGGTGGACGTGCCCGGCGGGTTTCGCTTCAAGCCGCCCTATCCGCGGTCGGCGCCGCCGGGGCCGAAGCCGGCGGGCAAGGACGTCAGGCCGATGACGCCGCTCGAAGGCATGCCGCTCGGTTTCGTCTGCGGCCCGGACGATCTGCTGGTCGATGACGTCGGCACGCCGATCCGTATCGACAAGGCCTATTCCTGGGATGCGCCGCTGGCAGCACACGGGCTCATGCACACGGTCATCCGTAACGCCTGGGCCGGCGACCCCTACAGGATCGATACGCTGTTCATGTACATGTCCAACATGGCCTGGAACTCGTCGATGAATACCGTCGAGACGATGGCGATGCTGACCGACATGGATGCGTCAGGCGAGTACAGGATCCCGTTCATCATCTATTCCGACGCCTATTATTCCGAGACCGTGCCGTTCGCCGATCTCGTGCTTCCCGACACCACCTATCTCGAGCGTCATGACTGCATCAGCCTGCTCGACCGGCCGATCAGCCACGCCGATGGACCGGGTGACGCCATCCGTCATCCGGTTGTCGAGCCGGACCGCGACGTGCGGGCGTTCCAGACGGTGCTGATCGAGCTCGGCGCGCGGCTCGGCCTGCCCGGCTTCGTCGCCGACGACGGCTCGGCCAAATACCGCGACTATGCCGATTACATCGTCAATCATGAGCGCAGGCCAGGCATCGGCCCGCTCGCCGGCTGGCGCGGCAAGGACGGAATTTTGATCGGCAAGGGCGATGCCAATCCCGACCAGCTTCAGCGCTACATCGACAATGGCGGCTTCTGGCACCACGATTTTGCCGACGACCAGCGCTACTACAAGATGGCCAACCGATCCTACCTCGAGTTTGCCGAGACCATGGGTTTCATCCCGAAGGCCGAGCCGATCGTGTTCCAGCTCTATTCCGAGCCGATGCAGCGGTTTCGCCTCGCCGCGCGCGGCCATGGCAGGGTGCTGCCGCCGGAGGCGGAGCGCAGCCGCATCGAAACCTATATGGACCCGTTGCCGTTCTGGTACACGCCCTTCGAGGAGGCGGTTGTCGACGTTGAGAAATACCCTCTGCATGCGCTGACGCAGCGGCCGATGCACATGTATCATTCCTGGGGCTCGCAGAACGCCTGGCTCAGGCAGATCACCAGTCAGAACCGGCTGTTCGTGCACAGCCAAACCGCCGCCGGCCTCGGGCTTGCCGATGACGACTGGGTTTGGATCGAGAGCATCAACGGCAGGGTCAAGGGACAGATCAAGCTGGTCGACGGGGTCAACGCCGACACGGTGTGGACCTGGAACGCGATCGGCAAGCGGCGCGGCAGCTGGGGGCTGAAGGACGATGCGGCCGAATCCAACCGCGCCTTTCTGCTCAACCATATCATCGGCGACCAGACTTCTGCCGATGCGAACGGCAAGCGCTACTCGAATTCCGATCCGGTGACCGGCCAGGCGGCATGGTTCGACCTGCGCGTCCGCATCGTCAAATGCGCGGCTGAAGAAGCCGGCTTCACTGAGCCGCAGTTCGAGCGCTTCCGGCAGCCACCGCATTTCGAGCCCTCGCCCGACAAGCTCAGTTTCGGCGCTGAATTCCGCCGGGCAAGAGAGGCTTCCAGATCATGACCTGCCTTCCCGCCCATACCGACAAGAAGCTCGGCCTGGTCATCGACCTCGACACCTGCGTCGGTTGCCAAGCCTGCGTTACCGCCTGCAAGGAATGGAACACCGGCGGTCACATGGCGCCGCTGACCGACATCGATCCCTATGGCGGCGATGCCGACGGGGTCTGGTTCAACCGCGTGCACAGCTATGAGCACATGACGGAGATGGGTGGGCGCACGGTCAATTTCCCACGCTCCTGCCTGCATTGCGAGACACCGGCCTGCGTCACCGTCTGCCCGACCGGCGCCTCCTACAAACGGGCCTCGGACGGCATCGTGCTGGTCGACGAAGACAAGTGCATCGGCTGCAAATTGTGCAGCTGGGCCTGCCCCTATGGCGCGCGTGAGTTCGATACCGATGTCGGCGTGATGAAGAAGTGCACGCTGTGCGTCGACCGCATCTACAACGACAATCTGGCGGAAGAAGACCGCGTGCCGGCCTGCGTCGCCGCCTGTCCAACCAGCGCGCGGCACTTTGGCGATCTCGGCGACCCGGCATCGGCGATCTCGCAACTGGTGGCCGAACGCGGCGGCGTCGACCTGATGCCCGAACTCGGCTATCACCCGACCAACAAATATTTGCCGCCGCGAGCCCACACGCCGCGCGCTGCATCGGTGCCGGCGCCGAGGCTCGAACCGGTGCGGGCTGAAGGCGGTTTCCTCGGCTGGGTCGACCGCATGCTTTCGCATTGATCAGCATCCATGCATCCAGCCTTCTCCGTCGTCTTCTTCACCACTGCCACGGGCGCCGGTTACGGCCTGCTCGCGCTGCTCGGCGTGCTGGCCGGACAAGGATTTGTCCCGCCTGACTTCTGGCTCGGCCTCGTCGGCATGGGGCTGGCGCTCGGCCTGATCTCGGCCGGCCTGCTGTCGTCGGCCGGCCATCTCGGCCGGCCAGAACGCGCCTGGAGAGCATTCTCGCAATGGCGCAGCTCATGGCTGTCGCGCGAAGGCGTTGCCTCGGTCGCGACCTTCGTGCCGGCGGGATTGTTCGCCGTCGGCTGGCTGTTCCTCGGCCGCACAAACGGCTGGGTGGCCGTCGCCGGGCTGCTGGCTGCGGTCGGCGCGGTCGCCACCGTCTGCACCACCGGCATGATCTATGCCTCGCTGAAGCCGATCGGCCAGTGGCACAGCCGCTTCACTTTGCCCGGCTACCTGATCTTTTCGGCAATGAGCGGCAGCGTGCTTCTCAACGCGCTGCTGCAGGGCTTCGCCCTCGGCTCGACTATCGTTCTGACAGGTTGCGTGCTGCTGACCTTGCTCGGCTGGGGCTGGAAGCTGGCAAATTGGCGCTACAATGACAGGCTGGAAATCCCGACCAACGCCAACACCGCGACCGGACTTGCCGGCGGTACGGTGCGGTCGCTGGAATGGCCGCACACCGAAGAAAACTACCTGCTCAAGGAGATGGGCTTTCGGATCGCCCGCAAGCACAAGGCGCGGCTGCGCCAGATCACGCAAGTGCTGGCCTTCGCTCTGCCCGTCTTGCTGCTGATTGCCGCATTCGCCTTGCCGTGGCTCTATGCGGCGGTGCTGTCGGCACTCGCCACATCAGCCCAATTCGCCGGCATGCTGGTCGAACGCTGGCTGTTCTTCGCCGAAGCGAAACACACCGTCACCCTCTACTACGGCCGGTAGAGCAGCTCAGCCCGGCCGCAGCATCGCGTGGGAAATCGCAAAAATGCGCTCGGTGCCGAGCACATAGGCCATCAGCGTCTCGCGGCGGAACAGCCCGGCATAGGCGCGGTCGAGCACATTGAGCGAGCCGGTATAGGCGCCGAAGGCCGGCATGATCATGCGGCCGCCGTCGCCGGCAAAGCAGCGCCGTCGCACCGAGCGGCCCTGCTGCACGATGCGGGCGCAAGGGTGCAGATGACCTGATACCTCGCCTTCCACTCTCACCGCCGAAGGCTCGTGCCGGAATAAGAGAGAGCCAATGGCCAGCTCGCGCACCGTCTCGCCGGGCAGGTCGGCCGGCGCATCCGGGTCATGATTGCCGGCAACCCAGAACCAGTCGCGACCGGCCATCAGCGCTTCCAGCCGTTCGCGAAAGCTCGCATGCATGCGCGCGGCGCCGCCGCCGTCATGAAAGCTGTCGCCGAGGCTGATGACGATCGCCGGCTGATAATCGGCAATCACCGCCTGCAACCGCAGTAACGTCGCACCGGTATCATAAGGCGGGATCAATGTACCGCGCCGTGCCAGCGACGAGCCCTTTTCCAGATGCAGGTCGGACACGGTCAGAAGCCGAAGCTCGGGAAAATAAAGCACGCCGCGCCGATCGCAGATCGCACGCTCGCCGGCGATGCCGATAGGATCGGCATCCGCCAGGAGCGCCGTCATGGCGAGTGCGAATGTCATTTCGTCCCCATGGCCTCCTCGACCAGCGTTGCCGCATCCATCAGCAGCGTATCATCGGCCTCGCCATGCACCGGCATCTTGCCGATCTCGAGCATGATCGGCACGGCGAGCGGCGAAATCTGCTCGAGGTCTTTATGCACGATTCGTCCCTTGATACGCGAGAGCATCTCGGCAAGTCTGCTGACATCCAGCAGACCCGTGGCCGCGTCGGCACGCGTCGCCTGCAGCAGGATGTGGTCGGGCTCATGGCTGCGCAGGACGTCGTAGATGAGGTCGGTCGAGACGGTGACCTGGCGGCCGCTCTTCTCCTGGCCCGGATGACGCTTTTCGATCAGTCCGGAAATGAGCGCGCAATTGCGAAAGGTGCGCTTCAACAGCCAGCTGCCGGCCAGCCAGGCTTCGAGATCGTCGCCCAGCATGTCCTGGTCGAAAAGCGCGGCCAGCGACGGTTTCTTCGCCCGGAACATCCTGCCCATATCGGCCAGCGACCAGATGGCAAGCGCATAGTCGGTGGCGACGAAGCCGAGCGGCCTGGCTCCCGCCCGGTCGAGGCGGCGGGTGAGCAGCATGCCAAGCGTCTGGTGCGCCAGCCTGCCCTCGAACGGGTAGGCCACCAGATAGTAGCGGTTGCCGCGCGGAAAGGTCTCGATCAGCAGGTCGTCGCGCTTCGGCAGCACCGATTTGTCGGCCTGGAAGCGCAGCCAGTCGGCGACCTGTTCCGGCAGCTTCTTCCAGCGCTGCGGGTCGTCCAGCATGATGCGGACCTGTTCGGCGAGGTAAGTCGAAAGCGGGAATTTGCCGCCGCCATAATAGGGCACCTTGGCGTCACTGCCGGGCGCATTCGACACGAAGCACTCATTGTCGCGGATGCCCTCGAAGCGCAGCACCTTGCCGGCGAACATGAAGGTGTCGCCATGCGTCAGCGTTTCGAGGAACGCCTCCTCGATCTTGCCGAGAACCCGACCGCCGCGCGAGGCAGAGCCTTTGCTGCCGGCCTTGACATAACGCACGTTGAGCGCCGGCACCTCGATGATGGTGCCGATATTCAGCCGGTACTGCTGGGCGATGCGAGGATTGGACACGCGCCACAACCCGTCCTTGTTCAGGCGGATGCGGGCGTAGCGCTCGTAGTTTTTCAGCGCATATCCGCCGGTGGCGACGAAGTCGACGACACGATCGAACGTCGGCCGGTCGAGTTCGGCATAGGGCGCGGCGGTTCGCACCTCCTCGAACAGCGCATCGGCATGAAAAGGCGCGCCGCAGGCGCAACCCAGGACATGCTGCGCCAGCACGTCGAGCCCGCCATTGACCAGCGGCGGCGTGTCCTGGGCGCCGAGATAATTGGCGTCGAGCGCCGCCCGGCATTCCAGCACCTCGAAGCGGTTGGCCGGAATCAGGATCGCCTTCGACGGCTCATCCATGCGGTGGTTGGCGCGGCCGATGCGCTGCGCCAGCCGGCTCGCACCTTTGGGAGCGCCGACATGCACGACCAGGTCGACATCGCCCCAGTCGATGCCGAGGTCGAGCGTCGACGTGGCGACGATGGCACGCAAGGCATTCTCGCCCATGGCTTTTTCGACGCGCCGGCGCTGGGCGACATCGAGCGAGCCGTGATGCAGCGCGATCGGCAAAGTGTCCTCATTGACCCGCCACAATTCCTGGAACAGCAGTTCGGCCTGGCTGCGCGTGTTGACGAACAGCAGGGTCGTCTTGTGTCGCTTGATCTCGCTATAGATCTCCGGTGTCGCGTAGCGGGCCGAATGTCCGGCCCACGGCACGTGCTGTTCCGAGTCGAGGATGGAGATGTCGGGCTTGGCGCCTCCGGTGACGACGATCAATTCGGCCATGCCACCCGGTGGATTCTGGCTGACCAGCCAGCACCGCAATTCGTCCGGCTCGGCGACCGTCGCCGACAGGCCGATCGTCTGCAAGCCGGGAACAAGGGATCGCAGCCGGGCCAGCCCGAGCGACAGGAGATGCCCGCGCTTCGACGTCACCAAGGAATGCAGTTCGTCGAGCACCACATAGCGCAGATCCTCGAAGAAGCGCCTGGCGTCGGGCGCAGCAATCAGCAGCGCCAGTTGCTCGGGCGTCGTCAGAAGGATGTCGGGCGGGGCCAGCTTCTGCCGCTGGCGCTTGTGCGCGGGCGTGTCGCCGGTGCGCGTCTCGATGGTGAGAGATAGGCCGATCTCTTCCACCGGCTTGCCGAGATTGCGCTCGATGTCGACGGCCAGCGCTTTCAGCGGCGAGATGTACAGCGTATGGATGCCGCGACGCGCCTGCCCTGGCTTTCTCCCTGGCCGCCCGGCCAACTCGGTTAGTGAAGGCAGAAATCCGGCCAGCGTCTTGCCGGCGCCGGTCGGCGCGATCAGCAGAACCGATTGCCCGGCCTGGGCAGTCGCCAGCAATTCTATCTGGTGGGCGCGCGGCGACCAGCCTCTTTGCGCGAACCATTTGAGGAATGGCTCGGGCAAGCGCACGGCGGCATTCTGTTCGGCGAGGCGCGGCTGCTCTGTCACCCGCCAGAGGTAGCGCGGCGCCGCGCAATCGCCAAGCAGAATCGGAACAAAAGGTGATCGTGCGCGGCTTCGGTCGCAAGTGAGGTGGGCGCCTCGCGCCGGCGTATCAAGTCGCACCGGCGAGCCCCGCCTCGATGACAATATGCTGGCAGACATTGTCGATGTCACGAATGACGTCGTCGTTCCAGAAGCGCAGGATGGTCCAGCCATCCCGTTCCAGACGCTTTGTCCTCGCCTCGTCGCCTGTATTGGCTTCGGCATGCTGCGAACCATCGACTTCGACGACGAGCTTCTTGTCCGGGCAAGCGAAGTCGACGATGTAACCAGCGATCGGAAATTCTCGGCGGAAGCCAAGCCCCATCAGCCGATGCGCGCGAAGCTCGTTCCAAAGCTTCAGTTCGGCGTCGGTCATGGCTTTGCGCATCGATTTGGCATTTGCGCGATTTCGCGGAGGCAGTGGCGTGTGAGGCATTTGGTCAGTGCTCGGTCCGTATTGAGGTTGGCGCTCTACGGCGCCCCCCTCTGTCCTGCCGGACATCTCCCCCACTTGGGGGGAGATCGGCCGTCATCTTTGATTTCGCCAATCGCCAACCTCGAAAAAGAGGCGCTATCGGCGGAACTGCTGATCTCCCCCCACAACAAGGTCATAACAAGGGGAGAAGGAAAAGCGCTTGCGCTACGGCCGCCTAAACCCTGTCGGACCGCCATAGAGATAGCCGATGCGGGCGAGGGCTTGCCTTAACCCTTCACGCGAGACCAGCATGGTGTGGCCGTTGGCGTGGATCATCGTTTCCGGGTCGGTCATGACAGCGACATGGCCTTTCCAGAACACCAGGTCGCCGCGCCGCAACCCGGCAAGATCCGGACCCGGGTCGAGCGGCTCGCCGATGGTCGCCGCCTGCATGTCGGAATCGCGCAGCACTTGCCTGCCGGCCATGTGCATCGCCAGTTGCACGAGGCCGGAGCAATCGATGCCGAAGCCGGAGGCGCCGCCCCACAGATAGGGCGTGCCGAGAAAAGCCTCCGCGACCGCGACATAGTCGGCAGCCGGCTCACCCAGAGGCCTGAGATGGCCTGATATGACAGCCTCGCCGGACGGCAGCAGCGCATAATGCGTGCCGCGCGTTTCGGCTGCGCCGGTTACCGTCACCGCCGATCCCATCGACAGTTGCCCGCTCAGCGGAAGCCGCAAATCCGGTCCCGGATAGAGGAAGGTGCGCGGCACCGTGACGACATGGGTGGGCGCGTGGTCCCGTCCGCCCAGCACGGTGTCGGCGACATAGCCGACATAGCCGTCGCGCTCCGACTGGATCCAGGCCCAGCCCTCGGCATCTTCGAAGACGAGGACGTCGTCACCGAACAGGGCTTGCGTGTTGACGCCGGCATCCGGCCGCGGCGCCTTGCGGAGATCGGCCACTGTGGCTGAGATCCGCGCTGGCCGCCCGGCGACGAAGCGATCGGCGGCGACCTCGCCTTTCAGCCTGATATCGGCGAGATCGGAACGGAAGGCGTGAAGGCGGGCATCCCTGGCGGTCAAATCGGCAACTCGGCTCTGGCTTGGTGTTGGAGCATGATCCCTTCCGAAACGGTGCTGCTTTGCTTCGCTGACCTGCGGTTCGGAATCCTGCTCTAGATCGGCAATTCCTGGGCTCTGGCAATGATAACATCGCCGAAGCGCTCGACAAAGAGAGCACCTTCTACGGTTCGCTTGACCAGCACGTTGCGCTTGTCGAGCTCATCGCGATGGCGCGAAACCAGCTTCATTGCGCCCATCGTGTCGAGCGCCCGGGTGATCACCGGCTTGGTGACATTGAGCCGGGCGGCGAGGCCGCGCACCGTATGCGGCGGTGGATCGAGATAGATCGTGAACAGGATCGCCGTCTGGCGCATGGTGAGGTCCGGCGCATCGTCGCGCACCTGGTACAGCATCACCTGCTGCCACAGTCGCAAGGCCTGACTCGGGCGCATCGAAATCGGCATCCGGCCACAATGACGGCAAATTGTTTCGGTTCCGTTTCAGTCACGAGAATGTCCTGCACCGCAGCGTCAGGCGTAGCGTTTTGAGATGACCCTTTCCAGCGCGCGGATGCCTTGCGCCTCGCCGCCGGCGAGACCGTACGGACGATCGGACGGGTTCCAGGCGAAGATGTCGAAATGCGCCCAGGCGGCGGTCTTCTCGACGAAGCGCTTCAGGAAAAGCGCCGCGGTGATCGAGCCGGCGAAACTGTCTGACGTGACATTGTTGATGTCGGCGATCTTCGACGACAGCTTTGCGCCATAGGGTTTCCACAGCGGCATGCGCCACAGTGGATCCTCGACTGCGACGGAGGCCGCAGCCAGGTCGGAGGCCAGCGCTTCATCGCCGGTGTAGAACGGTGGCAGATCGGGACCGAGCGCGACGCGAGCAGCCCCGGTCAAGGTCGCCATGTCGATCAGCAGTTGCGGCTCGTCGTCGTCTGCCAGTGCCAGGGCGTCCGCCAGCACCAGCCGTCCCTCGGCGTCGGTGTTGCCGATCTCGACGGTGATGCCCTTGCGGCTCACCAACACGTCGCCGGGCCGGAAGGCGTTGCCGGCAATCGAATTTTCGACCGCCGGGATCAGCACACGCAGCCGGACCTTCAGCCCGGCGGCCATGATCATCGAGGCGAGGCCCAATACGTTGGCAGCGCCACCCATGTCCTTCTTCATCAAAAGCATGCCCGAGGACGGCTTGATGTCGAGACCACCGGTGTCGAAGCAGACGCCCTTGCCGACCAGCGTCACCTTCGGGGCGTTCTCCGGTCCGCAGATCATGTCGATCAGCCGCGGTGCGCCGACGGAAGCGCGGCCGACCGCATGGATCATCGGGAAATTCTTCTTGAGCAGGTCGTCGCCCCTGGTCACCGACACTTCGGCGTCGTACGTCCCGGCCAGCGTCCGAACTGCCTTCTCCAGCTCGTCAGGTCCCATGTCGCTGGTCGGCGTGTTGACCAGATCGCGCGTCAGGAAAACGCCCTCGGCGATGCGGCGAACGTAAGCCCCTTCAGCGCCGGGCGGCAGCGAAAAACGCAGCGTCTTGCCAGGCTTTTTGCCATAGCGGGTGAAGACATAGCCGCCGAGCGCCAATGCGATGGCCGCGATTTCCGGCTCGGCCAGTGTGGAGGCGAAATGCCAGTCGCCTGCGGGCAAGGCTCTCGCCAGCGCGCCGATGGCAAGCGCGCCTTCGCCGTCGCCCGTGCCGAACAGGGCGCCGGCAAGCGCGCCGTTTTCGTCGGGCAGGATCAGCGTCCGGCCGGCCTGACCGGAAAAGCCGTTGGCCCTGGCCCAGGCGCGCGAGGAGGAGGCAAGCCCTGCCGCATCCAGTCGATCCTTCGCCACCAGATACACCGGCAAAGTGGTCTTCAGTTTTCCCTCGATGAGTTCGACTGGCATTCGATGATCTCCGGCTTCCGAGTCGGCGCTTTTTAACGATCCGTTAGGGTTAACAGAATATTTCTGCGGGAGGGAAGATGGCCACGTAAAAGCCAGTTTGACGAATGGAGGCCCTGGTGCAGATGCCGACCAACCGCATGACCAACGCCACGGCCAAGCGGCTGATCACCACGGCGTTCATAATAGCGCTCGCGGCCAGCGTTGCAGGCTGCGGGACCAGCAAGCTGACGACCGGCTCGATCGGACGCCCCAGCGGCAAACCCTTGGAAACCATGTCGGCCGGCGAGTTGCACAAGGCGACGATCGCGCTGGGTCAGTCCTACGCCAAGAACCCCAACGACAAGCGGATCGCGACGAATTACGCCGCGGCGCTGCAAATGGACGGCGACGCCGACCAGTCGCTCGCCGTGATGCGCAAACTGGCGATCGCGCTGCCGAAGGACCGCGACGTGCTCGCCGCCTATGGCAAGGCACTTGCCGCCAACGGGCAGTTCGAGCCGGCGCTCGATGCGGTGCGCCGCGCGCAGACACCGGAATATCCCGACTGGAAGCTGGTATCGGCGGAAGCCGCTATTCTCGACCAGCTTGGCCAGAGAGACGGGGCGCGCCAGAATTACCGCAAGGCGCTTGACCTCAAGCCGAACGAACCTTCGATCCTTTCCAATCTCGGCATGTCATATGTGCTGGAAGGTGATCTGCGCACGGCCGAAACCTATATGCGCTCGGCCGCCCAGCAGCCGAATGCCGACAGCCGCGTCCGCCAGAACCTGGCTCTGGTCGTTGGCCTGCAGGGCCGCTTCGACGAGGCCGAGAAGATCGCCTCGCAGGAGCTGTCGCCCGAACAGGCGCAGGCGAACGTGACTTACCTTCGCCAGATGCTCGCCCAGCAGAACGCCTGGAGCCAGCTCAAGGACCAGGACAAGACAAAGCCCGCCACCAACTGACCGCGCCTCGCCATACATATCGATGTCGGCGCTGCCCCTCATTGCCCTGCCGGGCATTTCTCCCCGTAAACGGGGAGAAAGAAGCTGGCTTCCCCTCAGCGCCCTTCCTGCAACGCTTGTCGTTGGCGAAACCGTCGACGGCGTGGCTTTCTCCCCGTCACTATACGGGGAGAAATGCCCGGCAGGGCAATGAGGGGCAGCGCCGGCCTGTCAAAAATGCATTACTGGCTGCTCGATGTCGGCTGGTCGCCGAAAATGCCGCGCTCGCTGACCTGGATGCCGGCGGGACCCAGAATGATGGCGAACAGCACCGGCAGGAAGAACAGGATCATTGGCACGGTGAGCTTCGGCGGCAAGGCCGCGGCCTTCTTCTCGGCGGCGTTCATGCGCATGTCGCGGCTTTCGCCGGCAAGCACGCGCAGTGCGTGCGCCACCGGCGTGCCGTAGCGCTCGGCCTGGACCAGCGCCTGCGACACCGACTTGACCGATTCCAGGCCGGTGCGGCTTGCTAGGTTCTCGTAGGCCTGCTTGCGCTCCTGCAAGTAGGAAAGCTCGGCATTGGTCAGGATGAACTCTTCGGCAAGCGCCACCGACTGCGCGCCGATCTCGTCGGCGACCTTATGAAACGCCGCCTCCACCGACATGCCGGATTCGACGCAGATAAGCATCAGGTCGAGCGCGTCCGGCCACGCCATCTGGATCGACTGCTTGCGCTTGGTGGCGCGGTTGTTGACATAGAGCACCGGCGCGTAAAAACCGGCATAGGCGACGACGATACAGACGAACAACTTGATGAGAGGCGGCTGCTCCGGCAACCCGCCGAGCACGAACAGATAGATCGCAGCCAGGGCAAAGCCGACAAAGGGCAGGATCAAACGGAAGAAAAGGAAACGCGTCAACGGATTCTGCCCGCGGAAGCCAGCCACCTTGAGTTTCTGCAAGGTGCCTTCATCGGCCAGGGCGCGCCTGAGGTCCAGCCGGTCGACAATATTGCGCATGCCGATCGACTGTTGCTCGCGCAGGCCCTTGCGGCGGCGATCGGCATCGAGGGCAAGCCGCGCACGCTGCTTGGCGCGCAGTTCGTCGCGCTCCAGCGCCACCGATTTCATGCGCGCCTTGAGCTGGTTTCCGCCAAAGGCAGGCAGCAGCGTGAACACGGTGGCAAACACCGCAATGCCGACCAGCAGGGCAATCAGAAATGCCGGATCGGTAAGGGTTTTGACGACGTTCTCGGTCATGCGCTCGAAATCCTAAACGTCGAAGTTCATCATCTTGCGCATCACCAGGATGCCGATCGACATCCAGACCGCGGAGCAGCCGAGGATCAGATTGCCGACGCTGGTGGTGAACAATGGCATGATGTAGTTCGGGCTTGTCAGGTAGACGAGACAGGCAACGACGAAAGGCAAGGCGCCGATGATCACCGCGGACGCCTTCGCTTCCATGGACAGCGCCTGGACCTTGGCCTTCATCTTCTTGCGGTCGCGAAGCACCCGCGAAAGATTGCCCAGAGCCTCGGAAAGATTGCCGCCGGCCTGGGACTGGATCTGGATGACGATGCCGAAGAAGCTCGCCTCGGTGCACGGCATCGTCTCGGCCATGCGCATGCTGGCGTCGGGGATCGACAGGCCCATCTGCTGCGAATCGATGATGCGGCGGAACTCGGTCTTGACCGGTTCGGGGGATTCATTGGCGATCAGGCGGACGGCGTCGTTCAGCGGCAGGCCGGATTTGACCGCACGCACGATGATGTCGAGCGCGTTCGGAAATTCGTTGAGGAACGCCTTGACCCGGCGGGCGCGGCTAAACGAAACGAACCAGCGTGGCAGGCCGAGGCCACCGACCAGCAGCGCACCCGGCAAGACATACAAAGGCGCACCGGCGAAATAGGCAAGAAACGTCAGGACGACGCCGCAAACCGCCGAGTAGAGATAGAAGCGCTCGAGCGAGACCTTCATGCCCGCCTGACGGATCTGGGCCTTCAGGGGCGGCTTTTTGACGTTGCCCTGGCTGGTTTTGTGCTTCTGTTCGAGGTCCTTCAGTGAATCCTGAACCGATTTGCGCCGCTTGGCCGCTTCCGCCACGCGATCGCGCGAAGCCTTGACGACGGCACCATCCGTCTCGGCGGTCTTGATCGTTTCAAGCCGCCTGCCGACCTGCTTTTCGGTGCTGATCCGGTTGAACAGAAAAGCATAGGCGACCGCGCCGGCGCTGAGGCCGGCGAGCACGATGAATGCCAGCACGGTGCCGTCAATTCCAAACATCGGCCCTGGCTCCTTCGCCTCCAAATGAATCAGTCAGCGCGTTTCTCCATTGCCTCGAGCGCATTGGCGAGGCGCTGTTCCTCGCCATAGTAGCGGGCGCGCTCCCAGAAATGCGGACGACCGATGCCTGTTGAAACATGCTCGCCCAGCAGTCTCCCGTTCGCGTCCTCGCCTTTGATGTTGTAGAGAACGATGTCCTGCGTGATGATGACGTCGCCCTCCATTCCGATCACCTCGGTGATGTGGGTGATGCGCCGCGATCCGTCGCGCAGGCGTGCGGCCTGGATGATCACGTCCACGGAACCGACCACGATTTCACGCACGGTTTTCTGCGGCAGCGTGTAACCGCCCATCGCGATCATCGATTCGATGCGGTTCAGGCATTCGCGCGGGCTGTTCGAGTGGATCGTGCCCATCGAGCCGTCATGGCCGGTGTTCATCGCCTGCAGAAGATCGAACACTTCAGGTCCGCGCACTTCGCCGACGATGATGCGCTCGGGCCGCATGCGCAGGCAGTTCTTGACAAGATCGCGCATGGTCACCTCGCCCTCGCCCTCGAGGTTGGGCGGGCGGGTTTCCAGACGCACGACATGCGGCTGCTGCAGTTGCAGCTCGGCCGAGTCCTCGCAGGTGATGACGCGCTCATCGCGGTCGATATAGTTGGTCAGGCAATTGAGCAGCGTCGTCTTGCCCGAACCGGTACCGCCTGAAATGACGATGTTGCAGCGGACGCGGCCAATGATCTTGAGAATCTCGGCGCCGTGCGGCGAAATGGCGCCGAACTTGACCAGCTGGTCGAGTGTCAGCTTGTCCTTCTTGAACTTGCGGATGGTGAGCGCGGCGCCGTCGATGGCGAGCGGCGGCGCGATGACGTTGACGCGGGAGCCATCGGGAAGGCGCGCGTCGCAGATCGGGCTCGATTCATCGACGCGGCGGCCAACCTGGCTGACGATGCGCTGACAGATGTTGAGGAGCTGCTGGTTGTCGCGGAAACGAATACCGGTCTGCTCGACCTTGCCGTTGACCTCGATATAGACGTCCTTGGAGCCGTTGACCATGATGTCGGCGATGTCGTCGCGGGCGAGCAACGGCTCCAGCGGCCCGTAACCGAGCACGTCATTGCAGATATCCTCGAGCAGCTCTTCCTGCTCGGCGATCGACATCGCGAAATTCTTGATCGCGATGATGTCGTTGACGATGTCGCGGATTTCCTCGCGCGCGCTTTCGGGATCGAGCTTGGCGAGCTGCGACAGGTCGATAGTATCGATGAGCGCGGCAAAGACCTGGCTCTTGGTGTCGTAATAGGTTTCGCTCTTCTGGCGCTGGAGCTTTTTCGGCTCAGGGGCCAATGGCGGCGCCTCGACCGCACGGCGTGCGGGCGGCGGCGCAGCAGACGCGCCAAGTGTGCCAGATGGCGGCGGCGGTGCGGGCTTGGCAAGAACCGCAGGGTTTGCCGCCGGCGCGGCAGGCGCAGGTGCCGGCTGACGGAATTCCGGGGTGGACCGGCTGCCGTCGTCGCTGCCTCTTTTACCAAACATGATCGATTACCAGTTCCACTCCGGAAGCATCACTTCTTGCCGCGCGAGAGCTTGCCAAGGAGATTGCCGAGGCCCGCTTTCTTTCTCGCCTTGATTTCGCTGCGCCCGGTCAGCACATGCGCAATCTCGTTGATCGTGCCGACAACCGGGTTTTTGGCATCCATTTCGCCGAGCATGCGCCCGTTGTTGGCAGCGTTTCCGAACAGCAGCGGCTCGAAAGCAATAACCGACATCGGCGACAGGCCGAGCGAGTCGGCGAAGTCGGACGACGAAATCTCCGGGCGCTTCGGCACGCCGGCCTGATTGATGATCAGCTTCGGCGGCGGATCGTTCGGGCGAAGCCGTTTGAACATGTCGGCCAGATTCTTGGTGTTGCGCAGATTGGCCAGCTCCGGCGTCGCCGTGATCACGATCTCGTCGGCCTTGACCAATATGCTCTTGGTCCAGCCTGTCCAGATGTGCGGAACATCGAGCACCAGCAGCGGCACGCTGCGCTGCGCCGTGTCGATAAGCTGCGTGAAAGCGTCTGGATCGAAATCGTAGACCCGATCGAGCGTTGAAGGCGCTGCAAGCAGCGACAAATGCTCGGCGCACTGGGCAAGCAGCCGATCGAGATAGACCTCGTCGAGGCGCTCCGGCGAGAAAACGGCTTCGGCAATGCCTTGCGCCGGATCCTGATCGAAATTGATGTTGGCCGTTCCGAAAGCCAGGTCGAGATCGGCGACAACCACTTCGGACTTGAACAGCGACGACATCGCCCAGGCCACATTATGGGCAATGGTCGAGGAGCCGACGCCACCCTTGGCACCGATGAAGGCGATCGAGCGGCCGATCGGCTCGGCTTCCGGATCAACGAAAATCGTCGATATCACGCTGACAATATCGGCCATCGATACCGGCGCGATGACATATTCGGAAATGCCGGAGCGGATGAGCTCGCGATAGAGCCCGACATCATTGTAGTGGCCGATGACCACGACCTTCGAGGTCGGATCGCAATATTCGGAGAGCTGCGTCAGCTGCTCGAGCAATTGCTTCGGCTCGCTGCGCGATTCCAGCAGGATCAGGTTCGGTGTCGGCGCCGATTGGTAGAATTCGATGGCGGTGGCGACGCCGCCCATATGGACCTTCAGATGGGCCTTCGCCATGCGGCGATCCTCGCCGGCGCGCTCGACCGGATTGGCAACGCCGTCGGTCTCGCAAAATGCCTGGATCGAGATGCGTGGGATCGGCCGCAACGCCTGCATGGCGGCGATGTCCTGCTGAGAGGTATCGCCGCCATCTATCGCCGTGTCGTAGGCAAGATTGCTCATTGTCATTTCTTTCCGTGACTTGTCTTCCCGTGACTGGCGCGGCTCGAGCTCAATAGTCGACTTCCGAATTGCCGAGGAACTCGTCCGAAATGCCTCTCTGGCGGTAGACGTCGACTACCGCGCCGCGATTTTCCGCGTCGATATCGGATTGCTTGCGCGGCCCGAGCAGATCGGTCGGATTTGCCATCTGGGCGGCAAGATTGTTCTGATACGAGCAGCCGAAATCGGCATAGTGCTTGTTTTCCGAGGTCTGCATCAGGTCTTCGGGCCAGCGTCCGCATCTGTCGGTCTGCGCCTTCACCGAGACATAGGCGACGCGGATCGGCGCGGATGCTTCAGCCGAAGCCGACTGGTAGGTGGTGATGACGATCCGGTTGCGGCTGATGCCGCTGGCAATCGCGAGCCTGGCGAAATCGCGACCGGCAGCGGTCGCGGCGATCTCGTTGGCCGAACCGCTCGGGATCGAAATCGTCAGGGTCGGAGCGGCGCTCTTGTCATAGCCATCCAGGAAGCCGAGAAGCGTGTCGCGCTGCGACCCGGTCATGCCGCGATCGCCGGCGCCGACCGGAAGGTCGATCTTCTGGTTCTTCTCGGCAATGACGATCGGGTGGTTGGTGCGATAGTCGTCCGGAACAGCACCGACCGTGATGCTGTCCCGGTTGGCGCAGCCCGCCAGCAATGCGGCGACCGCAACCGCCAGGACCGGAATGACCGGCCGGCAGATCCGCGAACGGCCGGACCGCATCGCTGCGGTGATCGTCCTTGGCTTCAACGCTGACTGAGACATGTCCCGCTTCCCCGCTTACTTGTAGATGAAGCCGACAACGCCGTGATAACGGCCGTTGGACTTGTCGGTCTGCATGGTGCCGTAGACGCGATTGACACGGCCAAGGAACATGCCGGCGCCATCGCTGGCAGCGTTGAAATTGTCATCCGGCTTAGCAAGAGCGTTGCGCGTCACCGGCTTCACCAGATAGGGCGTGATGATGATGACGAGCTCGGTCTCGTTGCGGACGAAGTCCCGGCTGCGGAACAGCGTGCCGAGCACCGGAATCTTGGTCAGACCAGGCAGGCCGTTGACGGCTTGCCTGATGTCATCCCGTACCAGGCCGGCGATCATCATCGAGCCGCCGGAAGGCAGCTCCACCGTCGTGTCGGCCAGGCGTTTGCGGAGCGACAGGACGTTCATGCCGGGGCTGGTTACACCCTCGGACAAGGATACCGATCCCTCGGTCGTCGGCTCGGAAACCGAAGTCCTGACCTTCAGGCTGATGCGGCCGGGAGACAGCACCACCGGCTGGAATTCCAGGCCAATGCCGTATTCGATCTTCTCCATTGAATACGTCTTCACACCGGTCTGGTTATCGTCGGACACGGCTTGGGAAACGCCGGTCACCATATTGTACTCGCCGCCGACTCTGAAGGTCGCCTTCTCGCCGGATACGGCCGTCAACGTCGGCTCGGCCAGGGTTTTCATGACGCCTGACTGTTCCATGGCGTTGATGTAGGCGTCCAGCGTCGAGGTGCCGATGGCGAGGCCAGAGTTCGACAGCGACTTGCCCAGGCCGGTGAAATTGTCGCTTATCGCGCTCCAACTGATGCCATTGCTGCTGCCGCTGCCGATCAGGTTGACGCCGAGCTGCTTCATCACCGAGCGGCTGACTTCGGCCACCGTCACTTTCAGCGTCACCTGGTCGTCGCCGATGATCTGCAGCAGGTTGACGATCTGGCTGACGCGACGCTCGGAATCCGGATTGTCGATGTCGACACCGGCTTCGGCCGAGCCGCCGGAGGCGGTCTGCGAATACTGTCCCGTGGTCGCTTCACCGCCGGACACGAAGATGGTCGCCAGATCGACCGCACGCTTGGCATCAAGGGGAGTGTCCACGGTTCCGGTCAGGACGACGTTGTCGTTCAGCAATTCGACCGTGATGCTCGATGACGGTATGAAGCGCCTGATATAGTCTTCCAGCCCGGCGACGTCGCGTTCGACCGCCAGATCCAGGCTGACGATCTGTTCGCCATTGGGGCCGAAGACGAAGATGTTGGTGTCGCCGACCGCCTTTCCGAAGAGATAGATGCGCCTGGCGGTGCGGGTCACCGCATCGGCGACCGCCGGGTTGGCGACGAGAATATCATAGGCATCGCTCGGCAGGTCGATGACCACGGATTTGTTGAGACCGAGCTTGACGCGCTGGGTGGCGGTCGAAGCCGACACCTCGGCGCCTGCCGCATTCGCCTCGAGGAGGCCATGCCCATTCGATCCAAGCAGGAATAGGCCGATTGCCGCAGCCAGTGTGACCGGCAGTCCAGCGTTCAGCCTCATTGCCTTGCTCCCACTTCGGAAACTTCGCCCGACTTGATCAGGCGCACTGTCCCGCGCCGCCCATTGCCGGAAACGAGATAGTCGGCCTCGCCCAGATTCTTCTCCTGGGTGTCGGTGATCGACCGCAGCGCCAATGTCAGCCGATCCGCCATCTGCTGGGCGACGGTGATGATTTCCGCCTGCTGCGGTGTCAGTTCCAGGGTGGCGGTCTGGCCGACCCTGGTCCGCTTGCCTTCCTCGTCCTCCTGGATGGTCTGGTCGATCGCCAGGACGCGAATGTTCTTGAGGATGGTTTCGGTGGTAAAGCCGCTGCCGCCGGCCGCCGGATCGGCTCTGCGGGTCATGATGACGTCGACGAAATCGTTGGGAAGAATGAAGCCGCCGGCCGACGTGTCGGCCGATACGGCTGTGGCGACGGCCCGCATGCCGGAGGGCAGGATCGACGACATGAAGCTCTGTCCCTCGCCGATCAGCTTGGAGCGCCGCAGCGGCTCACCGGCATACATCGCCACGCGGGCGACGCCGCCTTTCAGCTTCTCCAGCGCATCGGGCTCGGCGGCGCGGGTGATGAAATTCGCGTTGATGCCGTTGGCCGGCCAGGACTGCCAGGTGATATTGTTCTCGAGCGGACTGCCCATCGGAACGTCGCCGGACAGGACAAGCACGTCCTGCAGCGCGATTGCCGGCGCCTCGGGGCCGGAATCGACGATTTGAGGCGGCGGCGCCGCCACCATGTTTTTTGCGACATATCCTGCGCCACCCGCCGCGGCCACCGCCACGCCTAGAATGATCAGTCGGGATGCTGGCATCTGTCCGAACCTCGCCTTGGCAAACAACCTAGCCAAGCCGGACCTTGCAGCGGCAATCGTCAAAACAAGGTTAATTTAATACTTACGATCGTGATTAATTTAAGGTTTACATAAATTTGAGCATCCGGTCCGGCCAGTAAAAAAGGCGGCCAAGCCGCCTGCTCCAACGCCAAATCGAATGTGGAAGGGTGGTTTAACGGGAAAAGCAGGCGGCGAGAATATCAGGCCGCCAGGCTTGCGAGCGCCCACGCCATCAACGGCGAAGCTGGGAAGGTGAGCAGGCCGCCAATGCCAAGCGCAATGCCATAGGGAACGCCTGATGTCTCGTCGGCGAGATGGCGTAAAAACCGGTTATGGCTTGTGACGGCCGCAAGCGGCGATTTCCGATAGACGAGGATGGCGAGCGTCAGCAGGCCGCCGATGAAGGTCGAGACCAGGAGATATTCGACGAGATGGATGTTCAGCCCCATCCAGACGGCGCTGGCGGCCAGCAGCTTCGCGTCGCCGCCGCCCATGCCGCCGAGCGCGAACAGCCCGAAGGTCACGGCAAGAACCAGGCCGCCGGCGGCAAAATGGCAGCCACAGGTTGCCCAGTCCATGCCGGTCAGCGGCGCGACCAGGGCGAAGACCGCCACAAGCAGCACCGGCACGCGATTGGCGATCGTCATCGACAGCATGTCGGAGATCGCGGCGAAAAGCATGCAGAACGGGAAGACGACAAAAATCAAGGCTTCAAGCATGGGCGTGGCGCCTGTGGTCAGACTGTACCTGGTTTCAGCCTAGGCATGTTCGATTAACGATTGATGAGGCCGAAATTTCAAATCGTCCGATACGATTAGATAAGGGCCGCCAGTGCGGCGGCCCTTATCTGGAAACAGCTGAGCGCCGTTAGTTGCCTTAGGGGGTTGGGGTGGTGGGGGTGGGGGTGGCGGGCACGCCGGCGCCTTCGAGCGTATCGGCAATATCGCTGAACTTGGCGTCCAGCGCGGTGCCGAGCTGGCCGGCGCCGACCATGATGGCGAGCGCGATGAGAGCGGCGATCAGACCGTATTCGATGGCGGTCGCGCCGGATTCGTCTTTCACAAAACGTGCAATGAGATTAGACATTCGAGAGCTCCTACTCCAGGTGTTACAGCAATTCCGTCAACTTCTCTGTTGGCTGATCGGATACTGCCAATCTATCGAGAAGCTCTTTCAATCGGCTTAATAAACAGCCTTACCGATTCCTTTCCGGCTTCGATGACATTGCGTGGTTAACCGTAGACTAAGTGACGCCTATGGACCCGACAGGCGCGGCAAGCTGCGAAAGGCGCAATTTAGCGACCTGAGAAAGGGGCGGGCCGCTCCTGGCGATCCCAGCTCCAGGCGATCAAAGGGCCGAGCCCGACATCATCACGGCTCCCCTCCGCTTAACCCTTGCTTCACCAATCTCGTTCATGTTCCGTTGAGCAAATTGCCGCCGTGGAGCGCTTCAATGACCGGGCCGAGATCGTCCTTTCCAATTGCCGCCCTGCTTGCCGCCACCGCCTTCGTCGTGATGGCCAAGGCCGGCGCCGGCATCGAGGTCACCATGAACCAGGCGAAGATCGTCAAATTGTCGCGCGCTGCCGATACGATCGTCGTCGGCAATCCGGCGATCGCCGACGCCTCGGTGCAGGATGCTTCGACGATCGTGCTGACGGGCAAGGGCTTCGGCGTCACCAATCTCGTCGTCCTCGATCAGGAGGGCCGTCCGATCGTCGACGAGCAGATCACCGTCGTGCGACAGGACGCGTCCTCGGTGCGCATCTATCGACGCGCCGAAATACAGACCATGTCGTGCACGCCATATTGCGAAAGCTCATATAAAAGCGAGGCGGAGAAGACCTCGGAAGCCGAGATGAGCGCCGGCCAGTAAGCGACCCGACCGTTTCGTCTCGCTGAAAAAGCCGCTTCGGTTATCGGCCTGTTAAAACCTCCCCTTCGAATTTAACGATCATCAAAACCGCACTTCAATGGGTTTGCGCTAATGTTGCCCGACACCCCCTAAGGGATCGGCAGGCACGGACATGAGCAAAGCAGGACGATCAAGCTTTTCGGCGCGCTTCCTTGGCGACCGGCGCGGCAGCACCGCTCTGGAGTTCGCGATGCTTGCGGTGCCGTTTGCGCTCCTCGTCTTTGCCATACTGGAGAGCTGCATTTCATTTGCCGGGCAAGAGGTGATGGCCAATATCACCGACGATGTCGCGCGCCAGCTGCGGACTGGCCAGGAAAGGCAGGCCAACGTGACCGAGGCGACGCTGAAGACCATGATCTGCAGCCGGCTGGAGATCATGGTCGCCAAGGACTGCCCGGGATTGGAAGTGGATCTGCGCGCGTATACGAGCTTCGCCGCCGCAGCCCAGGCGGGCTTCAATATCCAAGACGGCGAAATCGCGTTGACCGGTACGACCCCCTCGACTTTTACGGTATCCCCGGGCTTGGCTGAATCGATAAACATGCTGCGGGTTTTTTACAAATGGCCCGTCATGACCGATTTCATGGCCAAGTCGATGGCCAATCTGAAAGACGGCAACACGCTGCATTTCGCATCGATGACCTGGAAGAACGAGCCGTTCGACGACTGAAAACCCAAACCGCTGGGTGGAATGAGGAAAAGGACGATACCATGGGGCGTGCGGGGGCACATATGAGGACCGCTGGGATCTGCCCGAAAGCCATACGGTTCTGCCGTGATCGCCGCGGTGTGGCGGCGGTTGAGTTTGCCTTCATCGTGCCCGTCCTGCTTATGATGTACTTCTTGACCATGGAAGCCTCGCAAGCCATCGAGACCAACAAGAAGGTCAGTCGCATCGGCAGCATGGTGGCGGATCTCGTCACCCAGCAGCAGACCGTCACGCCGGCCGAACTCGATGCGATCATGCAGATCGGCAACTCCACCCTTCAGCCGTACAACCGATCGACCCCGGAAATCACCATCACCGCAATAGAGGTCACGAACGAGCCGACGCCGCGGGTGCTGGTCGCTTGGTCACGCAAGATGGTCGGCGATGCCTTCAGCGCCGGCGCCGCCAAAAACTCCGTCACCACGGTTGCACCGCAGCTCGAGGTCAAGGGCACGTTTCTTGTTCGCGTCGAAAGCAATCTGGCATACGAGCCGATCATCACCTGGTCGGCGGATAGTGAAAAGCGGCTTGGCTTCAGTTCGGCTTTCAACTCGATATCGATGGGCGAAACTTATTATCTCAGGCCCCGCAGGAGCCCGACGATTACCTGCGACACCTGCTGAACGACGGCGCCCGATCGCCATTGCTATCGGCCTGACACCAGGCGCACGATAGCCGCGGATGCCTTGCATGTCGCATGTGAGTTCCCTCTCGTTTTCGTCGATCCACGCCGATGCCGGCGACAATTCTACCATCGCGCCCGGATGTGCACACAGCCGTCTGGTTCCGAATTGCCAATGGCGGCGCGGCCGCCTATGTCTGGGCGGACAGACAAACGATAATAATGATCCCCTGCAATGGCGCGCGCCTTCCTTTTTGTTCTCGATTCCTTCGGCATCGGCGGCGCGGCCGACGCCGAGCGCTATGGCGACACCGGTTCCAACACGTTCGGACACATCGCTCGAGCCTGCGCGGAAGGCCGGGCGGATCGCGAGGGGCTGCGCAAAGGCCCGCTTTTCGTGCCCAACATGCTCTCGCTCGGCCTGGCGCACGCGGCGAAAACCGCGACAGGATTCTGCTTCGACAGCGGCGGCCTGCTTGCCTCCGCCTTCCA
The DNA here is from genome assembly GCF_055811335.1 of Mesorhizobium sp. WSM4847. Lineage (NCBI taxonomy): Bacteria > Pseudomonadati > Pseudomonadota > Alphaproteobacteria > Hyphomicrobiales > Phyllobacteriaceae > Mesorhizobium > Mesorhizobium sp. WSM4847. The sequence continues at coordinate 103,574 of NZ_JBVVPY010000015.1, read as the reverse complement.
CGGCGCGGCGCAGGAGATTTCGAGCGGCAAGGACACGCCGTCAGGCCATTGGGAAATCGCCGCCTTGCCGGTCCGCTTCGACTGGGGCTATTTCCCGGACACGGTTCCCGCCTTTCCAGCCGACCTGACCGAAGCGATCATTCGCGAAGGAGAGGTGCCGGGCATTCTCGGCAATTGCCATGCTCCGGGCACAGAGATCATCGAGCGGTACGGCGAGGAACATGTCCGCACCGGCAAGCCGATCTGCTACACTTCGGTCGACTCCGTCCTGCAGATCGCCGCGCATGAAGTTCACTTCGGCCTGGAGCGGCTCTACGAATTCTGCAAGGTGGTGCGCAGGCTGGTCGATCCGCTGAACATCGGACGGGTGATCGCGCGGCCTTTCATTGGCGAAACCGCCGCCAGCTTCGAACGGACGCACAACCGCCGGGACTATTCGGTGCCGCCGCCCGAACCGACCCTGCTCGACCGGCTGACGGCGCGCGGCAGCCGGGTCATCGCGGTCGGCAAGATCGGCGACATCTTCGCCCATCGCGGCATTTCGGAAGTGCGCAAGGCCGCCGGCAACATGGCGATGTTCGACAAGGCGCTCGGCGCGATGGATGACGCGGGCGACGGCGACCTCGTCTTCGCCAATTTCGTCGATTTCGACACCGAGTTCGGCCATCGGCGCGACGTTGCCGGCTATGCCGCTGCGCTCGAGGCCTTCGACCGGCGGCTGCCGGAGGCGCTTGCACGGCTCAGGGAAGGCGACCTTCTCATCCTCACGGCCGACCATGGCAACGATCCGACCTGGCACGGCACCGATCATACGCGCGAACGCATTCCGGTGATCGGCACCGGACCGGGCTTTGGCGGCGACATCGGGCTGAGAGCGACGTTCGCCGACATCGGTGAAACCGTCGCCGAGCATCTTGGGTTGGCACGCGGCCGTCACGGCACCTCCTTCTACACAGCGATAGGCGGCCATGCCTGAGTTGCCTGAGGTCGAAACGGTGCGGCGGGGCCTGCAGCCGGTTCTGGAAGGCGCCCGCATCGCCCGCGTCGAGGCGCGCCGGCCCGACCTGCGCTTTCCATTTCCCGAGAATTTTTTGGAGAGGCTGACCGGCAAGACGATTACGGCGCTCGGCCGCCGGGCCAAATACCTGACGATGCACCTGGAAGGCGGTCCGGTGCTGATCTGCCATCTCGGCATGTCGGGCTCGTTCCGCATCGAGACCTCCGATGGCAGAGAACTACCCGACAGCAGCGACATGCTGGGCGCGTTTTATCATGAGCGCCCGAAGAGAGCAGTGCACGACCATGTCGTCTTCCATATCGTCTCCCCCCAAGGCGCCCGGTCCCGGGTGACCTTCAACGATCCGCGCCGTTTCGGCTTCATGCTGTTTTCCGAAGGAGCGCCTGACACGCATCCGATGCTGGCGGGGCTTGGCGTCGAGCCGACAGGCAATGCGTTGGACGGCGAACTGCTCGCCTCGCTGCTGAAAGGCCGGAAGTCGCCGCTAAAGGCAGCACTTCTCGATCAGCGGCTGATCGCCGGGCTCGGCAATATCTATGTGTCGGAGGCGCTGTGGCGCGCCGGCCTGTCGCCGTTGCGCGAGGCAGGCACCATCGCAAAGCCTGGAAAGAAGGCCAAACAGCAGCGCGACGCCCTGGCCGAAGCAATCCGCGCGGTGATCGCCGATGCGATCGCCGCCGGCGGATCGTCGCTGCGCGACTATGTGCAGACCGACGGGTCTCTGGGCTATTTCCAGCATTCGTTCGCCGTCTATGATCGCGAGGGCGAGGCCTGCCCCAAGCACGGCTGCGGCGGCCATATAGAGCGCATCGTGCAAAGCGGGCGTTCCACCTTCTATTGCCGGAGCTGTCAGTTGTGACTTAGGTGGGGGTGTAAGCCAGGTGCCGCGTGTGAGTTGGACGCCTGATGCAAGGAGATGACCGAGTGAGGAGATACAGTCATGGCCTATGAAACGATTATCGTCGAAACCCGCGGCAAGGTCGGGCTGATCACGCTGAACCGGCCGAAGGCGCTCAATGCGCTGAACTCGCAGGTCCTGGCGGACGTGGTCGTGGCCGTGAACGGCTTCTGCGCGAATGCCGACATCGGCGCGATGGTCATCACCGGCTCCGAAAAAGCCTTCGCGGCAGGTGCCGACATCAAGGAAATGCAGGCGATCTCCTTTGTCGACGCCTATGTGCAGGATTTCTTTATCGGCTGGGAAGAGTTCACCCGGGTGCGCAAGCCTGTCATCGCGGCGGTGGCCGGCTATGCGCTCGGCGGCGGCTGCGAACTGGCGATGATGTGCGATTTCATCATCGCCGCCGACAACGCCAAGTTCGGCCAGCCCGAGATCACGCTCGGCGTGATGCCGGGCATGGGCGGATCGCAGCGCCTGACCCGTTTCGTCGGCAAGTCGAAGGCGATGGACATGTGCCTGACCGGACGGATGATGGATGCCGCGGAAGCCGAGCGTTGCGGCCTGGTGTCGCGTGTCGTGCCCGCCGGCGAATTGCTCGAGGAGGCGTTGAAGGCGGCGGCCAAGATAGCCGATTTTTCGCTGCCGTCGGTGATGATGGCGAAAGAGGCCGTCAACCGCGCCTATGAAACGACACTGGCCGAGGGGCTGCGGTTCGAGCGCCGGCTGTTTCACTCACTGTTTGCGCTCGATGACCAGAAGGAAGGCATGGCGGCCTTTGTCGAGAAGCGGAAGCCAAATTTCTCGAACCGGTAGCCAAATTTCTCGAACTGGTAGATGGCGACGACATCAGCCGGGAGCGAGCGACAGCAACGGCCCAAAAAGAAGGCGAAGCAGCGTTGACGCGCCGGAAAAGCTGAACTATAAGCCGCACCAACCGAGGCGGCCCTGTGGCTGCCCGTTTGTTTTTTGCGCCTTGCGGCATCCCGCATGCGCCCACCAGATCAGAAGAGAGGCATCATGGCCAATACCTCCTCGGCCAAAAAGGCAACGCGCAAGATCGCCCGCCGCACGGCGATCAACAAGAACCGCCGCTCGCGCGTGCGGACCTACATCCGCCAGGTCGAAGAGGCGCTCGCCTCGGGCGACAAGGCGGCCGCGCAGGCTGCTTTCAAGGTGGCTGAGCCGGAATTGATGCGCGCCGCGAGCAAGGGCGTGGTGCACAAGAATACGGCATCCCGCAAGGTGTCGCGCCTGGCCCAGCGCCTCAAGGTGTTGTCGGCCTAACCCGGATATCCGGGCTGATATACCTTTACTAAACTTGTCCTTTTCAGACCCGGCCGCTCGTGCCGGGTTTTTTCGTTTGCCGGCAAGTACTTAAAAAGAAAGCCCGCAAGCAACACCCCGCACGATTTCGAAGTTCGAATTGCTTTGCCGGCATATACATGCCGGCTGACAGGCGCAGCCGCTGAAAGCGTTCACGGCGAAAATATCAACTGGCGAAAATCACCTTTATTTTTCAAACGGTTGCGGACGGTCATCCACAGCTTGTTCACATCGGGTGCGAGGGATGGGGGACAATTGCCTGTCAAGAAAATTATTTGATAAAATTTCGCGCGACGCGGCCTTTTTCACATTCGCCGGAAAAGGGTTTGAATCACAATGGGTTTGTCAAAACAAGCCAGTGCAACGCAGGCTCCGAACCCGTTTGCGCTAACCACATTCCTTAAAAATCCGTTAGTCGTGGCCTTGCCCTATCCACAGCGATTTCGCTAAGGTCTGTCTATCGAGAGGGACGGGCCGTTGGCCCTTAACCCAGCCTGAATCGGCCAGCAAAAAAGTGGCAGAATTCATGACGCGGATCATCTCCGCGTACGGGTTTGGTTTGCCTTTTCGATACGGTAGGGGAATGGCGTAATTGTACATGGCAGATCAATGACGCGCCGGCGTTTCGCCGGGCGGAATTGTATTGCCCTGACATGACCAAAGCGGGCTGGCTCCGAGGAGCCGGCGCCGGTTCCCCGACAATGAGGCGACATCAGCTGCCGGCGGCGGCGATGGTGTCGCTGTGAGGACACGGTCGCCGGAAACATGGATGCAGGAGGCGCATTCCCGGCGGAAAAAGGTACAAAAGGACAAGGAACTCGATCATGCAGAGCGGCATCGAAAGGGAGCTTACGGGCGACCTCCCATTCCCTGGGACCTTAACCGGAGGGGACGCTATGTCGGCTTCCATCGACGCGGAACAAAAGTTCGACCGGGTCAAGGCCCAGTTGAAGGCGCGTCTGGGAACCGAAGTCTATTCGAGCTGGTTCGGGCGCATGAAGGTCGCCGAGGCGTCCCGGGGCATTGTCCGCATCTCGGTGCCCACCGCCTTCCTGCGCTCGTGGATCAACGGCCACTACCTCGACCTCATCGCCGAGCTGTGGAAACACGAGGATCCTGAAATCCTCAAGATCGAGATCGTCGTGCGCACCGCTACCCGCCCGGGGCGCAACGGCGTCGAGCCCGAAGTGGCCCCGGCGCGCAAGATGACCAGGCAGGCGCAAACGGCGCTGGCCGCGGGAACAGCCGCCCCCGGCAGGGTGGAGCGGGTACCGGCACCTCGCCCGGGAATGCCTGCCGAGACCGAGTTCCGGCACAATGTGCTCGGTTCGCCGCTTGACCCGCGCTACACGTTCGGCTCCTTCATCGAAGGACCGTCGAACCGGGTGGCCTTCGCCGCCGCCAAGGCGGTGGCGGAATCGCAGTCGAGCGCGGTGCGCTTCAATCCGCTGTTTCTGCACGCGACGGTGGGGCTGGGCAAGACGCACCTGCTGCAGGCGATCGCGGCGGAATCGCTGAAGCAGAATCCGAAGTCGCGCGTCGTCTATCTCACGGCCGAATATTTCATGTGGCGGTTTGCCACCGCGATCCGCGACAACAACGCGCTGACGCTGAAGGAACAGTTGCGCGACATCGACCTCCTCATCATCGACGACATGCAGTTCCTGCAAGGCAAGTCGATCCAGCATGAATTCTGCCATCTAATCAACATGCTGCTCGACAGCGCCAAGCAGGTGGTGGTCGCCGCCGACCGGCCGCCGTCGGAACTGGAATCACTGGAGCCCCGCGTCCGCTCGCGCCTCAACGGCGGCGTCGCGCTCGAAATGTCGGCGCCGGATTTCGCCATGCGGATCGGCATGCTCAAGCTGCGCCTTGCCACCGCCAAGGCCGACGATCAATCGCTCGACATCTCGGAGGAGATCCTCAACCATGTCGCCCGCACGGTGACCGGCAGCGGGCGTGAACTCGAAGGTGCGTTCAACCAGCTTCTGTTCCGCCAGTCGTTCGAACCGCAGATCACCATCGACCGCATCGATGAGATCCTCGGCCACATCTATCGTTCGGGCGAGCCGAAGCGGGTGCGCATCGAGGACATCCAGCGCATCGTCGCGCGCCACTACAATGTGTCGAAGACGGAACTTCTGTCCAACCGGCGCACCCGCACCATCGTCAAGCCGCGGCAAGTCGCGATGTACCTGTCGAAGGTGATGACACCGCGCTCCTTGCCGGAGATCGGGCGGCGTTTCGGTGGCCGCGACCATACGACGGTGCTGCACGCCGTGCGCAAGATCGAGGATCTTTCAGGCGTCGACAACACGCTGGCGCAGGAGCTCGAATTGCTGAGAAGACTGATCAACGACCAGGCCTGACCGGCCCGAAAAAACAGAAGCGTGTCGCGTCTGGATGGCTGCAACGCGCTTGAAATCTCTGTCTTTATGCACGTCGTTGCCGCAAAGCCCATGCACACTCTCGGGCCTGACCCGAGGGCATGCTTTTGGGCGACAGGCATGGCTTGCGGGCTTCGCCGGTTTTATCCCAAGAAAGCCCGCGTAACCGGCCCGAACCGTCAGCACGGGCTTGCGTTCACGGGTTTTTTCCTGTCAGTTTGTGCAGATTCTGAGCCTGTTCAGACCTTTCGCGGGTTGCCGCTTGCCGGAGACCCGCTCATTCATTCAAGCGAGCCTGTTTCGTCATGCGTGTTATCCTGGAACGGTCAAATCTCCTGAAGTCGCTCAACCACGTTCATCGCGTGGTCGAACGGCGCAACACTATACCGATCCTGTCGAACGTGCTGCTGAGCGCCGAAGGCGCCACCCTTGAAATGAAGGCGACCGACCTCGACCTGGAGGTGACCGAAGCCACGCCCGCCAAGGTCGAGCGCGGCGGCGCGACGACGGTCCCGGCGCACCTGCTCTACGACATCGTGCGCAAGCTCGCCGACGGCGCGGAGGTCATGCTGAAGACCGACGAGGACGGCAACGCCATGACGGTGACCTCGGGCCGCTCGAGCTTCCGCCTGCAGTGCCTGCCGCAATCCGATTTCCCGGAGCTTTCGGCCGGATCGTTCTCGCATATCTTCCGGCTTGATTCGGTCGCGCTCAAGGGCCTGATCGAGAAGACCCAATTCGCCATCTCCACCGAAGAGACGCGCTACTACCTGAACGGCATCTACCTGCACACGCATGACGCCGACGGCAAGCTGAAGCTGCGCTCGGTAGCGACCGACGGCCATCGGCTGGCGCGCGCCGAGATCGACGCGCCGGCAGGATCGGAAGGCATGCCGGGCATCATCATTCCGCGCAAGACGGTGAGCGAATTGCAAAAGCTCGTCGACGACCCTGATATCGCGGTGACCACCGAATTGTCCGACACCAAGATCCGTTTCACCATCGGCAGCGTCGTTTTGACCTCGAAGCTGATCGACGGCACCTTCCCGGACTATCAGCGGGTGATCCCGACCGGCAACGACAAGAAGCTGATCATCGACCGCCAGAGTTTCGCCGCCGCCGTCGACCGCGTATCGACCATTTCGTCCGAACGCGGCCGGGCGGTGAAGCTTTCGATTGGAGAAGGCCAGGTCACGCTTGCAGTCAACAATCCGGATTCGGGCAGCGCCACCGAAGAACTGGCCGCGGATTATTCGTCCGACGCGATCGAAATCGGCTTCAACGCCAAATATCTGCTCGACGTCGCCGCCCAGTTGACCGGCACCGAGGCAAAATTCATGCTGGCGGATGCCGGCTCGCCAACGCTGATCCACGACATGGCCGACGAAACCACCCTCTACGTGCTGATGCCGATGCGGGTCTGATGCATGTCGCGCAAAAGTGTGCCGCGGTTTTGCGATAACGACATGGATAAAAACAACAAACCTAAAGCGCGTCGCATGAGGCCGGTCAAACGCGGCGCGCTTTAGGCCCGAACGAGGCCATCTTGCTGTCATGACCGGAGTTGCGAAGCAGCCTGAGCGCGATCAGCAGACTCATATAAGTAAGCTTTCGCTTACCAATTTCCGCAATTACACAACACTTTCGATCGATCTCGATCCCGGCCCGGTGGTTTTTTCCGGTGACAATGGTGCCGGCAAAACCAATCTGCTGGAGGCGATTTCCCTGTTGACGCCGGGGCGCGGCCTGCGCCGTGCGCCTTATGCCGACGTGGCGCGCGAAGGCGGCGACGGCGGCTTTGCCATTCATGCCCGGCTCGATGGGCCGGTCGGCCCGGTCGAGATCGGCACCGGCATCGCGGGCGGCGACGCCGCCGAAGGCGGCCGGCGGGTGCGGATCAACGGCGCGGCGGCGCGCTCGGCGGAGGACATGCTGGAATGGTTGCGCGTCGTCTGGCTGACACCGGCGATGGATGCATTGTTCACCGGGCCGGCCGCAGATCGGCGGCGCTTTCTCGACCGGCAGGTGCTGGCGATCGATCCGGGCCACGGCCAGCGCGCGCTCGACTACGAAAAAGCGATGCGCGGCCGCAATCGACTGCTCGCCGAAGGCTCGCGCGATGGCGCCTGGTTCGATGCGATCGAGACGCAAATGGCCGAAACCGGTGTGGCGATTGCCGCGGCGCGTGCCGAACTGGTGCGCCTGCTCACCGCCATGATCGACAGGCTGCCAAGCTCCGGTCCATTTCCGCAAGTCGACATCGGCCTGTCCGGCGCGCTGGAAAGCGAGGTCACAACCAGCGCGGCTGTCGATGTCGAGGAGCGGTTCCGCCGCGCGCTTGCCGAAGCTCGCGATCGCGACCGCGCCGCCGGGCGCACGCTCGACGGCCCGCACCGGTCGGACCTCGTGGTGCGGCACCGGCCCAAGGCGATGCCGGCCGAACTCTGTTCGACGGGCGAGCAGAAGGCGCTGCTGGTCGGCATGGTCCTGTCGCACGCCCGGCTGACCGGCGAGATGTCTGGCATGACGCCGATCCTGCTGCTCGACGAAATCGCCGCCCATCTCGACGCGGGCCGACGCGCCGCGCTGTTCTCGATCCTCGAAGAGCTGAATTGCCAGGCTTTCATGACCGGGACCGATGCGGCGCTGTTTTCCAGTCTCGACGGACGCGCGCAGTTTTTGACCGTCGATCATGGCACGGTTCGGTGAATGGTGAAGGGTGAAGGGTGAAGGGTGAATGGTGAATGGTGAATGGTGAATGGTGAATGGTGAATGGTGAATGGTGAATGGTGGTGAGAGCGCCATTATTTCACTAATCACTAATCACTAATCACTACTGAGTGGTCGCTATTCACTATTCACTATTCACTATTCACTATTCACTATTCACTATTCACTATTCACTATTCACTATTCAACCGCTGCGCACCCCGATGGGCAAGCCGATGGCAGGCTTTGGCAACGTGCATTACCGCCTGACAAGGTTTTTCTCCCGCTGTATGGTCCGGCGATGATCACCACCGCGCTCACCGACGAAGAACTCGAACGCTACGCCCGCCACATCGTGCTGCCCGAGATTGGTGGCGCCGGCCAGCAGCGACTGAAGCGGGCTCGGGTCCTGGTCGTCGGCGCCGGCGGGCTGGGAGCGCCGGTGCTTGAATATCTTGCCGCAGCCGGCGTCGGCACGCTCGGCATCGTCGACGACGACAGCGTCTCGCTGTCGAACCTGCAAAGGCAGGTGATCCACGGCACCGGCGCTGTCGGCATGGCGAAGACCGACAGTGCCAAGGCGGCGATCGCCCGCATCAACCCCAACGTCGCCGTGGAACTACACAATCTCAGGCTGACGGCGGACAACGCCCCTGCCTTAGTCGCCCGATATGACATCGTCGTCGACGGCTCCGACAATTTCGAAACCCGTTATGCGGTGGCCGACGCCTGCGCCGCGGAAAAGCGGCCGCTGGTCCATGCCGCCGTCGGCCGCTTCGACGGCTCGGTGACCGTGCTGAAACCGTTCGAGACCGGCACCGACGGCAGGCCGAATCCGAGTTATCGCGATCTTTTCCCGGAACCACCGCCGGCCGGCTTGGTGCCATCCTGCGCCGTGGCCGGCGTGCTCGGCGTGCTGACCGGCGTCGTCGGCACGCTGCAGGCCATGGAGGCGATCAAGCTGATCGCCGGCATCGGCGAACCGCTGGTCGGCCGGCTGCTGCTTTACGATGCATTGGCAGCCCGCTTCGACACGGTCCGTTACAAGAGCAGCTAGAACAAGAGTAGCTAGATTTTGGACAGCCTGGTTTCCGTCGCGCAGCTTCCGGCCGATTTCGACCGTTGGGACGAGGTGCTGGCGCTGATCATGCGCGCCTTCGCTGCCATGGACGGCGTCATCGATCCGCCATCCTCGGCGCATCGGCTCACGGTCGAAAATCTCCGCGACAAGGCCCGGCAGGAGACGGGCTTTGCGGCACTGAACGACGGCAGGATTGTCGGCTGCGTTTTTGTCCTTGAGCGGGCCAGAGATTTCTATGTCGGAAAGCTCGCGGTCGAACCGGATTTTCGGGGACAAGGCATCGCCAGGCGGCTGATGCAAGCTGTCGAGGATCTTGCCCGCAACCGCGGCAAGCCTGCGATCGAGCTTCAGACGCGGATCGAACTGACCGGGAACCACGCGGCCTTTGCCCGCCTCGGCTTTCACGAAACGGCACGGACAGCGCACAGTGGCTATGACCGTCCGACCTCGATCACCATGCGCAAGGTTATTTCGTAAGTCTGCACTAACTTAATATGGCAGCCGGTCACGTCCGTAGCGGCAGCACGCGATCCGGCGGCCGATGGCCATCGAAGAAGGCGCGGATGTTGATGATCACCTTCTCGCCCATGTCGATCCGGCCTTCGAGCGTCGCCGACCCCATATGCGGCAACAGCACGACCTTGCCCTTGGCGGCGAGCTTCAGCAATTTGCTGTTCAGCGCCGGCTCATGCTCGTAGACGTCGAGCCCGGCGCCGGCGATCTTGCCGTCCTGGATCAGCTTGACCAGAGAGTCCTCGTCGATGATGTCGCCGCGCGCCGTGTTGACGATGTAAGCGGACGGTTGCAGAAGCGCCAGCCGCCGCGCCGAAAGCAGATGGAAGGTCGCCGGCGTCGACGGACAATTGACCGAAATGATGTCCATGCGGGCAAGCATCTGGTCGAGGCTTTCCCAATAGGTCGCCTCCAGCTCATCCTCGACCGCGGCAAGCACGCGATGGCGGTTGTGGTAGTGGATCGACAGGCCAAACGCCTTGGCCCGCCGGGCGACGGCGGTGCCGATGCGGCCCATGCCGACAATGCCGAGGCGTTTGCCCCAGATACGCCGGCCGAGCATCCAGGTCGGCGACCAGCCGGCCCATTTCTTGTCGCCGGTCAGCACATTGGCGCCTTCCGCCAGCCGCCGCGGCACCGCCAGCATCAGCGCCATGGTCATGTCGGCGGTATCTTCGGTCAGCACGTTCGGCGTGTTGGTGACGGTAATGCCCTTCTTCGCTGCTGCTGACACGTCGATCTTGTCGACGCCGTTGCCGAAATTGGCGATCAGCTTGAGGTTGTCGCCGGCCTGAGCGATCAGCGCCGCGTCGATTTGATCGGTTATGGTCGGCACCAGCACGTCGGCTTCCTTGACCGCCGCGACCAGTTCCGGCTGCGTCATCGGCCGGTCTTCGACATTCAGCCGGGCGTCGAACAGCTCACGCATGCGGGTCTCGACCGGGTCGGGCAGCTTGCGCGTGATGACGACGAGGGGCCTTTTTCTGCCTACCATTGTTTCCTCGAACCCGACCTCGTTGAGACCTCTTTAACCAAGACAGGCGAAACTGCAGGCCGGTCGCGGTGCCAGTTCTCCATGTAACAAGAGGTTCCGCCGAAGACAAAGAAAAAGGGGCGCCAGGGCCGATGAGCCGGCGCCGAAAGGGAACGAAAGTGTCTGGTTTCGCGTCGCTCCGCCTGGCCCTCAGCGCAGCATTTCTCGGCGCTCTGCTTTATTCCCCGGATGTGGCGGCACAGAATGCGGCAGCACCGACCCAGAGCGTCACGCTCGGGCCGAGCGGCCTGCCGCTGCCGCGCTTCGTCAGCCTGAAGGCCGGCCGCGTCAACTCCCGCGTCGGACCAGGCGTCAACTATTCCGTCGACTGGATGTATATGAAGCCCGGCCTGCCGATGGAGATCATCCAGGAATTCGACACCTGGCGTCGGGTGCGCGATGCCGACGGCTCGGAAGGCTGGATCAACCAGTCGCTGCTTTCAGGTCGCCGCACGGCGATCGTAGCACCCTGGCAGCGCGGCAAAGACGCCCGAATCAACCTACTCGACGACCCGCAAAAGGATGCCGGCATCGTCGCAATCGTCGAGCCTGGCGCCATGGGCACGATCAAGTCCTGTGACGGCCAGTGGTGCGAAATGACCTTCAGTGGCCACACCGGCTGGCTCGCCCAGTCGCTGGTCTGGGGCGCCTATCCGGGCGAACGGGTCAAGGACTGACCTCTTCTTGCCGGTTCGGGATGATGGTCCAACGCATGTCGCGCAAAAGTGCGCAGCGGTTTTGCGATAACGACATGCGTAAAAACAACAACCTGAAGCGCGTCGCATGAGGCCGGCCAAACGCGACGCGCTTTAGAGGCCGATACAGGCGAAACGGTATCTCGCCGCCTTATAAAGAGCGGATCAATCGGAGCGTTTGGGGCGCAGCCTCACCACAATATCGACATTGGCGATCTCCATGCCCTCCGGCGGCTCCGGCAGGTTGGAAACCGTGACCGGACCGCTGGCGATGTCGAAAATCCTGTTTTCGCCCTCAATGTAGAAATGATGGTGATCGGAGGTGTTGGTGTCGAAGTAGGTCTTCGACCCCTCGACGGCCAGGATGCGCAGAAGGCCCGCCTGGGTGAATTGATGAAGGGCGTTGTAGACGGTGGCGAGCGATACCGGCACGCCGGCGGCGATTGCCTCCTCGTGCAGTTCCTCGGCCGACAGATGGCGGTCGCCTTTGGCAAAAAGCAGATCGGCCAGCGCAATGCGCTGACGCGTCGGCCTCAGGCCAGCTTCGCGAACCCGCTTGTCCACAGCGACATTTTCCTTCCGGCAGCCCAGATCCATCTATCCATCCAAGCTCAAGTTTCGCCTCAAAACCTGTCCAGAACGGCAAAAAACCAACATTGACCGAACCTGGACATCCCCCGACATATATTCTGTCGGCCGAATACGATCAATAGCGCGCATTGACCCCGGCAGGCGGGCGGGTTAAGCGCAAACGCCGGTTTCCGGCCTGAAATAGATTGTGTTAGGAAACCAACGACAAGGGCGCGCTACCGCCCGGACGATTATTGGGGACGGAGACTGATGGCGGTTTCGAAATCCAGCTACGATTACGAGGAACTGCTTGCCTGCGCCCGCGGCGAGCTGTTCGGACCTGGAAACGCCCAGCTCCCCTATCCGCCGATGCTGATGTTCGACCGCATCACCGAAATCAGCGAGACCGGCGGCGCCTTCGACAAGGGCTTCATCCGCGCTGAATTCGACATCAAGCCGGACCTGTGGTTTTTCGCCTGCCACTTCATCGGCAACCCGATCATGCCGGGATGCCTGGGCCTCGACGCCATGTGGCAATTGACGGGATTCTACCTCGGCTGGCTCGGCGAGCCGGGCAAGGGCATGGCGCTGTCGACCGGCGAAGTGAAATTCAAAGGCATGGTGACGCCGTCGGTCAAGAAGGTAGAATATGGCGTGGACTTCAAGCGCGTGATGCGCGGCCGGCTGGTGCTGGGTATCGCCGATGGCTGGCTGAAGGCGGATGGCGAACCCATATACGCAGCAACGGATCTCAAGGTGGGTCTGTCCAAGCAATCGGCCGCCGCCTGACCGGCGCCTGCGCAGCGCGGCGAGTCCGCGGGAGGCGCAAAGGAAGCTGTAGAACTTAATTTGCGCATCCTTGTCCGGCAGGTTTCGGTCCGGCAGGTTTCGGGTTCACGCGCTGGAAGGAGTTGCGAATGAGACGGGTCGTAGTTTCGGGCCTCGGCATCGTGTCGTCGATCGGCAACAATGCCAACGAGGTGCAGGCCTCGCTGCATGATGCCAGATCCGGCATCAGCTTCTCGGATTCCTTCGCCGAACACGGCTTCCGCTGCCAGGTCTGGGGAGCGCCGACGCTCGACCCAGCCGCGCTGATCGATCGCCGCGCCATGCGCTTCCTGTCGCAAGGTGCGGCCTGGAACCATGTCGCCATGGACCAGGCGATCGTGGACGCTGGACTTGGCGAGAACGACATCACCAATGAGCGCACCGGCATCGTCATGGGATCGGGCGGACCATCGACCAGAACCATCGTCGAGGCCGCTGAAACCACGCTCAAGAACGGCAGCCCCAAGCGCATCGGCCCGTTCGCGGTGCCGAAGGCGATGTCGTCGACCGCTTCGGCGACGCTCGCCACCTGGTTCAAGATCCACGGCGTCAATTATTCGATCTCTTCGGCCTGCTCGACCTCGGCGCATTGCATCGGCAATGGCTACGAACTGATCCAATGGGGCAAGCAGGACATGGTCTTCGCCGGCGGCCATGAGGATCTCGACTGGACGATGTCGGACCTGTTCGACGCGATGGGCGCCATGTCCTCCAAGTTCAACGACCGGGCATCGGCTGCCTCGCGCGCCTATGACGTCGATCGCGACGGCTTCGTCATTGCCGGCGGCGCCGGCGTGCTGGTGCTGGAAGAACTCGAGCACGCCAAGGCGCGCGGTGCCAAGATCTACGCCGAGGTCGTCGGCTATGGCGCGACCTCCGACGGCTTCGACATGGTGGCGCCCTCGGGCGAAGGCGCGGTGCGCTGCATGCGGCAGGCGCTGGCGACCGTCTCTTCGCCGGTCGACTACATCAACACGCACGGCACCTCTACGCCGGTCGGCGACTCCAGGGAGATGGGCGCGATCCGCGAGGTGTTCGGCGAAAACATGCCGTTCATCACCTCGACGAAATCGCTGACCGGCCACTCGCTGGGTGCGGCCGGCGTGCAGGAATCGATCTACTCGATCCTGATGATGCAAGGCGGATTCATCGGCGAGAGCGCCCACATCGAGCAGCTCGATCCGGAATTCGAGGGCATGCCGATCGTGCGAGAGCGCATCGACGATGCCAGGATCGACACCGTCCTGTCCAACTCGTTCGGTTTCGGCGGCACCAACGCAACGCTGATTTTCCAGCGCTATTCCGCATAAGGACTGCCAACCATGGACGGATTGATGAAGGGCAAGCGCGGGCTTGTCATGGGTGTCGCCAACGACCATTCGATCGCCTGGGGCATCGCCCGGAAACTGTCCGAACATGGGGCGGAACTCGCCTTCACCTATCAGGGCGAAGCCTTCGGGCGCCGGGTCAAGCCGCTCGCCGACAAGCTCGGCTCCTCCCTGGTCGTGCCTTGCGACGTCGAGGACAGCGCATCGGTTGCCGCTACCTTCGAGACCTTGGGCGAGGCCTGGGGCGGGCTGGACTTCGTCGTCCATGCCATCGGCTTTTCCGACAAGAACGAGCTGAAAGGCCTTTACGCCGACACCAGCCGCGACAATTTCGTCCGCACCATGGTCATCTCCTGCTATTCCTTCACCGAGGTCGCCCGTCATGCGGCCGCGCTGATGAAGGACGGCGGCTCGATGATCACACTGACCTATGCCGGTTCGGTCCGCGTCATGCCGAACTACAACGTCATGGGCGTCGCCAAGGCCGGGCTTGAAGCCAGCGTCCGCTATCTCGCCAACGACTACGGCCCGCGCGGCATCAGGGTGAACGGCATATCCGCCGGACCGGTGCGGACACTGGCCGGCGCCGGGATTTCCGACGCACGCCACATGTTTTCCTACCAGCAGCGCAATTCGCCGCTGCGCCGCACAGTGACCATCGACGAAGTCGGTAGTTCCGCGCTCTATCTGCTGTCCGACCTGTCGTCGGGCGTCACCGGCGAAATCCACTATGTCGATTCCGGCTACCACATCGTGTCGATGCCGGCGCTCGACGAGCTGAAGCGGACCGACAGCGGACGAGAGTAATTTCGGCCGCAGAAGATGCCTTAAAGTAAAGCGCGTCGCGTTTGAATGGGTTCATGCGACGCGCTTTAAGTTCTTGTTTATGCATGTCGTTATCGCAAAACCGCTGCGCACTTTTGCGCGACATGCATTGGTCCCGTGAACCAGCCTTCAGCGGCGCGCCGCGAAAACCTTGAACATGCCGTCGCGGGCAATCTCGGCATGGCTGGAGAAGGCGGCCGCCAGCACCGGCTCGTAGGGAAGCTGGCGGTTCGCCACCATGAACAGCCGACCGCCCGGCTTCAGCGCCTTTGCCGCGGCGCGGATCATGCCGGCGCCGATCTCGGGCTCGGCCGCCCGGCTGCGATGGAAGGGCGGGTTCATGGCGATGGCGTCATAGCGCCGCTCGACCGGCTCGCTCAAAAGATCGATCCAGAAGAAGTTGGGTTCCGCTGTGTTGCCGATATTGAATTTCGCCGCCTCCAGCGCATCGAACTCGGCCTCGTAGAGATCGAGCGCCGATATGCCAGGTGAGCGGGCGGCGATTTCGGCCGCCACATAGCCCCAGCCGGCGCAGAAATCGGCAACGCTGCCACGCAGGTCGCCGGGCAGATTGTCGACCAGCAATCTCGAACCAGCATCAATCTTGTCGAAAGAGAACATGCCTGGTGCGGTGCGGAACCGATCCTCGACCAGAAGGGCTGGATTGGCTGCGCGAAGTGCCGTTGCGAGCGCAGCATCGGCAGGTTGATGAAACCAGAAGGCGATGCCGTGATGTTTCGGCAAATGGCCGTCGAGCGGCACAAGCTCGTCGATGCGCTTGCGCAGGCTGGCAATGCCATCGTCCTTGGCGCCGGCAACGATAATCGATCCGCCCGGCCTCACACACTCGACCGCCTCGGCGATGCGCAATTCGTTCTGCCCGCGATGGCGGCCGGCAAGCACCAATGCCGCATCGAAGCCTTCGCCCTCCAGGCGCGGCGTGACGGTGAAACCGGCCGCCTGCAGCGCGCGATAGTGCGGCCGGAAGCCTTGCACCAGATGCAGTGCTGCATCAAAACCTTCGGGCAGGCGGAAGCCCGGCTCAGCGCCCAGAAAGAGGACACGCTCGCCCTTACGCGGCAAGGAAACAGCCTCCGCCTCGAACGGATGGAACAGTGTCTTCAGCGGCTCAGCGGACATTTTTCGATCTCGAAGTGCAGCTGGCTTGACCAGAAAATGAAAGCGGGCGCGACCTGTCGGCGCGCCCGTTTCGATTGTTCGGTCAGATCGCTCAGGCGGCGTCTTCTTCGCCGTCGGCCTTCTTGTCGCGGGCGATTTCCTTGCCGGTGGCCTGGTCGACGACCTTCATCGACAGGCGGACCTTGCCGCGCTCATCGAAGCCCATCAGCTTGACCCAGACCTTGTCGCCTTCCTTGACGACGTCGGAGGTCTTGGCGACGCGATCATTGGCGAGCTGCGAGATGTGGACGAGGCCGTCACGCGGACCGAAGAAGTTGACGAAAGCGCCGAAGTCGGCGGTCTTGACGACCGTGCCCTCGTAGATTTCGCCGACTTCCGGCTCGGCGACGATGGTGTGGATCCACTTCTTCGCCGCCTCGATCTCCTTGGCGTTGGACGAAGCGATCTTGACCGTGCCGTCGTCCTCGATGTTGATCTTGGCGCCGGTCTTTTCGACGATCTCGCGGATGACCTTGCCGCCCGAGCCAATCACGTCGCGGATCTTGTCGGTCGGGATGTGCATGACCTCGATGCGCGGCGCGAATTCGCCGAGTTCGGAGCGCGCGCCGGACAGCGCATGGCCCATTTCGCCGAGGATATGCTGGCGGCCGTCCCTGGCCTGATCCAGCGCGATCTTCATGATCTCCTCGGTGATGCCCTCGATCTTGATGTCCATCTGCAGCGAGGTGATGCCGTTGGCGGTGCCGGCAACCTTGAAGTCCATGTCGCCGAGATGATCCTCGTCGCCGAGGATGTCGGAGAGCACCGCGAAGCGCTCGCCTTCCTTGATCAAACCCATGGCGATGCCGGCGACCGGCTTGGCCAGCGGCACACCGGCATCCATCAGCGCCAGCGAGGTGCCACAGACGGTAGCCATCGACGACGAGCCGTTGGACTCGGTGATCTCCGAGACGACGCGCAGCGTGTAGGGGAACTGGTCCGATGTCGGCAGCATCGGGCGGATCGCGCGCCAGGCGAGCTTGCCGTGGCCGATTTCGCGGCGGCCGGGCGAACCCATGCGACCGGTTTCACCGACCGAATAGGGAGGGAAGTTGTAGTGAAGGAGGAACTTCTCCTTGTACATGCCGGTCAGCGAATCGACATACTGCTCGTCCTCGCCGGTGCCGAGCGTGGCGACGACCAGCGCCTGGGTCTCGCCGCGGGTGAACAGCGCCGAGCCGTGGGTGCGCGGCAGGACGCCGACTTCGGAGACGATCTTGCGAACCGTCTTCAGATCGCGGCCGTCGATGCGCGAACCGGTGTCGAGGATGTTCCAGCGCACGACCTTGGCCTGGAGCTCCTTGAACACGGTGCCGATCTGCTCGGACGTATACTTGGCTTCTTCGCCTTCGGCGGGTGCGAACGCAGCCTTGACCTTCGCCTTGACGGCGTCGACGGCGGCATAGCGCTTCTGCTTGTCGGTGATCTTGTAGGCATCGCGAAGCTCGCCTTCGACGATCTTCAGCATCTCGGCTTCAAGCGCCGAATAATCCGGCGCGGTGAAGTCACGCGGATCCTTGGCGGCGACTTCTGCCAGCTTGATGATGGCGTCGATCACCGGCTGGAAGCCGCGATGGCCGAACATGACGGCGCCGAGCATCAGATCCTCGCCGAGTTCCTTGGCTTCGGACTCGACCATCAGCACGGCGTCGGAGGTGCCGGCGACGATCAGGTCAAGCTTGGATTCCTGCATCTCGTCGACATGCGGATTGAGCACATATTCGCCGTTGATGTAGCCGACGCGGGCGCCGCCGATCGGACCCATGAAAGGGACGCCGGACAGCGTCAAAGCCGCCGAGGTGGCGACGATCGACAGGATGTCCGGGTCGTTTTCGAGATCATGCTGGACGACGGTGACAACGATCTGCGTGTCGTTCTTGTAACCGTCAGCGAAGAGTGGGCGGATCGGACGGTCGATGAGACGGGAAACCAGCGTTTCCTTTTCGCTCGGACGGCCTTCGCGCTTGAAATAGCCGCCCGGGATCTTGCCGGCGGCATAGGTCTTTTCCTGGTAGTTGACGGTCAGCGGGAAGAAATCGAGGCCCGGTTTTGGTTCCTTCATCGAAACGACGGTGGCGAGAACCTTGGTTTCGCCGTAGGTGGCGAGCACCGCGCCGTCAGCCTGGCGCGCAATCTTGCCGGTTTCGAGGATGAGCGGACGGCCGCCCCATTCGATTTCCACTTTGTGGTGATTGAACATGTCTTGTCCTTCATATGCGGAAAGGGCCGCGCCATTTCACCGTGCGCGAGTGCCCCTTTCCCTTGGCTTCGTTTCTCGGGCAGCCACGGGCAAGACAACGGGAAGCTCGGGTAAATCCGGCGCGGGTGCCGCGCGAGCGTCCTGCAATCCTGCCCCATGACCGTCCATGGGCGGTTTCGAATGGCCCTGTGCTATATCGAAACCGGGTCTGGCCAATCGATCCGACTGGCCTTGCGCATGACCCGAAAACCGCGGCTCTCGGAAATGCCTTGCGCAAATTCAAAGTTTCAGAGCGTCCCATGTGCGCGTCCAAATCGAAGCGCGGCGCTCTACTTCCTTCATTGGAGCAATGGACTGCTCCAATGCGCGACCGGCGGGCTCTCGAAAGAACCCGCCGGTCAATTCGTCAACGGCGCAGACCGAGCTTCTCGATCAGCGTCTGATAGCGCGCGTCGTCCTTGCGCTTGAGATAATCAAGCAGGCTGCGGCGCTGGGAGACGAGAGCGAGCAGACCACGGCGGGAATGGTTATCCTTCTTGTGGTCCTTGAAATGGTCGGTCAGGTTCTTGATGCGCTCGGAAAGGATGGCCACCTGGACTTCCGGAGACCCGGTATCGCCCTTGGCGGTTGCGAATTCACCCATCAATTCCTTCTTGCGCTCGGCAGTAATCGACATCGTGTTTTTCCTTATCTGTTTGAGGAAACGGGACGCCCTCGGCCGGGATGTCGTCCAGCAGGGGCCGGTACAAGCAACGTGGCATTGCACGATGCTGCGGCGCATATAGGGCAATTCAGGCAAAAACACCAGCCCAATTCACAAGCCGGCTTTTTGCTGCACAAACGAAGATTTCGCCTCGGCTAAAGCCACTTCTTCCATCTGAAGAAGGCGACAAGCCCGAGCGCGACAACGGCCATGAACACCAGCGCTGCCGGATAGCCGTATTGGGCCTTCAGCTCCGGCATGTTCCATGGAGAGGCTTCGGGATCAAAGTTCATGCCCCACACGCCAGCGAGAAAGGTGAGCGGGATGAAGATCACCGAGACGATCGTCAGATAGCTGATGACGTCGCTGGTGCGTGCCTGACTAAGCGACAGATGCATCTCGATCAGACCGGTCAGCATGTCGCGCTGGGTTTCGACCAGTTCGATGAGCCGAAGCGAGTGATCGAGCGTGTCGTTCAGGAAGATCTTGGTCTCGGGCTTGACGTAGGGCACGTCGTTGCGGATCAGCGTCGCCAGCGCGTCGCGCATCGGCCAAAGCACCCCCTTCTGCACGTTGGCGTCGCGCCGCAACTCGTGAAGCCGCCGCATCTGGTGCTTGTCCGCCGCGCGCAGCATCTGGTCCTCGATGCTGTCGACCAAGTCGCCGGCGGTCTCGATCGGCGGGAAATAACTGTCGACGATGGCGTCGATCAGCGCATAGGCGAGATAGTCGGCGCCGCGTGAGCGCAGCCGGTTGGGCATCGAGCTTTCGATGCGCTTGCGCACGGGATCGAACGGATCGCCTTCGCGCTCCTGGAAGGTGACGACGAAGTTCCTGCCGAAGAAGACCGCGATCTGCTCGTAACGATGCGCGGTGACGTCGTCGATCATCCTGACGACGACGAAGGCATGGTCCTCGAAGAAGTCCACCTTCGGCCGCTGGCCGGTGTTGACGACGTCTTCCAGCGCCAGCGGATGCAGGCTGAAAATCCGGCCGATCTCCTCGATCAGCGGGATGTTGGCGAGACCGGTGCAATCGAGCCAGATGACCGGCCATGCGTTGCAATGAGCATTCAGGTCGTTGATGCTGGCATCTTCGATTGTCTCGAATTTGTCGGGCGACATCAGTGTCAGTCGCAGTTCGCTGCGCCGCGCCGCAGGGTCGGCGATCAGTGTGCCTGGTGATGCGCCGATCGGTGGCCGCCGTGCTGTCACCGGCGCCCGCTTCCTGATCGTCTCGGCCTTTGCCATGTGCCCCTCGAATGTGCCTCTGATCGAGATTAGACGAGGGGGCTCAGCCGGCAAAGACCCGCTTCGGCTTGAACATGCCTTGCTCGATGGCGCCGATGGCGACCAGCTTGCCGCGCGCCGTGGCGCAGGCTTCCTCGGCTTCCACCGGCGCGTCGCGGCCACGGATGATGACCGGGTTGCCGAGGCGGATTTTTGTTGCCGCGTCGTCGCTGATCGCGATCTGCGGCAGGCAGTCGAGCGCGGCTGACGTGTCGACCAGAAACGCGTCGATGGCGTCGAAGTCGACCGGCACCGTGTCCGCTGAATCCGAACCCTCATCGGGCTGTTCGCCGAAGCGGGCGGCTTCCAGCTCGGCGATGGTGACGAAGTCTTCCTGCGTGAACGGCTCGACCTCGATCCGGCGCAGTTCGGCGATGTGACCGAAACAGCCGAGATCGCGGCCCATGTCGCGGGCCAGCGAGCGGACATAGGTGCCCTTGCCGCATTCGACCTCGAAAATGGTGCTCTCAGCACTGTGCTCGATCAGGTCGAGGCGGCCGATCTCGACTTCCCGCGCCGGAATGTCGACCGTCGCGCCGTCGCGGGCAAGATCATAGGCGCGCTCGCCTGCGATCTTGATGGCCGAAAATTGCGGCGGTGTCTGCATGATGACGCCGGTGTATTTCGGCATCAGCAAAAGCACATCGGCTTCAGCCGGACGCTGCTCGGAGCTTTTCGTCACCGGCCCTTCGAGGTCATCGGTCGAACGCTCCTCACCCCAGGCAACCGTGAAGCGGTAGACCTTGGCGCCATCCTGGACATAGGGGACGGTCTTGGTCGCTTCGCCGAGCGCGATCGGCAGCATGCCGGAAGCGAGCGGGTCGAGCGTGCCGGCATGGCCGGCCTTTTCCGCCTGGAACAGCCATTTGATCTTGGAGACGGCTTCGGTCGAACCCATGCCGACGGGTTTGTCCAGCACCAGCCAGCCGGAGATCGGCCGACCCTTCTTCTTGCCGCGACGCGCCACTATTTTTCGTCCTTGTCGTTGTCTTTGTTCTGGTCGCCGATCTGGGCGTCTGGGCCGAGATCGCGCGCCACTTCGGGCGAGTGCAACAATTCGTTGATCTTCTGGAAATTGTCGTAGCTGGTGTCGAGCCGGAAGCGGAATTCCGGCATGTACTTCATCTGCCGGAGCGCGCCGGAAACGCGGCCGCGCACGAATTTCGCATGCTTGTTGAGCGCCTCGACCACCGCATCGGCATCACTGGCGCCAAGCGGCGAGACGAAAGCGGTGGCGATCTTCAGATCGGGCGACATGCGCACCTCCGAGACCGAAACCACCGAATTCTCGATCAGCGGATCGAGGATCTCGCCACGTTGCAAGCTTTCCGACAGCGCATGCCGCACCTGCTCGCCGACGCGAAGCATGCGCTGGGATGGACCTGACGTGGTTGAACGGGGCATTTTTCTCTATCCTGAAATCGTGAGGCACGGGATGGGACCGCGCCGCATGTCTCATATGCTTTAAAGCCTGATCCATCCCGATAGAAATCGGAATGGATCAGGCTCTATTTTTTGTTGACCATGATCTTCTCCGAACCCGGATACCACTTTTCGGGATCATGGTTTAGGCGGCAGCCTTTCGACCACCGCCCGGTCTGTAAATGCTCGAACTCAAGTTGCTCGAACTCAGAGCGTCCTGGTCACCATCTCGACGCGGAAGCACTCGATGACGTCGCCGACGCGCATGTCTTCGTAGTTCTGGAAGGCCATGCCGCATTCCTGGCCACCCGGAACCTCCGCAACTTCGTCCTTGAAGCGCTTCAGCGTCTTCAGCGTGCCTTCGTGGATGACGACGTTGTCGCGGATCAGGCGAACGCCCGCACCGCGCTCGACCTTGCCTTCGGTGACACGGCAGCCGGCGATCTTGCCGACCTTGGTGATGTCGAAGATCTCGAGGATCTCGGCATTGCCGATGAAGGTCTCGCGACGCTCCGGCGACAGCAGGCCGGACAGCGCCGCCTTCACGTCATCCACGAGGTTGTAGATGATCGAGTAATAGCGGATCTCGATGCCTGCGGCCGCAGCCGCCGCACGCGCCTGCACATTGGCGCGAACGTTGAAGCCGATGATTGCGGCGCCCGAGGTTTCCGCCAGCGAGACATCGCTTTCGGTGATGCCGCCGGCGCCCGCATGAACGATGCGCGCACGCACCTCGTCGGTGCCGAGCTTGTCCAGCGCTGCGCTGATCGCCTCGATCGAGCCCTGCACGTCGCCCTTGATGACCAGCGGGAATTCCTTCAGCCCGCTCGTCTGCAGTTGCGACATCATCTGTTCGAGCGAACCACGCTGGCCGGCATGCTTGGCCACCGCCTTCTCACGCGCCAGACGCTGGCGATATTCGGTGATCTCGCGGGCGCGGGCCTCGTTGTTGACGACGGCGAAGCGGTCGCCGGCCTGCGGCGTTCCCTGCAGACCGAGCACTTCCACGGGCATCGCCGGCGGCGCTTCCTTGATCTGCCCGCCACGGTCGTTGACCAGCGCGCGCACCCGGCCCCATTCGTTACCGGCAACGAGGATGTCGCCAGGCATCAGCGTGCCGGTCTGGACCAGCACCGTGGCGACGGGGCCGCGGCCCTTGTCGAGCTGAGCTTCGATGACGACGCCCTCGGCGGTGCGGTCCGGATTGGCCTTCAGGTCGAGGATTTCGGCCTGCAGCAGGATCGCTTCGAGCAGCTTGTCGAGATTGGTGCCCTTGGTCGCCGACACTTCGACGTCCAGCACCTCGCCGCCCATCGATTCGACGAAGACTTCGTGGCGCAGCAGTTCCGAGCGCACCTTCTGCGGGTCGGCGTCATGCTTGTCGATCTTGTTGATCGCCACGATGATCGGAACGCCGGCCGCCTTGGCATGGCTGATCGATTCGATCGTCTGCGGCATCACGCTGTCGTCGGCCGCCACTACCAGGATGGCGATGTCGGTCGCCTGAGCGCCACGGGCGCGCATCGCCGTGAAGGCGGCGTGGCCAGGCGTGTCGATGAAGGTGATCTTGTTACCGTTCTTCTCGACCTGATAGGCGCCGATATGCTGGGTGATGCCGCCGGCCTCGCCGGACACAACATTGGCATTGCGGATGGCATCGAGCAGCGACGTCTTGCCGTGATCGACATGGCCCATGATGGTCACCACCGGCGGACGCGGCTCGAGATCCTCGGGACGATCGGCGATGTTGAAGAGGCCTTCCTCGATGTCGGACTCGGCGACGCGGCGAACCGTGTGGCCGAATTCGGTAGCGACCAGTTCGGCCGTGTCGGCGTCGATGACGTCGCCCGGCTTCAGGATCTGGCCCTGTTTCATGAAGAACTTGACCACATCGACGGCGCGCTCGGACATGCGCTGCGCCAGTTCCTGGATGGTGATGGTTTCGGGAAGTATCACTTCGCGCATGACTTTCTCGCGCGGTTCGTTATGCAGCGCGCGCTTGAATTTCTCCTGACGCCGACGCATCGACGACAGCGAACGCGCACGCGCATCCTCATCGGAAAGTGCGGCATTCAGCGTCAGCTTGCCGCGGCGGCGATCTTCCTCGCCCTTGGTCGGCTTGGCCGGACGCGCCACTTCCGGCGTGACCGGACGGCGCAC
Source organism: Mesorhizobium sp. WSM4847 (assembly GCF_055811335.1). Taxonomy (NCBI): domain Bacteria; kingdom Pseudomonadati; phylum Pseudomonadota; class Alphaproteobacteria; order Hyphomicrobiales; family Phyllobacteriaceae; genus Mesorhizobium; species Mesorhizobium sp. WSM4847. The sequence continues at coordinate 79,410 of NZ_JBVVPY010000015.1, read as the reverse complement.
CGGGGCGCCGGCGCCGGTCCGCTTCGGCTTGATGTCCTCGTCGTCGACTGTCGCCAGTTCGGCGGTCAGCGGCGCGCGGCGGCGCGCCTCTTCCTCGGCACGCCGGCGGGACTCGGCCTCGGCCTGCAGCCGGGCTTCTTCCTCGGCTTGGCGGCGCGCGGATTCCTCGCGCTCGCGACGGCGGCGCTCTTCATCCTCGGCGCGGCGCTTGGCCTCGTCGATGGCGCGCTGGCGATCCTCGACGTCGCGCACCTTCGAACCCTCAAGAGCCCGGCGGCGCGCCTCCATTTCATCGCGCGACAATTGGTTCAGCACCATGCCGCCACGTTCGACCGGCGGCGGAGGCGGCGGCGCCTTGGGCGCTTCCTGCACAACCGGCGCTGCCGCGACCGGTGGCTTCGGCGTGAAGACGGACACAGGGGCAGCAGCCGGCTCCGGCTTGTCACCGGGCAGCGAGAACTTGCGCTTCTTGGTCTCGACCACGACCGCCTTGGTGCGGCCATGCGAGAAGCTCTGGCGCACGGTGCCCTGTTCCGTACCGGGGCGCTTCAGCGTCAAAGTCTTCTTCGGCGTAACACTCAACGTCTTGTCGTCGCCCGATTTCGTATCGCTCATTCCATATCCTCTGCGGCATCATCTTCGTCAGCAACGGCCGCAAGCATTGCCAGATCGTCCGGGGAACCGCCCCGATACCGGTCGAGCGCAACCATGCGCTTCTGGACCGCCCTGCCCGCGTCTCCCGCGAGAACGGCAGCATGTATCACATTTGTACCCCCCAATGCCAAGCTCAACTCGGCCTCGGAGAAAAGTTTGTAGGCAAGGATGGCGGGGCCACCGAGGTGGACGGTTGCCCGTCGCGCCTGGCTGATCTTGCGGACGCCGTCATCTGACGCCTCGGTCGCATGCAACACGAAAAGCGCCAGCCCGCCACGCACCGCGCTCTCGACCTTGGTGGCGCCGAGCGCGATCGCGCCTGCCTTGCGGGCAAGACCGAGCATGCCCAGAGCGTATCTGGAAAGCAGCCCGTCGACCATGTCGCCGAGATCGGTCGGCACGGTCACCTGCGCCTTGAAGGCGCGAGCGAACAGGTTTTTCGCTGCCGCCTTGTCGATATGTAGGCGGTCGGCAGTCACCCAGCAACCGCGTCCGGGCAGGTTTTTCTTGATATCCAGAACGACGGCCGAATCCGGGCCGACGACGAAACGGATCAGTTCATCCGGTTCGGCCTGTTTGCGCGTGACGATGCAAGTGCGATCGTTCATCTCGTCCAAGGGCGGCTTGTGTGCGATGCGGTTTCACCTCACGCACCAACGGCTTCGTCAGCCGGCACGTCTTCGGCTGCAAGCTCGTCTTCGGTGATCCAGCCGGCCTTGAGGCGAGCAGCCAGAACCATCTGTTCAGCATCGGCCCGCGACACGCCGTGATTGGCGAGCACGCCCGGGAATACCTTCGTCTCGCCGTCCTTGCGTTCCTTCCAGCCGGTCAGATCATCGGCTGCATAGCCGGCGAAATCCTCGATCGTCTTCACGCCATCCTCGCCGAGCGTCACCATCATGGCGGTGGTCACGCCTGGAATCTCACGCAACTCGTCCTTGACGCCGAGCGCCTTACGCTTCTCGTCATGCTCGGCTTCGATCTTCTCCAGATATTCGCGGGCGCGAGCCTGGATTTCCGAGGCGGTGTCCTCGTCGAAGCCATCGATCGACGCGATCTCGTCGGCATCGACATAGGCGACTTCCTCGACGCTGGTGAAGCCTTCGGAGGCGAGCACCTGGCCGACCATCTCGTCGACGTTGAGCGCATCCATGAACAGAGCCGAGCGTTCGACGAACTCCTTCTGGCGTCGCTCGCTCTCTTCCTGCTCGGTCAGGATGTCGATATCCCAGCCGGTGAGCTGCGAGGCGAGCCGGACGTTCTGGCCGCGGCGGCCGATGGCCAGCGACAGCTGGTCGTCCGGCACCACGACCTCGATGCGTTCGGCGTCCTCGTCGAGCACGACCTTGGCGACTTCCGCCGGCTGCAGCGCGTTGACGATGAAGGAAGCGGCCGAAGGCGACCACGGAATGATGTCGATCTTCTCGCCCTGCAATTCGCCGACCACCGCCTGAACGCGGCTGCCGCGCATGCCGACACAGGCGCCGACCGGATCGATGGAACTGTCACGCGAGATGACGGCGATCTTGGCGCGCGAACCCGGATCGCGGGCGACCGACTTGATCTCGATAATGCCGTCGTAGATTTCCGGCACTTCCATGGTGAACAGCTTCGCCATGAACTGCGGATGGGTGCGCGACAGGAATATCTGCGGACCGCGCTGCTCGCGGCGCACGTCATAGACATAGGCGCGGACGCGATCGCCATATTTGTAATTTTCGCGCGGGATCAGCTCGTCGCGACGGATTATCGCCTCACCGCGGCCGAGATCGACGATGACGTTGCCGTATTCGACGCGTTTGACAGTACCGTTGACGATCTCGCCGATACGGTCCTTGTACTCGTCGTACTGGCGGTCACGCTCGGCCTCGCGCACCTTCTGCACGATGACCTGCTTGGCCGACTGGGCGGCGATGCGGCCGAAATCCATCGGCGGCAGCTGTTCGGCAATGAAGTCGCCGAGCTGGGCGTCGGGATTGCGCTCACGCGCCGAGGATATGGCGATCTGCGTCGCATAGTCGTCGACCTTCTCCACCACTTCCATCAGCCGCTGCAGCTTCATCTCGCCGGTATTCGGATTGATGTCGGCACGGATGTTGGTTTCCTGGCCATAGCGCGAGCGCGCCGCCTTCTGGATCGCATCGGCCATGGCGGCGATGACGATCGACTTGTCGATCGACTTCTCACGCGCGACCGCATCGGCGATCTGCAGCAGTTCGAGCCTGTTTGCGCTTACAACCATCTTTTTTCTCCCGAGCTTGTTGCCGAGCCTTTGCGCCCGGCAGCCCAATCACATTTCCTGTTCGGTTTCATCTTCTACGCCCGCTTCTACGCTCTCTGGCGCGTCTTCGGGCTCGCCGCGGCGCTTCTTGGCTTCCTTGCGCGCCCTGTTGTCCTTCGACAGTGCGTCGCGGATAAGGTCGTCGGTCAGGATCAGCCGTGCTTCGGCAATCGAATCGTAGGGCACACGCACCGTCGGCTGTTCGCCATAGGCCGCCTTGTCGCGCTCGATCAGCACGCCGTCCGCGTCGCTCTCGGCGATCTTGCCCTTGAAGCGCTTGCGGTCGGCGACGAGGACCGAGGTTTCCATCTTCACCAGATGACCCGTCCAGGTCGCGAAATCCGACTTTCGGACCAGCGGCCGGTCGATCCCCGGCGACGACACTTCGAGATGATACGCCTTTTCGATCGGATCATCGACATCGAGCGCCGGCGACACCGCCCGGCTGACCTCTTCGCAATCCTCGACGGTCATGGTGCCGTCCTCGCGTTCGGCCATGATCTGCAGCGTCAGTCCGTTCTGGCCCGTCAGATGCACCCTGACAAGGCGGAAGCCAATGGCACGCAGAACCGGCTGCACGATCAGCGCGATGCGCGCATCGATGCCGCTTTCGCGGATGATGCGGTCGTCGCTGTCGGGTACCGTTGCCGTCATTCTATTCCTGTCGCTTCGTCGGCGGCCGGAAGGTAACAAAAAAGAGCGGGACCGGGTGGACCCACTCTTCGCCATACCGACCAAGAATTTGAGCCTGATATAGACGATCGCAGCCGTCGTTTCAAGTCCGCATGCAGTCCGTGTCGGTAAGCAGATGAATTGTCCGCATGCAGGGTGGACGAAACTGTTGGGGGCGGCAGCGTTGCACAGGGCGCATGGCGGCCATGCGCCAACGTCCCTGTGATATCAGGCAGTACGCGCCTATCTATGCTGCGTTGCACAAAATCAATCACGCATTGCAGCAGGCGAAAGGGCATAATCATGACCAACCGCAAGGTTTTCTCGGCCATCGGCGATTTCTTCACCGTCTTCGGCAGCGCCGTCGCCGCTTCGCACGCCGTCGAAGCCGGCCGCAAGCCGCGCGCACGCGATCTGCGCAATCTCGGCATGGATCCGGCCGCCTTCAACAAGATCGGCCGCTTCTAAGTCTAAGTCCGGCGACGCATGGACGAGGACATCTCTGGTCCTCATCGACGTCAAAGCGCGCCTAGGCGCGCTTTGAATAGGACTATCTTCGGACGAAGGTGAGGTAGGCTGGCCGCCGGCCTTCGCGAACGGCCTTCGCCTCGTAGCGTGTACCCGGCCAACCCTTATAAGGCCGCTGCCAGTCGGCTGCCTCTTCAGCCTGCCACGCAAACGCTTCATGTGCCCGGCAGTGCAGCAGCGTCCAGTTCACATAGCTATCGATATCGGACGCAAAGCGGAATGTTCCGCCTGACTTCAGCACGCGCGCGAAACGGTCGAGATTGACCGGACTGACGAAGCGGCGCTTCCAGTGTTTCTTCTTCGGCCAGGGATCGGGATAGAGAAGGTCGATGCCGCCGAGCGAGGCTTGCGGGAGCCAGTCGAGCAGGCGCGTGGCGTCGTCGTCATAGACCCGAAGATTGGCAAGCGGCCGTTCCCTGACCGCCATCATCATCTTGGCCATGCCGTTGACGAAAGGCTCGACGCCGACAAAACCGGTCTCAGGAGCCGCCGTCGCCCGATGCAGCAGGTGCTCGCCGCCACCAAAACCAATTTCGAGATGAATGGCGCGGACATCGGCTTCGAACAGGCTGTGCAAGTCGGCCGGCGGTCCGGCCGTCAGATCAAGCCGGTAGGTGCTGAAACCGCTTTCCAGTGCCGCTGCCTGCTGCGGACGGATGGCCTTGCCGCGCCGGCGACCGAAAAATGCTTCGGTCGCACGGCTTGGCCGGTCTTTCGGATCCATGTCTTCCGGATCTATGGACGCCGCGGCTAGGCCGCGACTGCTTCGGCAGGCGCTTCGGCGAGTGCGTCCTTGAGAGCCTTGGCGAGGTCGGTCTTTTCCCAGGAGAAGGACCCGTCGCGGCCGGCCTTGCGGCCGAAATGACCATAAGACGACGTCTTGGCATAAATCGGCTTGTTGAGATCGAGATGGCGGCGGATGCCGGACGGCGACAGATCCATCACGGTGCGCAGCGCCTGCTCGAGCTTTGCCTCATCGACCCTGCCGGTGCCGTGCAGGTCGACATAGACCGACAGCGGCTGGGCCACGCCTATGGCGTAGGAAAGCTGGATGGTGCAGCGATCGGCGAGCTTCGCCGCCACCACGTTCTTGGCGAGGTAGCGGGCCGCATAGGCCGCGGAACGATCGACCTTGGTGGTGTCCTTGCCGGAAAAAGCCCCGCCGCCATGAGGCGCAGCACCGCCGTAAGTGTCGACGATGATCTTGCGCCCGGTCAGGCCGGCGTCGCCGTCGGGCCCGCCGATGACGAACTTGCCTGTCGGGTTGATGTACCAGTTGCAGCTGTCGGCGATCTTCAGGTCGCCCAGCGCCTCGCGAATATAGGGTTCGACGACGTTGCGGACCTTCTTCGAATCCCAGCTGGCGTCGAGGTGCTGGGTGGACAACACGATTTGCGTCACTTCCGCCGCCTTGCCGTCGATATAGCGGACGGTGACCTGGCTCTTGGCGTCCGGCCCGAGCCGGCCGGCATCGCCGTTGCCTTCATGGCGCGCGGCGGCCAGCAGTTCGAGGATCTTGTGGCTGTAGTAGATCGGCGCCGGCATCAGATCCGGGGTCTCGCGGCAGGCATAGCCGAACATGATGCCCTGGTCGCCGGCCCCTTCCTCGCCTTGCCGGTCGGAGGCATTGTCGACGCCCTGGCCGATATCCGGCGACTGGCCATGCAGCAGAACCTCGATCTTTGCCGTCTTCCAGTGGAAACCGGCCTGTTCATAGCCGATTTCGCGGATCGCCTTGCGGGCGGCCGACTTGAACTTGGCCGGATTGACGAGCGGATGACCGGCGGCATCCATCAGGATGTTGCCGGCCTTGTCCTTCTTGAGCAGGGTCTCGGGGACGCGCACCTCGCCGGCGATGACGACGCGATTCGTGGTTGCCAGCGTTTCGCAGGCGACGCGGACCTTCCAGGGGTCCATGCCGGTCTTTCTGGCCTCGCGATAGACCAGATCGACGATCTCGTCGGAGATACGGTCGCAGACCTTGTCGGGATGACCCTCGGCAACGGATTCCGAGGTGAATAGATAGTTTTGCCGCGTCACGGGTGTCCCCTCTTGAAAAATCATCGGCACGCTGCCGATTGGCGCGCCACGTGTTAGCTGTGTCGAGCAGCGCTCGTCAAGCGGTGGGCACCATTATCTTGTACCACTTTGACCGCCGGCAGGCGGCCGCCAGCCTGCTTGGCTCCAGCACGTGCTTTAGCTTCAACACGTTGATGGAGAAAGACTTTGAGCATGGCTGTCGAGCAAAATCGATCCGCCCTCCTGCACGCCTGCGGGATGTAAATTCCACGATGCGCGAGATCGCAAGAAATTGCCTGCCCGCAATGACGACTTCGCTATCTTCGACTTTTCAACCGCTACCCAATCAATCGACCCAGACCAATCTGCGTAATCAATCGACTGCGTCGGAGGAAAGGGCCTTCACAAGCTCGATAACCTTGCGGCGTATCTTCACGTCGGTGATCTTGACGAAGGCCCGGTTGAGTTGAAGACCTTCAGGACTGCCGCAGAATTCGACGGCAGAAGCCATTGATGCATCCTCGGCAAATCCGCGGTTGCCCACGGCCTCCTGGCCCGGCGCGTCCTCGAAAAAGAAAGCGACAGGCACACCCAGTATCGAGGCGATTGCCTGCAAACGGCTGGCGCCAACGCGATTGGTACCCTTTTCGTATTTCTGTATCTGCTGAAACGTTATACCGAGGTTCTCGCCCAGCTTTTCCTGGCTCATTCCCAACATATTGCGACGAAGCCTGATGCGACTTCCGACATGGATGTCGATAGGATTCGGCTTCTTCTTGTTTTCTTCTGCCATTTTTTCCTCGCCGAATTTTTCCGGCTTTTTGTGTTTTTTCTGCCCAAAACGAAGCCGGCGGCCAGTGCCCCAACAGAACCGACGTGCTGACTTCGAGAAATTTCAGGCGGTTACAGTATGAGTTTCTAATGTGTCGACTGTCAATTCGCCCGTAGCCGTTGCCTTACATTCATTGTGAAAGCGGCGAGAGCGAACAGCAACATGATCATCAGTCCATTAATGCGTCTTTGGCTGGAAGAAACGATGGCTCGATTGGAAATCGGCACGTGGACATCGATGGCTCCGCGGGCGTCGATCGCCAGCGCGTCGAGGATGTGTCCGCGCGGATCGACGACAGCGGAAATGCCGTTATTGGCTGCACGCAACAATGGCACCCCGTTCTCCACCGCACGAATCTGCGCCTGCCTGAAATGCTGGTACGGACCCGGCGTGTCACCGAACCACGCGTCGTTCGTGACATTCACAATAAGCTCAGCTGACGTTGCGTCAACCGCCACCAGATCGGGAAAGATGACTTCGTAGCAAATGAACGGAAGCACGCGGATGCCGCCGGGCAACGCGATCGGGTGCCGCTCATTGCCCGCCGCGTAGGTTGTCGGCCCGGCGACGAGTTGTTTGAGCCCCAAGCGGCCAAGCAGGTCGGCAAAAGGGAGATATTCGCCAAAGGGCACCAGATGAACCTTGTCGACTGCATCGGCGATTTGACCCTTGTCGTCGATCGCCACCACCGAATTGTAGTACCGCCTGTCGGCATCATCCGCCGACCCGCCTTCCTCCCGGACGACGCCGGCGATCAGCGTCTGGCCGTCGCCAAGCATCTCTCCCAGCGCGGTCAGCGCATCGGGACGTTCGGCGAAAAAAAACGGCACGGAGGTTTCCGGCCACAGGATCAATTGCGGCTTGGCATGACCAGTCTCTGGCGCCTTGGCCGAAAGCCCCATCAGTGTAGCGAAAATCCGGTCGGGCACTGAAGGGTCCCACTTTTCGCTGAGGTCGACGGCCGGCTGCACGATGCGGACGTCGATTGCGCGGGTTGCGGGTTCGACCTTGGCAGCAAGCCTGACATAGCCGAAGCCGACATGGGCCGCGACGAGAACGGCAGCCAGTGCACCCCCAAGGCGGATATGCCGGCGCGCCGCAAGCAGGGCCGGCAAGGCAAAGACGAAGACCGCCAGCGCGTTGATGCCGACCATGCCGGTCACCGACACGCTCTGCATAAGCAAGGGCACCGGCATCGCCGCGTAGCCGACGGCATTCCAGGGAAAGCCGGTGAACAGAAAGTCGCGCAGCCATTCCGCCAAGCCGAAGCCGAAGGCAAGGGCGGCGATGCGGCCGATGTCGTTGCTCCACAGCAGCCGGGCAACCGCTGTCGCGAAGCCATAGAAAAAGGCGAGCGCCAGCGGAATTCCGACCACTGCGAAGGGAAGCGCCCAGGCGAAACTGTCGGCCTCGACTAGGAGTGCTGAGCCGATCCACCACAATCCGGCGAGAAAATAGCCGAAGCCGAACCACCAGCCGACGGCGAAGGCCGGCCGCAAATGCCGGAACCAGCCATCGGAGGCTTCGCCGGTTGCGCCGTCGAGGAGCCAGACCAGCAGCGGAAACGAAACGAAACAGACGGCGAAGAAATCATAAGGCGCCTGGGCAAGAACCGCCAGCGCACCGGCAAGAAACGCCACAAGCGCGCGGCGCCAGCCCCACAGCAGAATTATCCGGCCGGCCAGGCGCTTCATCGATGCTTCCGAGTCGTGCGAATCACGGCAGAAGATTTATCAGGCCGCAGTCCACGCTCCAAACGGCCATGCTTCAGCCAGACTGCCGGATTAGGTCTGCTGGATAGGTGGGGCGACTGACGCCGGCAAGATAAGTGTCGCATGTGAATTGTCGCGCAGACCGCACGTGCCGGTGTATCACTATAATGCGCGTGATAGAAATGCGTTCAGCCGCTCCAGCACGAGATCGGGGGCTTCGAGCTGAGGCAAGTGACCGACGCCAGGTAATGTTTCGAACGATGCCTGCGGGATCAGCGTATGAAGCGCTTTGCCTCGCTCCAGCGGGATCCATGGATCGTCCTTGCCCCAAATTATCTTTACCGGACACCTGATATCACCGAACGCCGGCTCGACTTCGGCGGTATATTTTTCGTCGGCTTGCGCGAATTGCCGATAGAAGCTTCCTCGTCCCTCCTCGACAAGCCACGGCTCGACAAGTTTCTCGAAATCTCCGGGCGCGATGTCATTTACGATCGCCCCCTTGATATATGCTTCCACGAGCGCTCTGTGGATATGCGGCGGCAGGCCCAGAAAGGCATCCACATGGCGACCGACATGATCGAAGAACTCCGATCCCCAAGGGCGCATGGCGACGACATTCATCAGGACATACCGCTCGAAGTCGCAGCCATGCAGCAAATGCGCCCGTAGCGTCGTCGCTCCGCCGAAATCATGGGCAACAACGGTGGGCTGCTCAAGGTCCCAATGCGCGAGCATCTCGGCGAATACTTCTCCTTGCACATCGAGTGAGGTGCGCTGCTCCGCGCGTTTGTCGGATCGCCCGTATCCGGGCATATCGTACCAGTGGACACGATACCGCCTTGCAAGATCTGGAATAATCCGATGCCATGAGAACGAAGACCACGGCCAGCCGTGAGCCAGCACAAGCGCGGGTCCACTACCAAATTGACCCGCTGCCACAGCGCCCGCGGATGTTTCCACGGTCTCATCGAGTTTCCACGACATCAGACATTCTCCTAGTACTCAGGACAGCGTCCGAATTGGTTCGCAAACCATGTAGTTCGAGACCGCTTCCCACCCATTGCTGACATTCAGCCCGAGGATTCTAGTCGGTGCCAGCCTTCAATCTGCAGATCGCCCAGCCGTTCAGCCTCCTCGCATGGAACAACGCGTACGGTCTGGGAAAATGTCCAGACGTGACCTTCAGGATCGCACGCCCTGTACTGCCGTTCACCGTAAAACTGGTCAGCCGGCTCCTGGACGATCTCGGCTCCCGCCGTAGGCCGTCCTTGAGGCGCACATAAACCGACTGCGTGTTCTTGCCGGCGACCGACGCGGGACTGGCTACATGGTCGGCCCATTCGGAATCGACGATCATATAGCCGTCACCGAACCGCATCTCGGAATGGACGAGCCTGTCATCAGCGTCGCTGACCACCATGCTCGGCTCGAAGCCGAAAGCCTTTTCAAGCCAGATCAAGGCGGCGCGCGGATTCCTGTAGAATATGCTGGAGCCCAAGGTTGAGCGCTTGAACGGATCGTCGACCATCATCGGGCGAGCGGCGTCTTTCAAGCCTGCTCGGCGCGGACGGCGCGCCGCCGGCGCTCGCTTTTCTGGGTCTCCACGATGCGCACACGCTTGACGCGGCGTGGATCGGCGTCGAGCACATGGAATTCGAAGCCGGGGATGGCCTGCACCACTTCGCCGCGTGCAGGGACCCGGCCAAGCGTGTTGAAGATCATGCCGCCGATCGTGTCGACATATTCGCCATGCTCGCCGGCGGCAAAATCCTCGCCGATCATCTTGGCGACATCGTCGATCTCGGCCTTGCCGTCGACGACGAACACGCCCTCGCCGGTCTGGGTGATCATCGGCTCGTCCTCGTCGTGCTCGTCCTCGATGTCGCCGACCACCATCTCGACGATATCCTCGAGCGAGACCAGACCATCGGTGCCGCCATATTCGTCGATGACCAGCGCCATCTGGGTGCGCATCGCCTGCATGCGCCCCATCAGGTCGGAGGCGAGCATCGACGGCGGCACGAAAAGCACCGGGCGGATCAGGGTCAGGTCGCCGATGGTGCGCGTGAGATCGACCTTGGCGAGATCGAGAAGCGTGGCAGGGGCGGCTTTCCTGGTCGTCCTGCTCTTTCTGACGCGGGCCAGCTTGGTGATGTGAGCGAGCACGTCGCGGATGTGGACCATGCCACGCGGGTCGTCGAGCGTCTCCGAATAGACCGGCATGCGGGAATGGCCGGACTGCTCGAACAGTCCCAGAAGATCGCCCAGGTTCGTCGTGATCTCGACCGCCTCGATGTCGGCGCGCGGCACCATGACATCCTCGACGCGAACCTCGCGCAGGCGCAGAATGTTGTTGAGCATGGCCCGTTCGCCGGGCGAAAAGGCGCCGGCATCGCTCGCCGTTTCGGCAAGCGCGTCGGCGATCTCCTCGCGCAGGCTGGTGCCGTTGCGCTGCCTGAACAGGCCGAGCACGCGATCGAACAGGGAAGGACCGGCAGGCGATGGCTCGCTGGCGAAGCTGCCGGTCGTGGTACTCGGACTAGAGTCCTCTTCCGTCTGTTCGGATGGCTTGGTCGCACTGCCGGCGTCTGGGTGGGCGGCAGTCTCTGGTTTGTCGTTCATCGTCGTCCGGTCATTTGATCTTTTTAGTTACGCGTAGGGATCGGGAATGGCAAGCCTTGCAAGTGCTGCGCGTTCGACGGCTTCCATTTCTTCGGCCTCGGCGTCGGTCTCGTGATCGTAGCCCAGCAAATGCAGCAGGCCATGGATGACGAGATGGGTGATATGGTTGTCGACAGGCTTGTCTTCCAGTGCGGCTTCCCGCGCGACCGTCTCGGCGGCCAGCACAATGTCGCCGAGCATGGGCGGCAGCGGACGGCCCTTGGCGAGCGGAAAAGCCGGGAAAGACAGGACGTTGGTCGGTTTGTCCTTGCCGCGCCATCCCGCATTGAGACTGCGGATGTGGGCATCGTCAGAAAAAACGATGCTGAGCTCGGAACGGCCGGCCGCGCCGGTTTCGGCAAACGCGGCGGCAACGGCGCGATCGACCAGCCGCGTCAGCGCGGCCTCATCGGGCCAGTCGCCCGCTTCGACTGCTATATCGATGTCGACGGGGACCGGAAGATCCCCGCCTACAGATTTTTTGTCCTCAGCCATAAGGCTGCATCTTCAGCCTTCGGCGCCCAGGCCCCGGGCCAGCTTGCCGTCGCGGTCGTAGGCCTTGACGATCTCGGCGACCAGCGGATGCCTGACGACGTCGCCTTCGTTGAAGCGCACCGTCACCATGCCGGTGACGCCGTCGAGGATCCTGAGCGCCTCGACCAGACCGGATTTGGTGTTTTGCGGCAGGTCGATCTGGGTCGGATCGCCGGTGACGATCATGCGCGAATTCTCGCCGAGACGGGTCAGGAACATCTTCATCTGCATCGGCGTGGTGTTCTGCGCCTCGTCGAGGATGACGGCGGAGTGCGCCAGCGTGCGGCCGCGCATGAAGGCCAGCGGCGCGATCTCGATCACCTCGGCGGCAATCGCCCGCTCCACCTTGTCGGCCGGCATCATCTCGTAAAGCGCGTCATAGAGCGGCCGCAGATAGGGATCGACCTTCTCCTTCATGTCGCCGGGCAGGAAGCCGAGCCGCTCGCCGGCCTCGACGGCAGGCCGCGACAGCACGATGCGCTCGACCATGCCACGTTCGAGCAGCATCGCCGCATGCGCCACCGCCAGGAAGGTTTTTCCAGTGCCAGCCGGGCCGATGCCGAAGACGAGCTCGGACCGCTCCAGCGCGCGCATATAGGCGTCCTGGTTGAGCGAGCGGGCATAGATCGTCTTCTTGCGCGTCGATATCTGGGCGGCTGACACCTTGCCCTTGCGCTCCAGCGTCGGCAGCGTCAGCTGGTCGTCGGCGGCGATCGCCATGCGCACGGCGCCGTCGACGTCCGACTGGCCGATGTCAGCGCCTTTCTGGAGAATGCCGTAGAGATTATCCAGGGCGCGGCGCGCCTGCTCGGCGGCCGAGGCGGAGCCCTTGATGGTCAACTGGTTGCCGCGCGAGCGGATATCGACGCCAAGCTTCTGCTCGAGCCTGGCCAGATTCTCGTCGAACTGGCCATAAAGGGCGCTGGCAAGCTTGTTGTTGTCGAAAGTCAGAACGATGTGCGCCATATCCGAAGCCCCCGATGGTAGGTTCTGGGGCAGGTTCTTCACTTCCGCAGCGCTCAACCGTCTCTCCTCATCTGCCGAGACCTTCAGGCCAATTCGGCGAACAGGCTGTTGTAACCCGTCTTCGTGATTCGTACCTGGATAATCTCACCGATTTCGCCGGACTTTTCATCAACAATAACCGGCTGCAGCCACGGTGAGCGGCCGACCTTCTGGCCAGCCTGGCGGCCCGGCTTCTCGATCAGCGTGTCGATGGTGCTGCCGACCAGGCTGGCGCCGAACTCCTGCTGCTGGGTCAGCAACAGCGCCTGCAGTCGCTGCAGGCGCTCGTCCTTGACCGCTTCCGGCACATGATCGGCCATTTCCGCGCCCGGCGTGCCGGGGCGCGGCGAATATTTGAACGAGAAGGCCGAGGCATAGTTCACCTGGTGGACAAGGTCCATCGTCGCCTCGAAATCCGCATCCGTCTCGCCGGGAAAGCCGACAATGAAGTCGCCCGAAAGCGCGATATCGCTCCGTGCGGCGCGGATCCGGTCGAGCAGCGTCAAATAATCTTTTGCCGTATGCCTGCGGTTCATCGCCTTGAGGATGCGGTCGGAGCCGGATTGCACAGGCAAATGCAGATAGGGCATCAGCGCCGGCAAGTCACGGTGAGCGGCGATCAATTCGTCGTCCATGTCGCGCGGGTGGCTGGTGGTGTAGCGCAACCGCGCCAGCCCGGGAATCTCGGCCAGCCGGAACAGCAGGCGGCCAAGACCCCATTCCTCGGTCTTGCCCCCTTTGGCTTCGCCTTCGCCGTGCCAGGCATTGACGTTCTGTCCAAGCAGCGTCACCTCGCGCACGCCGGCTTGCGCCAGCCGCTCGGCCTCGGCGACGATCTGCGCCACCGGCCGCGACACTTCCGAGCCTCTGGTATAGGGCACCACGCAGAAGGTGCAGAACTTGTCGCAGCCTTCCTGCACCGTCAGGAACGCGGTGACGCCGCGCCTGATGATCTCGGCGCGCTTCGGCTGCGGCAGATGCTCGAACTTGTCTTCGATGGCGTAGTCCGTCTCGACGATCTTTTCGCCGCCGCGCACCCGAGCCAGCACGTCGGGCAGCCGATGATAGGTCTGCGGGCCGATGACCAGATCGACAGAAGGCGAGCGGCGGATGATCTCGGAGCCCTCGGCCTGCGCCACGCAGCCGGCGACGCCGACCAGCATCTCGCGGCCGGCCCGAGCCCGTTCGGCCTTCATCTCACGAATGCGGCCGAGTTCGGAATAGACCTTTTCGGCGGCTTTCTCGCGGATATGGCAGGTGTTGAGCAGCACCAGATCGGCCTCGCCGATCGCATCCGTCGCAGTATAGCCGTCGGCGGCCAGCGCGTCGGTCATGCGCTGCGAATCGTAGACGTTCATCTGGCAGCCATAGGTCTTGACGAAGACCTTCCGGCTCGCGGCAGGCGGCGCGACCGCAGTTTCGGTCGCAGTATCGATGTCGTCCCGTTCGATCGTGTTCAATTCCATCTGGCGGCTTCTAACGCCTTTCCCCGACAAAAAACAGACGATTCTGCCTTACAGCGCCGCGCCTCCTTTGGACGCGCAAAGCGCTGGAGCTTTTCCGGCTTACCGGCTCGGGCGCGGATCGGCGAGCGCCGCCTGCACCATATCACGCACCTGACTTTCCATCAGCCTGGCCGTTTCCTTGCGCCTGGAGCCCTTGGAGAAGGCGACCGGCTCGCCGAAATGCACTTCGACATCGAGCCCGCCCTCCGCCATCAGCACCTTGAGATGCGGCATCAAATCCTCGTCGCCGATCCAGGCGGCAATCGGCCGGTGCCTGCGGCCGAGCGGCACGCCGTGCAGGCGCGTATAGACGATCGCCACCGGCTGGATGAAGACCGTTTCGGCCGCCCCTTCCGAAATCGCCATCGAGGCGGCGCCGAACAGCGTGCTCTTGAACGGCAAGATCATGTTGCCGTCGCTGGTCGAACCTTCGGCAAACAGCACCATGGCGTCGCCCTTGGCCATGCGGCTGGCGATCTCGCTCGCCTGGTCGCCCGACGAACGTTTGCGCTCGCGCTCGATGAAAACGGTGCGCTGCAGCTTCGACAACATGCCGATCAACGGCCAGCCGGCCATGTCGGCCCTGGCGATGAACGTCACGTCGGCCATCGACCCCAGCACCATGATGTCGGTCCATGAAACGTGGTTCGACGCAACCAGTAACGGGCGCTGATTGGACAAGGTCCCCTTGACGTGGATGCGCATGCCGAGCGCCCGGATGATGAGCCGGTGCCAGATCTTCAGGATGAACGTCTCGCGCCACAGGCCGGTCTTCATCGACAGGATCTGCAACGGCACGAGGATCAACGAGCCTGCGACAACGAGGCCCAGCGCCAGGAAAATCCTGATTTTTCCGATCATTCGCTCTTGGCCCTGTCCCGAGTTCTGGCTAGAGCGACGCGTCAAACTGGACGTCCAAGCACGCTCTAGCGCTTTTTAATCTGCGCATCTCAACCTGCGCATCGTGCTTTCCGAGAATCGGTTCCGATTTGCGGGCCGATGCGCTAGCGAAGATCGCGGCGCATGACAAGCGCTCCGGTCGGGCCGTGCTCGGGCGATCTGTAGTAGTTGGCACGTTTGCCGACCTCGCGGAATCCCAGCCGCCGATAGAGCGCGATCGCGGCGACGTTGGTCTCGTCGACCTCGAGGAAAAGCGCCTCGGCGCGTTGCGCATGCAGTTCGCGCAGCACCGCATCCATCAGTTGCCAGCCAAGGCCCTGGCGGCGATGGGAGCGCGCCACCGCGACAGTCAGGACCTCGCCTTCGCCGGCCGCCAGGCGCGCCAGCACGAAACCGACCGGCGGCTTGGCACCCTGGCCGGTCTCGCGCGCGGCATAGCCGAACACCGTGTCCTGCTCGATCAGCACGGCGAATTCGTCATCACTCCACGGCCGGACGAAATCCTCGCGATGCAGCACCGACAGGGCCGCACTGTCGGCGACCGTCAGCGGCTCGAGCGCAAAGTCCCTGCGGCGCGGCTGGAGGAAAGGAATGCGCATCAGTTTTTCTTCCCGGCTTTCTTCCTGGACAGGATAAACCCGGCCTGCGGCTTGGCGTCAGCTCCGCGCAGATAAAGCGGTTTCGGCTTTTCGCCTTCACTCTTGGTAGCGGCCAGCCGGGCATAGATTGCGATATCCGTAGTGGCGCTTGTCGGGCCGACGTCGAAGGCGCGCCCGGCCGATGCAGCAATTTGCGTGGCCGCGGTGCCGGCCAGAACCGGAAACCCGTCAACCGCCATGGCGGCGGCTTGCGAAAGCGTGGCCACCGCGGGACCATAAATCAAAACGGATGCTTCGTCGTAAAGCGCTGCATGGATCTCCTCGCGGCCGGCGTCGAGCGCGGCCAGCACCGCGCGGCCGGGAAATGTCTCTTTCGCCTGCGCCGCCAGCGCTTCCAGCGTCGTCACCCCGATTGCCGGGATTTTCAGCGCCAGCGCCAGGCCCCGCGCCGCCGAGACGCCGACGCGCAGGCCGGTGAAGGAGCCCGGGCCGGTGGAGACAGCGATGGCGCCAAGACCGGCATAGTCGGTGCCGCCGGTCGTCAACGCCTCTTCGATCACAGCCATCAGATGTTCGGCATGGCCCTTGCCGAGATCGAGCACCGAGCGGCCGAGTTCCTTCCCGGCCGCCGCGTCGTAGACACAGGCGGCGCAGAGATTGGCGGCACAATCGATGGCAAGCAACTTCATGAGACGGCCGGTTGGCAGCGCCCGCTTGGGGCGCAGGGGGTTCGAAAGACAATTTCCCTGTGCCTGCCATGGCTCGTCCCTGCAAGGGGATAATGCATAAATCGTTTGGCGGCTTCGCTTCGACCTCGCCCAAAAAGAGGTAACTCTCGGCGACCACAACCGTCAATGAACCAGTGCCGCACTATGCGGCCTGGTCGATGCGCAGCATGTGATTGTCCCAGACATAGTCCGGCTCGGACCCTGTCGCGCCGCCGGCTTGGGCTATCTGCCCCGTGCCGGTCGTAGCCATGAAGCTCGCCCCGTCGGGCGCTACGCCGCAGACCTCGGCCAGTGCGCTGGTGGCGACGATCCGGCCGCTGGCCGCATCGATGATGGCAAGCGAGTTGCCTTCCGGCGAGGACACCGCGACGGTACCGGCAGCAGGGTTGGCGGCGACCGAGCCGATGTAATTCCTGAAGCCGGACAGCACGTCCTGCGGCATGTCGAGCAGTTGCAGAGCCTTGCCGCGCGCGGCGCGGCCGACCAGCAACGGACGATCGCCGCCCGGCCCCCTGTACTGGCAGCCGAACCAGACCGCGCCGGATTTGTCGGTATCCATATGCCGGATCGAAAGCTGGTGCAGCGCCGGCGGCAATTCGTGCTTTTCGACAAGGTCGCCGGTAAGGCGGTCGACCAGCACATAAGATGGCTTCATCGTCGCGATGTTGAGCTCGGCGCGGCCATAATCGGGATGCGTCTCGATGCCGCCATTGGCGACGGCAATCGTCCTGCCATCGCCGAGCAGCAGCAGCTCGTGCGGACCCATGCCATAGGTCGGGAACTCGCCAACGCGCTTGAATTTCGCACGCGTGTCATAGACGCCGACCACGCCGGCGGCATTGTCGAAATCGTTCTCGGTGGCGTAGAGCAGCGCACCGTCGGTCGAAAACACGCCGTGGCCGAAGAAATGCCGGCCACTGATGCTGGCAATGGTCAGCGGCTCGTCGCGGCCGGTATGGTCGAACACAACCGCGAAAGTGCCGGGCTGCCTGGCAAAGACCACCGAGCGTTTCGACAGCGGATCGAAGGTGACGTCGTGACCGCGGGCGGGCAGGTCGATGGCATGCAGCACCTTGCCGGCCTCGGACAGGATCGCCGCGCCATAGCTGCCGTCGCGCTTGACGAAAGCGGTGGCGAAGACGGCGTCGGCGGCAAGCGTCTTCGCCCATGCCGACGGCGCCATCGCGGCAACAAAGCCTGCCCCGGCAGCCCTCAGGAAGTCGCGGCGGTCGATCAGCGACGTTTTCAGAATCAGTCTCCGTCGAGCGACGAGAACCCGGCGGTCAGGCCGAATTCGGCGGTTAGCCTGGTGCCGATGAGGGTCGACAGGCTGGATGTCACAAGCGAGAAGTGGTCGAGCTTCTGGCGCAGCGCCGGATCGGCAAGCGCCTTGTCGATCGGGCCTCTGATGGCGGTGGCGTCGGCGGCGCCGTTGACGAGCTGGATGTGGATCGATTCCGCCATCCAGCGCGCATCGGGCGACAGCGCGTCGCCAAGCTGCGAAGCCTGGAACAGAGCGTCCATGCCCGAAAGATTTC
Organism: Mesorhizobium sp. WSM4847; assembly: GCF_055811335.1. Taxonomy (NCBI): domain Bacteria; kingdom Pseudomonadati; phylum Pseudomonadota; class Alphaproteobacteria; order Hyphomicrobiales; family Phyllobacteriaceae; genus Mesorhizobium; species Mesorhizobium sp. WSM4847. The sequence continues at coordinate 61,239 of NZ_JBVVPY010000015.1, read as the reverse complement.
CGGTCAGCGAACGCGCGGTGTTTTGTGAACGCCAGTAGATCGCCTGTTTCGGCTTGTCGGCCTGCGGGCTACTGCCCAGAAAACCTTTCAGGCGCACGTCACGGACGATCTCCAGTTCGTTAATGAAGACGCCGACCAATTCGGTCACCGCTTCCGTGCCGTCGCGGTAGAGTGCGTTTTGCGGCCCCGGATTGGCCCAAAGTGCTGCAAAGCCGTCGGGCTTGTTCCAGGCGTCGCTGACCTCGGCGGCAATCGTTTCGATGTTGCCGGCGACGGCCGCGCCGTAAGCGCAGCGATAGGGATCGTCCTTGCCGGCGAGCCGCTCGGCGCCATCGCCGTAAAGCACGAATTCCAGCGCGCCGAGCCCTTGCATGGCGACGCTCTTTGTCGCCAGATGGGCCGGATCGGCGGCGGTCCGGTCTTTACTGGCCAACGCCGCCTGCACCTGCCTCAGGCCGATGCTCTTGCGGTCCGGCCAAAACAGCATGCGTTCCAGCCGGTTGTTCTGCGTGATCGGTCCGATGCGGATGATCTCGACGACCGACCAGGCATCCACGGTGCCGGAGAATTCGGCGCGCGCCGCATCGAGATGGTGCTGCGAAGGCGCGTCGCACAGCGTGCGCACTGCCTTGCTCAGGCTGTCGGCATGGTCTTGCAGGCGTGCATAGGCCGGGCGGACAAAGCCGTCGATCGCTCGCTGGATCACGTCGGAAGCCTTCACCGCTGCGGACGCCGGCAATGCGCCGGCGAGGACCAGCGGGAGAACCAGGACAAACGCCAGACGCTTCGACATCACAAAGACTCCAGGAATTTGATCAGTGCGCCGCGATCGGGCGCGGCGGCGGCGGCAAAGCGGTCGCGCGCCTTCTGCCCCTCGCCGCCATGCCACAGGATCGCCTCGGTCAGGGTGCGCGCCCGCCCGTCGTGCAGGAAGAAGGTGTTGCCGTTGACGGTCTGGGTAAGACCGATGCCCCACAGCGGCGGCGTGCGCCATTCGCTCCCGCTGGCATCGCCCACCGCTTGCCCGTCGGCGAGGCCCGGCCCCAAGTCGTGCAGCAGAAAATCGGAATAGGGCCAGATCAGCTGGAAGGCCTGTGCCTTGTTGGGCGTGCCGCGGCGGGTGACGAATTTCGGCGTATGGCAGGAAATGCAGCCCATGTCGTAGAACAGCTTCTTGCCGGCCAGCACATCGGGCTTGTCGAGATCGCGCCGCGCCGGCACGGCGAGGTTTTGCGAATAGAAGGTGACCAGGTCCATGACCGGCGGCGGCGCCTCGACCGGGCCGAGGCGCTTCTGGACGCCGTTGGCCATGGCAAGGCAGTTCTTTTCGGCCGCGGTGCAATCGCCCCAGTGGTTCGGCACTTCCGGCGTCGAAATGCCGATGTCGCCGGCAAATGCGTCCGCCGCTTGCTGGCGGATCGAAGGGGTCTGCGCCTTCCAGCCAAAGCGGCCGAGCGTCGGCTCGCCGCTGTGGCCGTCGCGCACGATGTTGGGCTTGCCGGAGATGCCGTCACTGTTGCGATCGTCCGGATCGGCACTGGCGAGAATGTCGGCCGGCGCGATTTGCTCGACCAGCCCGAGGCCGATCATCGGCGGCGTCAAGCGCGGCGAAAGCGTGGTGTGCGGATCGAGCGGCCCGTTGGCAAGATCATCGACCGAATAGCTCGGCTTGCGCAGCCAAACCACGGTGCCGTCAGGCAGGGTGACTTTTTGCTCTTGATAGAGGACACGCATCCTGCCTTCGCCGCGAAGGCCCGGAACGGCCAGTTCCTGCAATTGCGAGCCGTAGACCGGATCAGGGAAGTTGAGCACCTTGCCGGCGGCCAGCGCTGCTTTCTCCTCCTCGGTGCTCGCCTGCCGCGCCAGCCGCAGGAACATCGAGGTGGTGCCGCTGTCGGCTTGCGGCGGATGACCGCGACCGTCCTTCAGATGGCAATTCTGGCACGCCCGCTCGTTGAACAGCGGACCAAGCCCGTCCGATGCCTGCGTCGACGAGGGCGACGACACCCAGTTCTTGCGGAAAAGAGCATTGCCGAGCTTGAAGGTGCCTTGTTCCTCGAAAGTGATATTGGCGGAAGATTGCGAGAAAGCGTCCTTGTTGGCGCCTTTCCGCGACGTGCCGGCGCCGCCCTGCATCGGCTCGAACTGCTCGGGCTTGGAGAAATCCCTGGTCGGCCTGGCGATGGCAATGACGCGCGCCAGATCCTTCGGCGTCAGATCGGAACGGCTGGTGGCGAGACCCGCCGGTTCGGGCGCGCCGGCCAGCGCCGAGGCGGTCAGCGCGACCACTACGGCAGGCGAAAGCCGGCGAAGCCAGCCGTATCGCGGGTTGTGCTGGGACGGCAGGCCGCAATCCTCGGCCCGCCGCAAGCGGCGCAAGTAGTCTAAGCGGCGCCGCATTCCCGCATGTCCCTAATCCGCCTCGTCGGCCGATGCGGCGTTGAGCTGGCCGTATTTTTCCTCGCCGATCGAGGCGAGCAGGTCGAGTTGCGTCTCGAGGAAGTCGATGTGACCTTCCTCGTCGGACAACAAATCCTCGAACAGCTTCATCGTCACATAGTCACCCGCTTCGTCACAAATCTCGCGCGACCGTTTGTAGGCAGTGCGCGCGTCATACTCGCCGGCAAGATCCGATTCGAGCACTTCCTTGACATTCTGTCCGATGCGCAGCGGCGCTACCGACTGCAGGTTCGGATGGCCTTCAAGGAAGATGATGCGGGCCACGAGCCGGTCGGCATGGTGCATCTCCTCGATCGATTCCGCGCGTTCCTTCTTTGCCAGCTTGGCGTATCCCCAGTCCTCCAGCAGCCGGAAATGCACCCAGTACTGATTGACTGCTCCAAGTTCCAGAAACAGAGCTTCGTTAAGCCGCTCTATGATCTGTTGTTCGCCTTTCATGGGTTCTGCTCCCGTATAGGACGCGCAGGCCTCTGACGCGATCCAGGTGTGAAACGACATCCACGCCGCTCGCCTCCGAGCGGGTGTGGTAATTTTCGGTTACCCGAATGATCGTTTCGACCACATTTGGGAAGCAGCCGCAACAGCGACCACGCTTCTGCATGGCATGATAGATCTTCGCCGGCACGATAAGCTGCCAGGGATCCTGATCCAGCAGCCCGACGATCGTCTGCTCAATCTCCTTCTCGGTGATGATGTTGCAATGGCAGATCAGCATTATTTGCTCTGTGTGGCTGACGGCGCGTGCTCGGCGCCATGTGGCTTATTTTCTTGAGTGGAGCCTGAAGCCGAGACCGACTTCCACTTTTCGCGACGCGGACCTTCGGTTCGGGCTCCGGGCATCGACGCCTTACTGAAACACCTTGTCCGGCGCATCGAGGCTGTCCGAGCCCTCGAAGGCGATGGCATTGAGTTTCAGGGTGCCGACGGCGCGTTCGATCGACTTGGTCTGATCGACCAGCGCGTCGATCGCCGCCTGCACGGTGGCGTTGCCTTGCGTACTGCCTTCGCCGATCTGCTGGTCATAGGCCTCGCCGCCAAGCGCCCGCGCCTTGATCGCTTCCATCTTGGCGACGGTGACATCAAGCTTGTCCGACAGTTCCTTGTCGACCGCCGGATCGGCCTCCTTGACCATGTCGGATACCGACGGTCCTTCGACGACGGTGCCGTCGAGGCGGGTGTAGTTGCCCTTATAGGCGGCGCGAATGCCGACGGCATCGTAGAAATGGGAATCGTAGGTGTTGTCGGAGAAGCAGTCATGCTCCTCTTCCGGGTCGTGCAGCAGCAGGCCGAGCTTCATGCGCTCGCCGGCGAGTTCGCCGTAGGACAGCGAGCCCATGCCGGTGAGGATGGTCGAGATGCCGGCTTTCGGCTCGCCATCGACAAGGTTCTTGCGGGCTGCGCCGCCTTCCTTCCAGTCGTTGACCATGTCCTGCAGATCGGAAACCAGAAGCTCGCTCGCCGACTTCAGGTACTGCGCGCGACGATCGCAATTGCCGCCGGTGCAGTTGGCGAGGTCGTAGTCGGTATAGGGCCGTTCGCCGGCGCCCGGGCCGGTGCCGTGCAGGTCCTGGCCCCACAGCAGGAATTCGATGGCGTGATAACCGGTCGCCACATTGGCCTCAATGCCGCCGGCTTCCTGCAGCGTGCCGGAGAGGAACTCGGGAGTAAGATTGGTGGCGTCGATCTTCTTGCCGTCGATCTCGATCGACTTGTTGGCGATCACATTGGCGGTATACAGCGCATTCGCGTCCGACTCGGTGCCGTAGTTCTCGGCGACATAATCGATCAGGCCTTCGTCCAGCGGCCAGGCGTTCACCTTGCCTTCCCAGTCGTCGACGATGGCGTTGCCGAAGCGATAGACTTCGGTCTGCTGATAGGGAACGCGCGACGCTTTCCAGGCCTCGCGGGCGGCGGTGAGCGTTTCCACCGAAGGCTTGGCGAGCAGCGCGTCGACGGCCTTGCCGAGCGCCTGCGCCGTGGTCAGCGAATCCTCATATTTGGCGAGCGCAATATCGGAATAGGTCTTGATGACCGCCTTGGCATCGGTTTCCGCCTTGGCCGGCAGCACGAATATCGCCGCCGTCAAGGCCACCGTGGCGCCTATCGCTGCAAGCCTGCTGCCATATCGCGCCGTGATCATCGCTCTCATGATTGTCATCTCCCTCGGGAATTCAGTGAAAATGCCTGCGCCAAAGGCGCGTCGGCAGGCAATCGGCGCCAAGGCAGGTCCATGCCATTGAGCGAGATACAGGCCGCGGCATAGCGCGGTTTGCCGAAGAAAGACATCGAAATGCCTCCAATCGAAAGGGTTCAAGGCCCAGACATCAAAGGGATGCGCTTGACGCGCACGCTTCCATAAAGCGATGAAGGTGCCGGAAGTCAACCAATTTCAGAGAGAAAAGCCAATTGAAACAACAGTTTAGAATTATTCTAAACTGCAAGTATCAACTTTAGCCGTATTTGCCGCGCCGCCGTCGAACGAACGATTGACAGACCGCCATTCCGGGTGCGACCCGCAAGGGTGGTCTTGCGGCGGCGTCAGACAATCGCCACTTGGCGAGACGTCCTAGACTTGGATAACGCCTAGGAGAGATGAGGAATTGGGGCTGCGATGAAAAACGGTGTGGTCATTGTCGGTGCGGGTCATGCGGGCGTGCAAGCGGCCGCCAGCCTGCGCGAGGACGGCTACGACGAACCCGTGATCCTCATCAGCGATGAGGACGAACTGCCCTACCACAAGCCGCCGCTGTCGAAGACCTTCATCAAGGATCAGGAGGCCAAACCGCAGCCGCTGCGCGGCGAGGCTTTTTATACCGGCAGCGCGATCGACTACCGGCCGGGCGTCCGCATCGATCGCATCGATGCCGGGGGCCGCAGGCTGGAGCTATCGGATGGCGGCACACTGCCGTTCGACCGGCTGATCCTGGCGACCGGTTCGCGGCCGCGCATGCTGTCGCTGCCGGGTTCGGATTTTTCGGGCGTGGTGTCGCTGCGCTCGCTCGCCGACGCGCGCCTGATCCGCGAATTGAGCGCGCAGAGCGAGGATGCCGTCATCCTCGGCGGCGGCTTCATCGGGCTGGAGATCGCCGCGACGCTCACAGCGGCCGGCCGCAAGGTCATCGTGGTCGAGGCGGTCGACCGGCTGCTCGGCCGGGCGGTGGCGCCGATCATCGCGCGCCACGTGCGGCAGCGGCTGGAAGCGACCGGCGTGCGCATTCTCACCGGCACCACGATTGCACGGCTCGAAGGCGAGAACGGCCATGTCTCGGCGGCAATCACCGCATCCGGCGAGCGGCTGCCGGCGCAGATGGTCATCATCGGCATCGGCGTCGTGCCGAATGTCGAACTGGCGCAAGCCGCCGGCATCACTATCGCCAACGGCATCCGCGTCGACCAGCAGATGCGCACGTCGGTGCCCGAAATCCTCGCCATCGGCGATGCCGCCTCCTACCGGCACTGGCTCACCGGTGGCGATGTGCGGCTGGAATCGGTGCAGAATGCGACCGACCAGGCGCGTCTTGCAGCACGCACCGTTGTCGGCCATGCGGACGCCTTTGCGGCGGTGCCGTGGTTCTGGTCCGATATCGGTGACATCAAGCTGCAGATGGTCGGCCTGATTTCGGGCGGCGACAGCCATGTCGTGCTGGGCGACGTCAACGAGAACCGGTTCTCCATCTACCACTATGCTGGGAATCGTCTGCTCGGCATCGAATCGGTCAACCGGCCTGGCGACCACATGCTTGGCCGCAAGATGCTCGGCGCCGGCTTTTCGCCGACGCCGCAGACGGTTGCGACGGGACCGGACGGATTGAAGGCGGCGCTCGCCGCTTTCCAGCAGGTAGAGCCCGTCCGCGCCGCCGAATAAGGATGTGTTGATGCCGGCGAACGGCGGTTTTCTGCGCTGATCCTTCCCTTCTCCCACAACAAGGGAAGAAAGATCCGCTCAGGCGGCGCGGACCTCGCGGATCGAGCTTTCCAGGATGTCGAGCGCTTCGTTCATGACGCCGTCCTGGATGGTGATTGGCGCGAGGAAGCGGATGACGTTGCCGTAGACGCCGCAGGTGAGCAGGATCAGGCCCTTGTCGAGCGCCTTCAGCCGGACCGCATTGGCGATCTCGGCCGACGGCAGGCCCTTCTTCACATCGTTGAACTCGACAGCGTTCATGAAGCCCGGGCCTCTGATATCGACGATCTCCGGCGTGTCGTCGCGGATCGATTGCAGCCGCTGCTTCAGCCGGTTGCCCAGCGTGTTGGCGCGGTCGCAGAGCTTTTCCTCTTCGATCACGTCGAGCACGGCATGCGCCGCGGCAACGCCGATCGGGCTGCCGCCATAGGTGCCGCCGAGCCCGCCGGGGCTGGGCGCATCCATAATCTCGGCGCGGCCGGTGACCGCCGACAGCGGGAAGCCGCCGGCAAGGCTCTTGGCCATGGTGGTGATGTCGGGCGCCACCTCGTGATGATCCATGGCGAACATCTTTCCGGTGCGGGCAAAACCGGTCTGCACCTCGTCGGCGATCAACAGCATGCCGTGCTGGTCGCAGATCTTGCGCAGCGCGGTCATGAAGTCGCGCGGCGCCTCGTAAAATCCGCCCTCGCCCTGCACCGGCTCGACGATGATGGCGGCGACGCGGGCCGGATCGACATCGGCCTTGAACAGCCGGTCGAGCGCGGCGAGCGAATCGGCGACCGTGATCCCATGCAGCGCCACCGGGAACGGCGCGTGGAAAACATCGGCCGGCATGGCGCCGAAGCCGACCTTGTAGGGAACAACCTTGCCGGTCAGCGCCATGCCCATGAAGGTGCGGCCATGGAAGCCGCCGGCAAAGGCAATGACCGCCGGACGGCCGGTTGCGTTGCGGGCGATCTTGATGGCGTTCTCCACCGCTTCGGCACCGGTGGTGACGAAAATCGTCTTCTTGTCGAATTTGCCCGGCAGCAAGCCGTTCAGCCGTTCGGCCAGCCTGACATAGCTCTCATAGGGCACCACCTGGTGGCAGGTATGGGTGAAGCGGTCGAGCTGCGCCTTGACCGCCTCGATCACCTTGGGATGGCGGTGGCCGGTGTTGACGACGGCGATGCCGGACGAGAAATCGATGTAGCGACGGCCCTCGACATCCCAGATTTCCGAGTTCTCGGCGCGGTCGGCATAAATCTGCGTGGTCATGCCGACGCCGCGCGAGATCGACTGGTTCTTGCGTTCGGAGATGGCTGAGTTCTTCATGATGTTCCCTCACCGGGCCGGCGCCCGTTCTCGTTTGGTATATGCTAAGACCTGTTCTGACCTTATTTCACGTTTTCCTCAAGTTGGCACCGCCGCCAGGCGATTGGGCCTGCCGCCGCTAAGGTCGCATTCCTTCGCGGACAGCTGATTTGACTCACGCAGTCCGCACAAACCCGTCGCTCGCCCTGAGCAAATTGCGCGTATAATCCTTGCTGACGCGGCGCTCGACGAGGTCATCAGCGGTGAGATGCTCGACCGCCTCGCCGTGCTGCATCACCATCAGCCGCTCGCACATATGGGTGATGATGGCGAGGTCGTGGCTGACCATCAGGAAGGTCAGCTTGCGCCGCCGCCGGATGTCTTCCAACAGGTTGAGCACCTCCGCCTGCACGGAAGCGTCGAGCGCCGAGGTCGGCTCGTCGAGCAGCAGGATCGCCGGTTCGAGGATGAGCGCCCGCGCAATCGCCACCCGCTGGCGCTGGCCACCCGACAATTGATGCGAATAGCGGAAGCGGAAGCCGGTGCCGAGCCCGACCTCGTCGAGCGCCCGCTGGATGCGCTTCTCGCCATCGGCAAAGCCGTGGATGGCGAGCGGCTCCTGCAGCAGGCGGTCGACGGTCTGGCGCGGATGCAGCGAGCCGTAGGGGTCCTGGAAGACCATCTGCACCTCGCGATAGAAGGCCTTGTCGCGGCGCTTGCCGAGTTTTTTTCCGTTGACGGTGATGCTGCCCGAAGCGGCCGGCGCGAGGCCGGCGATCGCCCGCAGCAGCGTCGATTTGCCGGAGCCGGATTCGCCGACCAGGCCGAAGGATTCGCCGGATTGCACCTCGAGGCTGATACCCTTCAGCGCGCGAAAGCGGTCGAAGACCACCTCCAGCCTGTCGACAGAAAGTGCTGCCGTCATGCCGCCCACTCCGGCTTGCGGTCGAGCACCGGCAGCGGGTGGCGGTCGGCGCCGATCTTGGGCATGCAGTTGAGCAGGCCGCGCGTATAGGGATGCTGGGCGCGGCCGAGCTCCGACGCCTTGAGCTGCTCGACCACCTTGCCGGCATACATGACGATCACCCGGTCGCAGAAGGACGAGACCAGGCGCAGATCGTGCGAGATGAAGATCAGGCCCATGCCGCGCTCGCTGACCAGCCTGTCGAGGATGCCGAGCACGTCGAGCTGAACGGTGACGTCGAGCGCCGAGGTCGGCTCGTCGGCGATCATCATCTCCGGCCCGGCGATCAGCATCATGGCGATCATGGCGCGCTGGCCCATGCCGCCCGACACCTCGTGCGGATGCAAGTCGAAGACACGGGCGGGATCGCGGATCTGCACCGCCTCCAGCATGGCGAGCGCCCGGTCGCGGGCCTCCGCCTTGCCGACCTTCTCATGCGTGCGCAGCGTCTCGACAATCTGGCGGCCGATGCTCATCACCGGGTCGAGCGAGTATTTTGGATCCTGGAGGATCATGGCGATGCGCTTGCCGCGCAGCGCCCGGCGGTCGCGGGGCGAGGCCGCGAGCAGGTCGGTGCCGTCGAAGGCAAGTTTCCTGGCCGTGACCTCGGCCTGCGGCGGGGTCAGGCCCATGATGGCGCGGCCGGTCTGCGACTTGCCGGAACCGCTCTCGCCGACGATGCCGAGCCGTTCGCGGCCGAGCGAGAAGGAGACGCCGCGCACCGCCTCGATCCGGCCGGTGCGCGTCGGGAAGGTGACGCGCAGATCGTCAACCTCGAGAAGCGTGCTCATTGGTCACCACTGCGCGGGTCGAGCGCGTCGCGCAGGCCGTCGCCGAGCAGGTTGAAGCCGAGGCTGACGAAGAGGATGGCAAAGCCCGGTGCACCGGCCACCCACCATTGGTCGAGCACGAAGCGGCGGCCCGACGCGATCATCGCGCCCCATTCCGGCAGCGGCGGTTGCGCGCCGAGGCCGAGGAAGCCGAGACCGGCGGCGGTCAGGATGATGCCGGCCATGTCGAGCGTCACCCTGACGATCAGCGAGGAGATGCAGAGCGGCATGATGTGGCGCAGCACGATGCGGAACGGCGAGGCGCCCATCAATTGCACCGCCTTGATGTAATCCGAATTGCGCACGGTGAGCGTTTCGGCACGCGCGATACGGGCGTAGGGCGGCCATGAGGTGACGGCGATAGCGAGCACCGCATTCTCGATGCCGGGGCCGAGTGCGGCGACGAAGGCCAGCGCCAGGATCAGCTTCGGAAAGGCGAGAAAGATGTCGGTGATACGCATCAGGATCGCATCGATCCAGCCGCCGGCATAACCGGCGACGGTGCCGACCAGCAGGCCGATAGGAGCGGCGATGACTGCGACGAGAATGACGACGTAAAGCGTCCAACGCGAGCCGAAGATGACGCGCGAAAGGATGTCGCGGCCGAGGTCGTCGGTGCCGAACCAGTGCTCGGCACTTGGCGCCAGCAGCCGCGAGCCCTTGAGGTCGCCGAATGTCGGCGAATAGGGCGCCAGCACATCGGCAAAGGCGGCGACCACCAGCAAAGCGATGATGATGAGCAGGCCGAGAAACGCCAGCCGGTTGGCTGAAAAGCGCCGCCACGCGACATAGGCGCGGCCGAGCCTGGCCTGCATGCGCGACGCCGGCCGCTCGCTGAGCAGCCAGTCGCGACGGCTTTGTATCGCTTCAGCGCTCATCTCACTTTGGTCCTCGGATCAAGCACCCGGTAGAGCAGGTCGGACAGGAGATTGATGCCGATGAACACCGAGCCGATGATGATGGTGCCGCCGAGCACCGCGTTCATGTCGGCGTTCTGCAGGGAATTAGTGATGTAGAGGCCGATGCCCGGCCATGAAAAAACGGTCTCGGTCAGCACCGAGCCTTCGAGCAGGCCGGCATAGGAAAGCGCGATCACCGTGACCATCGGCACCGCGGCGTTGCGCAGCGCGTGGCCCCAGATGATGCGTGTTTCCGACAGGCCCTTGGCGCGCGCCGCGACGACATATTCCTGGGCAAGCTCGTTCAGCATGAACGATCGCGTCATCCGGCTGATGTAGGCGAGCGAGAAATAGCCAAGCAGCGAGGCCGGCAGGATGATGTGGCGGAAGGCATCGCGAAACACATCCCACTGTCGCTGCCACAGCGCATCCAGGAGATAAAAGCCGGTGATCGGGGTGAAGGTGTATTCGTAGACGATATCGAGGCGGCCGGGAAAAGCCACCCATTGCAGCCTGGCGTAGAACAGCACGAGCGCCAGCAGTCCCAGCCAGAAGATCGGCACGGAGTAGCCGACCAAGCCGATGATCCGCACGATCTGGTCGATGATGCTGCCGCGCCGGACCGCGGCCAGCACGCCGAGCGGCACACCAAGCAAAGCACCGATCAGCGTTCCCAGCGTCGCCAGCTCGATCGTCGCCGGAAAGGCGCGGCGGATGTCGGTCATCACCGGATTGGTGGTCAGCACCGAGGTGCCGAAATTGCCGTTCAGGGCATTCTTCACATAGATGTAGAACTGTTCGATCAGGGGCAGGTCGAGCCCCATCTCGCGGCGGGTGCGCTCGACGACATTGGCCGGCGCCCGGTCGCCGAGCACCGCCAGCACCGGGTCGATCGGGATCACCCGGCCGATGAAGAAGGTCACCGCGAGAAGACCGAGATAGGTGGTTATCGCGATGACCAGGAAACGGGCGATCGACGAGGCGACAGCGACAGCGCGGGCGCTGCCGCGCCCTGCCGTCGCTTCGCTTTCAACAGTACTCATGCGGCGCGTCCGCCGGCATCATTCCTTGGTGATCTGGCTGACGAAATTGGTGTCGAAGCTCGGGCCGAGCGCAAAACCCTTGAGGTTCTTGCGCAGGCCGGCCACTTCCAGCTGCTGGTGAACGATGATGAAAGGGCTGGTTTCGAGAATCTTCCTCTGCAGATCCTGATACATTGCGGCGCGTTTGGCCGGATCCTTCTCGAGCAGGGCCGATTCGGTCTGCTTGGTCAAGTCCGGAATATCCCAGGCGTTGCGCCAGGCCAGCGTCTTGGTCTTGCCTTCATCCGAATTGTCGGGGTTGCTGGCGAAAGTCTGGGCGTTGGAGTTCGGATCGAAATAATCCTGGCCCCACTGGCCGATATAGATGTCGTGATTGCGGGCGCGGTATTTGGTCAGCGTCTGCTTGCCGTCGCCGGGAATGATCTCCAGCTTGACGCCGGCTTGGCCGAGCGTCTGCTGGAACGATTCCGCCATGCCGGTCACCGGCTGGGTGTTGCGTACGTCCATGGTGACACTGAAGCCGTCGGCCAAGCCGGCCTTGGCGAGCAGTTCCTTGGCCTTGGCGAGGTCGAATTTGAACGGATTTTCGTCCAGCTCGCCAAGCACGCCTTTTGGCAGGAAGGTCTGGTGGATCTCGCCGATGCCCTTGAGGATGGTCGAGCTCAAGGCATCATAGTCGACGAGATATTTGAAGGCCTGGCGAACCTCCGGCTTGGCGAGGTTCGGGTTCTTCTGATTGAGGCTGATGTAGAAGACCGTGCCCTTCGGCGCGCTGGTGGTGGTGAGATCGGCGTTCTTGGCGATGGCGTCGAGGTCGTTCGGCTCGAGATTGCGGGCAACGTCGATGTCGCCGGCCTCCAGCGCCAGGCGCTGGCCCGAGCTTTCCTTCATGTTGCGATAGATGACGCGGGCGAGCTTGGCCTTTTCGCCGTGGTAATTGTCGTTGCGCTCCATGACGACGACCTCGTTGGCCCGCCATTCGCGCAGCTTGAAGGCGCCGGAGCCGGCATAGCCGGTCTTCAGCCAGGCGTTGCCGAAGTCGTTGTCGTATTTGTAGTCGGCGCTGGGCGTCACCGCGGCAGCATGTTCCTTGACCAGCTTGGCGTCGACGACCGACGCGACCGTTGCCGACAGGCAGTTCAGGACGAAGCTCGGCGCATAGGCCTTGTCGACGGTGAACTGGAACGTCGTATCATCGACGGCCTTGGCCTTCTCGGTGACGTTGTCGCCATTGATGCCGAACTGGCCGATGATGAAGGCCGGGCTCTTGTCGAGCTTGATGGCGCGCTCGAACGAATAGGCGACATCAGCCGCGGTGATCGGATTGCCCGAGGCAAATTTCAGGCCGGGCTTGAGCTTGAAAGTGTAGGTCAATCCGTCGTCGGAGACAGTCCAGCTTTCGGCGAGATCGCCCTTGACCTTGGAGGTGTCGCTCAAGTCGAGGCGGACAAGCAGGTCGTAGGTGTTGCCGGTGACCTCGGCGGTCGACAGCTCGAACGCCTCGCCCGGATCCATCGAGATGATGTCGTCGATGGCGAAACCCTCGACCAGCGTGTCGGCCGGCGTGACCGCAAGGGCAGGCGCACCGGCCAGAAGCAGCGCGGACATGGCTGCGCCGGCGAGCAGGAAGCGGGAGCGTAGAGCAAACTTTTCCATCATCATTTTTAACTGTTCCCTGTTTTTGTTGACCTGAGTTCCCGGCTCAGGGTTTGGCATTCACTTGACACATCGGCCCGAAAATCGGAATCGATTTTCGGCAAGAACGATGTGTAGTTCAAAGTCTTAGAGCGTCCTTTGCGCGTCCAACGGACGCGCGGCGTCTAATCGAACGGTGACCCTGAACCGGTCGTCCTGGTGATTTTTATCCAGTTCGGCCTCACCATATCCGGCGGCTTCAGGCGCGGCAACGAGCATTTGCGAAGCTGTTTGTTGGGCCAGATCAGGCAGCCACCACCGCCGGAAGCGACACCCGCAGTCGCCCTATTTCAACGCGGTGACCAGGTCGGCGTCGGGAAAACAGGTGGCGGCGCGACCGTTCCTGGTCTGCCATTTGCCGATCGACCGGCGCGTCTTGAAACCGGGCAGGCCGTCGGCGCTGCCGACGTCGTAGCCCTCGGCCTCCAGCGCCCGCTGCAAGGTGGCGATGTCGGACCTGTGGAGCCCGCCGACCGCACCCCAGCGCCCCGAAAAATTGCTGTCGCCATTGGCGATGCGGTCAGCGCCGTGGCCGATGAACAGGGCGTAGAGATCGCTGGTGTTGTATTGCTTCAGCACGTAGAAATTGGGCGTGACGATGAAGGCTGGACCGCTGCGCCCGGCCGGCATCAGAAGAAAGCCTTCGGCCTTCAATTCGCGCGCCGGGACCGGTCTTGCCGCGATGCGCTTGATGCCCAGATCAGCCCACTCGGAAATCCGCTTGCCCTGGTCCGGGCCTTCGAGCGAACAGGAGACCGCTTCCGGCACCGTCACCTCAAAACCCCAGCCGCGGCCCTTCACCCAGCCATAATGGACGAGGTAGTTGGCGATCGAGGCCAGCGTGTCCGGCACCGAGTTCCAAATGTCGACCCGACCGTCGCCATCGAAGTCGACGGCATGTTTGAGGAACGAACTCGGCATGAACTGCGGCTGGCCGAGTGCGCCGGCCCATGACGATTTCATCGCGCCGACCGGGGCCAGCCCGCGCTCGACGATCTCGAGCGCTGCCATAAGCTCGGTGCGGAAGAAGTCCCTCCTGGTCGCCATGAACGCCTTGGTCCCCAGCACTTCGAAAGCGTCGTAGGGCATCTTCGCCGCGCCAAAGCCGCTCTCGCGGCCCCAGATCGCCAGCAGCACCTCGCCCGGCACGCCGTAGCGCTTCTCGATCGCGGCGATCGTCCTGGCATTGGCCGCCTTGCGCGTGCGGCCACCAGCGGTCACGGCGCGAACCGTCTTTTCGGCGAAATAGGCGCCGGGCGAACCGAACTCCGCCTGATGCTGCTTTTTCGGCGTCGTCGCCTTTTTGCCCGGCATCACCAGGTCGGGCAGTTTGAGGTTCGGTTTGATGCCGTCGAAGGCGGCGTCGAAGGTTTTTCTGGAGATGCCATTGGCGTTGGCTTCAGGCCAGAGGTCGTTGTCGAGCCAGGCGCGGAACTGGGTGTCGATTTTTGTGGCGTAGGCGGGGGTGGAAATCAAAAGTCCGGTTAGCGCGACCAAAAAAATCGCCAGTCCGCGAAGTCCGCGTTCTGTGGCGCCCCCCTCTGTCCTGCCGGACATCTCCCCCACTTGGGGGGAGATTGGCAGCTTTGACCACGGCGCTTTTCCTCCAACGCTGGAGGTTTGCGAAAGCCGGGATGACAGCCAATCTCCCCCCAAGTGGGGGAGATGTCCGGCAGGACAGAGGGGGGCGCCACAGAACGCAATCATCTCAAGAATACCTCCCCCCAACAGCCTCAAAACGCCGTCCGCGAGCGCAGTGCCGCGGCCAGCGTGCCTTCGTCGAGATAGTCGAGTTCGCCGCCGACCGGGACGCCATGCGCCAGCCGCGTCACCTTGATATCGAAGCCGGACAATTGGTCGGTGAGATAATGCGCGGTGGTCTGGCCCTCGACGGTGGCGTTGACGGCAAGGATCACTTCCTTGACCTCGCCACCGGCGACGCGGTCAACCAGCGAGCGAATGTTGAGCTGCTCGGGGCCGATGCCGTCGAGCGGCGACAGCGAGCCGCCGAGCACGTGATAGCGGACATTCATGGCCGCCGCCCGCTCCAGCGCCCACAGGTCGGCCACGTCCTCGACGACGATGAGCGTGCCGGCGTCGCGGCGCGGATCAGTGCAGATTATGCAGGGGTCGGATGTATCGACGTTGCCGCAGGTCGAGCAGATGCGCACCTTGTCGACCGCCTCGTTCATGGCGGCGGCGAGCGGCGACAGCAACTGCTCCTTCTTCTTGATGAGGTGAAGCGCTGCCCGCCTGGCCGAACGCGGCCCAAGCCCCGGCACCTTGGCCAGGAGCTGGATCAGGCGTTCGATCTCGGGACCGGCGATTCGTTTCGACATCGCATCGGTTTAGGATTTTTCAATGGGTTTTGGAACACTCCTGCGGCGCGGCTGTTGCGAACAATCGCTGAGGTTTGCGCTGCCCCTCATTGCCCTGCCCGTCCTCCGCAGCAGCTGCGGAGGGTGGACCGGGCATTTCTCCCCGTATAGCGACGGGGAGAAAGGACGCCTTTGCAAAAGATTTCGCCAACCTGAAGCGTCGCAGGAAGGTGCCAAGGTTGCGGCCAGCCCCTTCTCCCCGTCCCTATTCGGGGAGAAGATGCCGGCAGGCAGATGAGGGGCGGCGCCGACGTCGACTATCGATAGCTCAGTAGGTTTCCATCGGCCTGCCCTGGCCGGCGATCATCGCACCGATGGCATCGGTGTTCTCGGGTGTCGATTCAAACGACATCGTCGGCTCGGCCGGCGCCGCCGAAAATGACGTAGGTGGTTGCGCACCGGCGGTGCCGCCGAAACGGGCGGCGTCCGGCTCCTGCATCGCCACAAAGGTCACCTTCTCCGGCGTTGCGTTCCCTGGAACAACCTTTGCCGGTTGCGATGCGACCGCCGTCACATAGGTTGCCTTGGTCGGCGTTAACTTGGCGGCCGGCGCCGCAGAGGCCATGAGCGTCACCGGTGCGGCGCGCGACCGCCGCGGCGTCGCCTGCGCCACGGCGACTGTGGGCTCGTCCGGCAGCGGTTTCCAGTTCCGGCCGCGCTTTTCGTAGAAGGCGTTGCCGCCGGCGACCATGGTGTAGTGCATGTTCTTGTAGGGGAAACGCAGGCCGGCGGTGTGAAAGAACATCGAGTTCTTCAGCTTGGCCTTGCGCTCGCCCCTGAGCACCGCCTCGGCGGCTTCCTCGACATCGGGCATCGCCTTCGAATTCATCGGCCGTGTCATCACGCCCGGCGCGAACTGGCCACGCTCGCCGACCACCTGGCAGATGGTGTTGCCGTGCTTGCCGGAGCGCAGCCGGTTCATCACCACCGTGCCGACAGCAATCATGCCGTCGCGGCTCGACCGGTTGGATTCGAAGAACATCGCGCGCTGGAGGCACTCCTTGTCCTTCGCCGTGTGATTGTAGGGCCGGGATCTGACGGTATCGGTCAGGCTGGCCACGGACAGACCGTGCGTGGTCTGACTGCAGGCGGCCAAAAACAGTGGAGAGGTGATGACGCCGAGTAGCAACGGCGTCTTCCATCGGGTCACGATCAAAGATATCCCCTCATTCTGTCGCCAGCCCACCCCTGGTTGCGGCAAGAATGAGACACTTTCGGGCAAAAAGATGGCTAAAGCGTTATTAAGTGAGCGGAGTTGCCTAATGGACACAGCTGGCCGTCAGGCGGGCGTTGACCGCTGCGCTCTTCGGCCATTGTAACGGCATGACCTTCGAGCGTCGCAGCCTTCGCAGCGTGGCCGGCCGGGCCAAAGCCATGGGCTCGCTCGACCGGCATACAGCACCTTAGAACGGCAGCTTCATTCCCGGCGGTATCGGCAGTCCGGCGGTCAGCGCCTGGGTCTTTTCCTGCATCATCTGCTCGACCTTGGCCCTGGCGTCATTGTGGGCGGCGAGGAGCAGATCCTCCAGAATCTCGACCTCGTCCTCCTTGAACAGCGATGGGTCGATTTTCAGCGCCTTCATCTCGAATTTGCCGGTCAGCGTCACGCTGACCAAGCCGCCGCCGGCCTGTCCGGTGGCTTCCAGCGTGGCGATCTCGTCCTGCATGGCCTGGAACTTGGCCTGCATTTCTTTCGCCTTGCCCATCAGGCCGAGAAGATCTTTCATCGCGTTGTCCTCTACGATTGACTTGTTTCTTGTTTAAGCACGATCTTCTCCGAAAACCGGCTCCCACCCTTCGGAATCATGCTCAGGTTTCGTCTTCGTCGGTGGCCGGCTCGATCGGAACCTCTGCCTCCGCCGCATCGGCTTCCGGTGCGTCGGGAATACGCACGTCGATGATCTTGGCGCCGGGAAACCGCGCCAGGATGGCGGCGACGGTCGGGTCGCTCTTGGCATCGAGGAGGGCGTTTTCGCGTTTGGTCGATTCCATCTCGGCCAGCGTCTGGCCGCCCGCCTCCTTCGACAGCGACACCAGCCAGTTGCGGCCGGTCCAGGCGCGCAATTTGGCGGTCAGATCATTGAGCAGCATCTTCGGCGCGTCATCGGTCAGGCTGACGTCGATACGGCCCGGCTCGATGCGCACCAGGCGCACGCAGCGCTTGACCAGCACCTTGAAAGCGATGTCGCGCTGGGCGTCGGCAAGGGCGACGATGTCGGCCAGCGATTTAACCGGCACTGGCGGCGCATCGGCAACCGGCTCCGGCGCCGGAACGAAAGGCGCAGGCATCGGCTCGGGTTCGACCAGCCGCATCGTCTGGGCGCCGCCATTGGCCGTCGGCATCCGCGCCTGCGCCACGGCGCTGGCGCCACCATTACCGGGATTTGCTGGGCCAGAGCTTGCGGGCGCACCATTCGAGCGTGGCGCGCCATTCGGCACCGACGCTGCGCTCTCCAGCGATTTCAGCGCCTCGTCCAGCGTCGGCAGGTCGGCGGCATGCGCCAGCCGGATCAGCACCATTTCGGCGGCGCTGACCGGCCGGTTGGAGGACTGCACCTCGGGAATGCCTTTCAACAGCATCTGCCAGGTCCGCGACAGCACCCTGACCGACAGCGCCTTGGCGAAATCGGCGCCGCGCCGTCGCTCGTCCTCTGACAGCGAGGCGTCCTCGAGGGCTGTCGGCACAAAGCGCAGCCGGGTGACGAGATGGTTGAACTCGGCCAGGTCGGTCAGCACAGCGGCCGGATCGGCGCCGGTGTCGTACTGGTTGCGGAATTCGGCCAGTGCGGCCGCCACATCGCCCTTCATCACATGTTCGAACAGGTCGACGATGCGGGCGCGGTCGGCCAGCCCGAGCATGGCGCGCACCGCTTCGGCGCTGACCGCGCCGCTGCCATGGGCGATCGCCTGGTCGAGAATGGACAGCGAATCGCGCGCCGAGCCCTCGGCCGCACGGGCGATCATCGCCAGCGCGTCGTCATCGACCGCGATGCCTTCTTTTCCGGCGATCGAGGAGAGGTGCGCGACCAACGTGCCGGCATCGATACGCCTGAGATCGAAGCGCTGGCAGCGCGACAGAACGGTGATCGGAACTTTTCTGATTTCGGTGGTGGCGAAGATGAATTTGACGTGCGGCGGCGGCTCTTCCAGCGTCTTCAGCAGGCCGTTGAAGGCCTGCGTCGAGAGCATGTGCACTTCGTCGATGATGTAGACCTTGTAGCGCGCCGACACCGGCGCGTAACGCACGCGCTCGATGATGTCCCTGATGTCGTCGATGCCGGTGTGCGAGGCGGCGTCCATCTCGATGACGTCGACATGGCGGCCTTCCATGATCGCCTGGCAATGCTCGCCCGGCACGGCAAGATCGACCGAAGGCTGGTCGACGGTCGATGTTTTGTAGTTCAGGGCCCGCGCGAGTATGCGCGCCGTCGTCGTCTTGCCGACACCGCGCACGCCGGTCAGCATCCAGGCCTGGGCGATGCGGCCGGTGGCGAAAGCGTTGGTGAGGGTGCGGACCATCGGCTCCTGGCCGATCAGTTCGGAGAAATTGGCAGGACGGTATTTGCGCGCCAGAACGCGATAGGCGGCGGCCTTTTCCGTTCCCGAATTTCCGGCTTCGCTCATTCGCCCGTAAAGCTCCAAGGGCCGCGGCTCAAGGCGGCCGATTCCTGCGCATAGTTTCGCCCGCAGGGCTTGGCGCCGTCAATGTCGCGCGAGAAAGGCGAAGAGGTGGGAGGCTGGAACAATGACCCGTTCCGGGCTCGTTAGGGCTGCTTCCTTCCGGACCTGACCCGGTTGGCGAGTGGACCGTCCACCACCAACCTCCCGCTTTCCATATCGGCAATCCGGCGATGAAATGCAAGGGCGCAGTGACAGGCGGCGAAACCAGAAAATAAAAAAACCGCCTCGGAGGCGGATCGCTGGCGCGAATAAGCACCATGTTGAAACTACTGGCATAGCGGCCGGCACAAAGCAAGAACAGATGAACGAAAGCCATGGCCGGCAGACCAGAGGGGGCGAGATGGTGACTTCATTCCAGCCCAAAGTCTTGGCAGGCCATACCCTGAGTCCTTCGCCGGACCATCATCGCCACGATAGGCCTTGATTCGCTTGCCGCCCTCTTGCGGGCTAACGGCCGCCGCTCTAGCGTCCATGGAGTAAAAAAATACTACAAAAGTGAAGGAAACGCCGATGTCGCCGGGCCTCGAGGCCGGATTCACGCTGGATGCTCGTCTGGAGGCCGACAGCGAGCAGTTGATGTGGCTCGGCCTGTGCGAGTTGCGCGTGATGAACGACCGCCGCTGGCCGTGGCTGCTTCTGGTGCCGCAGCGGCCGGGCGCGGAGGAAATCCATGATTTGACGCCGCTCGACCAGGCGATGCTGACCTTCGAGACCAATATGGTGGCGCAGGCGCTGAAAAGCGTGACCGGCTGCACCAAGATAAACAGCGGTGCACTTGGCAACATCGTCCGCCAGTTACATGTTCATGTCATCGCGCGCTCGGAAGGCGATCCCGGCTGGCCGGGCCCGGTGTGGGGGCACGGTATGCGCGAGCCCTACGAGCGCTCGGACCTCCGCCGGTTTGCGCAGAAGATAAAGGCGGCGCTATAAGCCTATCCCGTGTCCATCCTGAAGTTGAGTCTCGATGAGCTTCCGCCTGTTTGACGCGCCCTTGCGCGAGCCGAGCCAGTTCGTCGGCTTTGCCGGCAACATGATCGACCGGCAATCGGAAAACCGCGCCGACGATTCCGTCGAAAAGGCGCTCGCCGATCCTTCAGCCAGGCTTTTGCTGATGCATGGCGGGCGGCTCTACCTGAAGCTCATTGGTGGCGGCTTCGACCCCTGGTTCGGCGCCGAGGAAAGCCGGCCGCTCGAGGCGTCGCTCGACCGTGGCGTCCTGCTCGGTTTTTCCGACAGCGGCCCGGTGCTCGCCGTACCGGCCCGCATCGA
The DNA here is from genome assembly GCF_055811335.1 of Mesorhizobium sp. WSM4847. NCBI lineage: Bacteria > Pseudomonadati > Pseudomonadota > Alphaproteobacteria > Hyphomicrobiales > Phyllobacteriaceae > Mesorhizobium > Mesorhizobium sp. WSM4847. The sequence continues at coordinate 40,820 of NZ_JBVVPY010000015.1, read as the reverse complement.
CCCCGAACAGCTGCCCGATACGACCAAGGCTATCGACTATCGCTCGGTCTACATGCAGGGGCTGATCGACGAGGCGGCGGCCGGCGCGATGGCGCAAGGAGCAGCGCTGCTCGCCTGGCATGCCAGCCACCGCTTCTGCAGCAAATGCGGCGCTGAAGCCGCGATGCGGGCCGGCGGCTACAAGCGGCTTTGCCCGGCCTGCGCCACCGAGCATTTTCCGCGAACCGACCCGGTGGCGATCATGCTGACGGCGACGCGTGAAAAATGCCTGCTCGGCCGCGGCCGGCATTTCGCGCCCGGCATGTATTCGGCGCTTGCCGGCTTCATCGAGCCGGGCGAGACGATCGAGGCGGCGGTGCGCCGTGAAACGCTGGAGGAAGCCGGTATCCGGCTTGGCCGCGTCGTCTATCACGCCAGCCAGCCCTGGCCGTTTCCCTATTCGCTGATGATCGGCTGCTTCGGCGAGCCGCTCAACGACGACATCCAGGCCGACCTCAACGAGTTGGAAGACTGCCGCTGGTTCTTTCGCGACGAGGTGCTGTCGATGCTGGCCCGCGAGCATCCGGTCGGCCTGGTCACGCCGCCGAAGGGGGCGATCGCCTACAACCTCATCCGCGCCTGGGCCGACAGCGTATAGCCTGCAGGGGAAGCAAAAATGATCCGTCATACAGTGGTGTTCAGGCTGAAGCACAAGGAGAACTCGGCCGAGGAGGCAAAATTTCTGGCAGACGCCAAAATACTGGCGGCGATACCGGGCGTCGAGAAATTCGAGCAGTTGCGGCAGGTCAGCCCGAAGAACGATTATCGCTTCGGCTTCTCGATGGAGTTCGCCGATCAGGCTGCCTATTCCGGCTACAACGACCATCCCGACCACGTCGCCTTCGTCCGCGACCGCTGGATCCCGGAAGTCGCGGCGTTTTTGGAGATCGACTACGCGCCGCTGAGTCAAGTTGGTGACTTGCCGGTGAAAACCGCCAGTTGAGCGGCGAAAGCACGCTTGTAGGCGGGCCGGGCTTCGCCGCGGGCGACATAGGCGGAGAGGTTCGGATATTCGTCCAGTATACCCGACCCGCTCAACCTTAGCAGCACGTGCACCATCATCAGGTCCCCGGCGCTGAACGCGCCATCGAGCCAGTCGGCATCGCCAAGACGACCGGAAAGCTCGCCCAGCCGGTCACGGATGCGATCTTCGACCATAGGCAGGCGCTGTTCGTGCCAGGTCTCGTCGCGCTCCAGGAGCACGGCGGTTTGGCGTTCAAGGATCGGCGGCTCCACGGTGTTTAGCGCGGCAAACATCCATGAGATTGCGCGCGCCCTGGCATTCGCCTCGTCTGGCAGCAGGCCCGCATGGCGCTCGGCGATATGGAACACGATCGCCCCCGACTCGAACAGCGCGAGATCGCCTTCTTCAAAGGTCGGAATCTGCCCGAAAGGATGAAGCGCGAGATGCGCGGGTTCCTTCATCGCTTTGAACGAAACGAGACGAACCTTGTAAGGCTGGCCGACTTCTTCGAGCGCCCAGCGAACACGCATGTCGCGCGCCAGTCCCCTGCCGCGATCGGGCGACCGTTCAAAGGCGGTGATGGTGGGGCTCATTGGCAGGCCTTCATCTCGTCGTCTCCCTTCTTCGATTGCGGCAAGCAAAGGACGAATGTCGCGCCGGAATTCCGACATCTGCGAATTGTTTTTCAATCGCTCATGACCGCCGCAACGGAGGCGCGTAGCGCTCCGGCGAAGTCGGGATGGTCATAGAGGTCGTTGTGGCCAGCCGCTATGGCGATGTGGCTGCGCAGGTCGCGGGCAGCCTCGCGCAGGGGCGCCGAACGCGCCGCAGGTACGATGGTGTCGTTCTCGGCGGTGATGACGGCCGTGGGCACATCGAGGTCGCGCAGAGATTCCGCTGCCTCCATGCGGTGCCGCAGCAAGAGGCGCACCGGCAGCCAGGGATAGTGGTGAGCGGCGAGTTCTCTCAGCGAATCGAAGGGGGTCACCATGACGATGCCGCGCAACGGCCGGGACGTCGCCAGATCGGCCGCAACCGCAGCGCCGATGCTAAGGCCGATCGCGAGGATGCCGGCTTTGGCATCGCTGGCCAGCTGGTCAAGGGCGCGTCGGGCGTCCTCGAACAGGGCGGCGGCCGACGGGCTGCCGCTGCTCGGCGCATAGCCGCGGTAGTGCAGCGCAGCGACCTCATGTTCGGGAAATAACTGGTGCAGCATGAGGGCAAGTGCGTCGGCGTTCCAGGCGTTGCCGGCGAACCCCAGCAGCAGCGGGCGTGGCTCGGCCGGCGCCTGCCTTGCCGGCAGGCGGACCAGAACGACGCGCTCGCCATCCTCTGTCGCCAGTTCGACATGGCGGGCCCCAGCCGGCAGATCGGGTCCGAAAGCCGCAAGGCCGGCCGGAAAGATCAGCCAGGACTGGAGCACATACACGACCGCAACAATCACCGCATACAATCCAGCGACCGCGAGCGTCAGTTTCAGAAGCCACATCGCAGCAATGTCGCCCGATGCTCGTCACCTGGCAAGGCGCTGAGCTAGTCCGCCACCTTCCACTGCTCACGCGACTGGCTGGCCGGGTAGACGCCCAGAATCCGCATTTCGCGCGAGAAGAAGGCAAGCTCGTCGAGCGCCAGTTTTACCAGCGGATCGTCGGGATGACCCTCGATATCGGCGTAGAACAGGGTCGCGGTGAATGCGCCGAGCTGGTAGCTCTCCAGCTTGGTCATGTTGATGCCGTTGGTGGCGAAGCCGCCCATCGCCTTGTAGAGCGCGGCCGGCACGTTGCGGACGCGGAAGATGAACGTCGTCATCATCCTGGCCTCGGCCGAGGGACGTTCTGCCCACTGCCTGTTCCTGGTCAGCACGACGAAGCGGGTGACGTTGCTGTCGGTGTCCTCGACATTCTGCTCGATGATGTCGAGCCCATAGAGCGTCGAGGCCAGAGCCGGCGCCAGCGCGGCCATGGTGCGGTCCTTCAGCTCGGCGACCAGCTTGGCTGCGCCCGCCGTGTCGCCGGCGACCACCGGCTTCCAGCCGTTCTTGCGGATATATTTGCGGCACTGGCCGAGCGCGTGGATGTGGCTGTGCACGGTCTTGATCTCGTCGCGCCTGACGCCCGGCAGAACCATCAGCTGGAAATGGATCGGCAGGAAATATTCGCCGACGATGTGCAGCTTCGATTCCGGCAGGAGATGATGGATGTCGGCGACGCGCCCGGCAATCGTATTTTCGATCGGGATCATGGCGAGGTCGGCCTTGCCGGTCTCGACCGCGTTGAAAGCATCCTCGAAGGTCGGACACGGCAACGGCTCCATATCAGGGAACATGTTGCGGCAGGCGGTGTCGGAATTGGCGCCCGGCTCGCCCTGGAAGGCTATTCTGTTGGTTTTCTCAGGCATGCCAAATGTCTCAGGTGTCCAGATGTCTCAGGTTGAAAGGACGGTTCTGGCGCGTTCGAGATCGTCCGGCGTGTCGACGCCGAACGGCGCCGACTGCACGATCTCGGCGTCGATGCGCATGCCGGCCTCCAGCGCCCGCAATTGCTCGAGCTTCTCGCGCCGTTCCAGCGGCGACGGCTTCAGCGCGACGAAGCGCTCGAGCGCCGAGCGGCGATAGGCATAGAGGCCGATGTGATGATAGAGCGGCCCCTCGCCCCAGGGTGCGGTGGCGCGGGTGAAATAGAGGGCCCGCAACCGTGTCTCCGACAGCGGCGAGCCGACGATCTTGACGACATTCGGATTGGTCTTTTCCTCGTCGCGGACGATCTCGATGCCAAGAGTGGCGATGTCGACCGTCGCATCCTCGAAAGGCCTCAGTGCGGCATTGATGATGTCGGGATCGATTGTCGGCAGGTCGCCCTGCACATTGACGATCGTTTCGACCTTGCGCCCGGGATCCAGCGTGGCCAGCGCCTCGAAGATGCGGTCGGAGCCCGATTCGTGGCCGACGCGCGTCATCACCGCCTCGAAACCGTGCGTCCGCACCGCGTCCGCCACGCTGTCAGTATCGGTAGCGACCACCACCCGGCCGAGCCCGGCCTCGGCGGCGCGGCGGGCGACATGGACGATCATCGGAACGCCGGCGATGTCGGCCAGCGGCTTGCCCGGCAGGCGGGTTGAGGCCATGCGGGCCGGGATGAGGATCAGCGTGGACATCGGGTGATGAAGCATCCGAAAAAGAGGAAGGGAAAAGTGGCAAAAGGTCTCACTGGAAGCGCCCTTATAGGTGTTGCAACGCCAGAGCAAAAGACCTAGTTTCCGCCCGATTTGACTGCCTCGCGGGGTGGTTCACGATTACCGACGGACGGAGTGGACGGATCGGTCCGCCGGAAAAGGGAGCCTGGGGCGTATGGACTCTTTCGAAATCAACAAGCTGATCGGCGGCCTGCTCGGAACCGTGTTCGTCGTCTTCTCGGTCGGCATCATATCCGACGCGCTGTTCGCCTCCCCAGCACCGGAAAAACCCGGCTACGCCATCGAGGCGACCGAGGAGCCTGCCGAGGGCGGCCCGGCAGCCCCCGCCGAAGCCAAGCCGATCGCCGACCTCCTGGCCAACGCCAATGTCGAGGCGGGTGCGTCCGTGTTCAAGAAGTGCCAGGCCTGCCACACCGGCGAAAAAGGTGGACCGAACAAGGTCGGCCCTGATCTCTGGGATATCGTCGACCGTCCCATCGCCGAGCATGCGGGCTTCGCCTATTCGGCCGGCATGAAAGAGTTTTCCAAGGGCGGCGCGGAAAAATGGACGTACGACCACCTCAATAACTTTCTGCTTTCGCCGAAGAAGCTGGTGAAGGGCACGGCGATGGGCTTCGCCGGCCTGCCGAAGGACGAGGACCGCGCCAACGTCATCGCCTATCTGCGCACGCTGTCGGACAATCCGAAGCCGCTGCCGACACCCGGCGCTTCGGCCGAGAATGCAGCCGCGCCCGCCGAAGGCGCGGCGCCGGCCAAGCCGGCAGAGGGTGCGGCACCGGCCGCACCAGCTCCGGCCCCTGCTGCTCCCGCACCGGCTCCAGCGCAATAACGCAATTGTCATGGACAAACTCTTAGAAAAGCCGGGTTCAGCCCGGCTTTTTCAATTGGAAAAGCGCATGTGCGGCGACAAAGCCGGCCTGTCGCGGTTTTCATGAGCGTCAAATGAACTAGATTGTCCGCTAACAGCTATCGCACAGAGGAGAAGGCATGACGGTTGGCCGAACGTTTCTCAGATCGATGCTGGTTGTGGCGGCTTTTGCCGGCGGCCCGCAGGCAGCCTTGGCGGATGAATGGCGCACCACCTCGTCGCTGATCGGCGACTCCAAATATGGCGACAACTTCCAGCACTATGATTACGTCAATCCGAACGCGCCGAAGAGCGGCTCGCTGAATTCGGTGGTGCTTGGCACGTTCGACAGCTTCAATCCCTATATCGTCCAGGGTTCCGCCGCGGCTGGCTTCGCCCCGTTCGGCGGCGGATTGCTCTACGACACGCTGATGGAGCAGGCGACTGACGAAGGCAGCGTCAGCCATCCGCTGATCGCCGACGCCTACAAACATCCCGACGACTATTCGTCGGCGACCTACCGACTTGATCCGCGGGCCAAATGGCATGACGGCAAGCCGATCACCACCGACGATGTAATCTGGTCGTTTCAGGTGCTGAAGGCCAACAGCCCGATGTACAGCCGCTATTTCGAGAATGTCACCGATGCGGTCGCGGTTTCCGGCCGCGAGGTGGAATTCCATTTCGACCAGAAGGGCAACCGGGAACTGCCCAAGATTCTCGGCGATCTCGTCGTGCTGCCAAAGCACTGGTGGGAAGGTACCGACGCCACCGGCAAGAAGCGCGACATCACCAGGCCGACGCAGGAGCCGCCGCTGGGGTCGGCCGCCTACAAGATCGCCAGCTTCAAGCCGGGCTCTGAAATCATCTGGCAGAGGGTTCCGGACTACTGGGCTGCCAAGCTGCCGGTGAAGATCGGCCGAGAAAATTTCGACAGGCAGCGTTTCAGCTACTTTCTCGACGACAATGCCGCCTGGCAGGCCTTCACCAAGGGCGGACTGCATGACATCAGGTCGGAAAACAGTTCGAGGCGCTGGAACACCGCCTATAATTTCCCGGCGGTCCAGGCCGGCGATGTTATCAAGCAGGAATTCAAGACCGCCTCACCCGAACCGATGCAGGCCTTCATGCTCAACACGAGGCGTCCGCTGTTTGGGGATCGTCTGGTGCGCGCCGCGCTGACTTACCCGCTCGACTTCGAGGCCATGAATCGTACGTTGTTCTTCGGTTCCAACACCCGTACCAGCAGTTACTTCCAAGGCACCGAACTGGCATCGAGCGGCCTGCCGCAAGGCAAGGAGTTGGAAATCCTTGAGCAATATCGCGACAAGCTGCCGCCCGAAGTCTTCACCCAGGAATTCAAGCTGCCGGTCTACGATTCGCCGCAGGCGGAACGCAAGTATCTCAAGACTGCGGTCGATCTCTTCGCCAAGGCGGGCTGGGTGATCAAGGGCGGCAAGATGGTCAATGCCAAGACAGGCGAGCCGTTCAAGTTCGAAATCCTCGGCTGGAACGATACCGACCAGGTCCTTTCCAGTCCCTATATCGCCAATCTGCGCAAGATCGGCGTCGACGCCACGCTGCGGCTGATCGACCAGACCCAATACATCAACCGCCTCAACAATTTCGATTTCGACGTCACCATATCGCAGTTGGGGCAGTCGGATTCGCCTGGCAACGAGCAGCGTGACTTCTGGAGTTCCAAGTCCGCAGACACGCCTGGATCGCGCAACTACGCCGGCATCAAGAATCCGGTCGTCGATGCGCTGGTCGACCGCGTCATCTTCGCGACCGACCGTGACGATCTGGTTGCTGCCACCCATGCGCTCGACCGGGTGCTGCTGTGGAATTACTATGTCGTGCCGCAACACCATCGGTCGGCGGTCTGGATAGCGTACTGGAACAAGTTCGGCATCCCGGAAAAGCAGCCGGCCTATAGCGGCGTCGACCAGAATTCCTGGTGGATCGATGCGGACAAGGAAAACGCGCTGGCGGCAAAATACAAGAGTGGCAATTGATGGCGGCGCTCCCCCGCCGCGTCTCGCTGGCCCGCCGCGACTTTCTGGCCTTGGGCGTCGCGGCCACGACGGCAGCGCTGTTGCCCGGCCGCGCCTTCGCCGCCATCCCGACGGGGGTCAAGCTGCATGGTCTGTCGGCCTTCGGCGACCTCAAATATTCCCCAGGTTTCACGCATTTCGACTATGTCAATCCGGACGCGCCCAAGGGCGGCCAGATGAATTTCGCACCGCCGAACTCCACTTTCAATCAGAGCTTCCTGACGTTCAACACGCTGAATTCCCTGGTGTTGAGAGGGGAATCGCCGCCGCGCACCGAACTCTGTTTCGATTCGCTGATGGCTAGCGCACTCGATGAGCCGGATGCGGTCTATGGCCGGCTTGCCGAGTCGGTTACCTTGTCGCCGGACCGCAATGGCTTCCGCTTCAGCCTACGACCGCAAGCACGCTTCCACGACGGCTCGCCAATGACCGCGGAGGACGTCGCCTTCGCATTGAAGCTTTACAAGGACAAGGGCCATCCGAACCTCTCCCAGGCGTTGCGGCATATGACGGAAGCGGTTGCGGCCGATCCGGTTACCGTGGACCTCACCTTCAACGGCAAACAATCCGCGCAGAATATCCTTGCGATCGTCGCCATGCCGATCGTGTCCAAAGCCTTTTATACGGTCAATGATTTCGATGCCTCGACGATGACACCGCCGCTCGGCTCCGGACCTTACAAAATAGGGCGCGTGGCGGCCGGACAGACCGTCGAATATGAGCGCGTCGCCGACTATTGGGGCAGGGATCTGGCCGTGAACCGCGGCGTCTATAATTTCGACCGCATCCGCATCGATTTTTACATCAATCGCCAGGCAGCGTTTGAAGCCCTGAAGAAGGGGGACACGCATTTTCGCGAAGAATTTACCTCGCGGGTATGGGCAACCGGTTACGACTTTCCGGCACTGAAGGACGGCCGGGTCGTCAAACGCGAATTTCCCGGCGAGAAAACGCCATCCATGCAGGCTGTCGCGCTGAACCAGCGTCGTGCTCAATTCCGCGATGTGCGCGTCAGACGCGCGATCGCCAATTGCTTCGATTTCGAATGGACCAAGCGGGTTCTGTTTTACGGCGCCTACGAGCGCTCGCAATCGAATTTCGAGCGGTCGGATTACAAGGCCGAGGGCCTGCCCTCGCCCGAGGAATTGGCCCTGCTGGAGCCGTTCCGAGCCGAGTTGCCGCCGGAAACCTTCGGCGAAGCGGTGATGCAGCCTGTCTCCGACGGTTCGGGCCACGACCGCAAGCTGCTGCGCGCGGCTTCGAGACTGCTTGCCGAAGCCGGCTGGAAGCGGGCGGGCAATTTCGTTGTCAATGAAAAGAGCGAGCCACTGCGGGTGGAAATGCTGGCCGAGGACGACGGCATCGTTCGGCTTTTGTCGCCGTGGGCCGAGAACATGAAAACGATCGGCGTCGACGCTTCGATCCGGCAGGTCGATTCGACGCAATATGAACAGCGGCAGAGCAATTTCGATTTCGATTTCACCCTGCTCGCCTGGTCGATCGGGGCGACGCCGACTGCCGACGGCCTGGAGATACTCTACGACTCGCGGATGGCGAAAACGCCGGGGATGCGAAATTATCCCGGCACGGAAAGCAAGGCCATCGATGCACTGATCGAGGCAGCCGGCAAGGCGCAGAGCCGGGTCGAACTGATCACCGGGCTCAAAGCGCTCGATCGGGTCTTGCGCGCGCGGCTAGACTGGATTCCAACATATTATCTCGCGAATCACCGAGTCGCCTATTGGGACATGTTCGGCTTTCCCGAGCAGAAGCCCGATTTCGGCTTTCCGGTCGAGGCGCTGTGGTGGTTCGACAAGGACAAGGCGGCAAAGATTGGCAAAGGGTGAATTTTTTGCGGGCGCCGGCGCCGCCCCTCACCTGCCTGCCGGCATCCTCTCCCCGTATAGCGACGGGGAGAGGGGCGCTTTCATCGATGGTTTCGCCAATCACAAGCGTGGCAGTAAAAGCGCCGAGATTGCGGCCAGCCCCTTTCTCCCCGTCACTATACGGGGAGAAATGTCCGGTAGGACAATGAGGGGCGGCGCTGGCGTCGACAATTGGCCTGAAGCGGTGCTCTCCCTCACGGAGGACCATTTCTGATGGGCGCCTATATCCTGCGCCGCATCCTGCTGATGATCCCGACCTTGTTCGGCATCATGGCGGTGTCGTTCGCCGTCATCCAGTTCGCGCCGGGCGGGCCGGTGGAGCAGGTCATCGCCAGGCTGACCAACCAGGGCGGCAGCGATCGCCTTGGCGGCGGCGGCGGTGACGCCGGCGCCAGCAATTTCGACGTGGCCGGCGATGCCGGTTCGAGATATCGCGGCGCGCAAGGGCTCGACCCCGAATTCATCGCCAAGCTGGAAAAGCAGTTCGGCTTCGACAAGCCGCCGCTCGAGCGCTTCGGCATGATGCTGTGGAACTATTTCCGGTTCGATTTCGGCGACAGCTATTTCCGCGACATTTCAGTGATCGATCTGATCCTGGAGAAGATGCCGGTGTCGATCTCGATCGGGTTGTGGATCACGCTGCTGTCCTACCTGATCTCGATCCCGCTCGGCATCCGCAAGGCAGTCAAGGACGGCTCGGCATTCGACGTATGGACCAGCGGCGTCGTCATTGTCGGCTACGCCATTCCGGGCTTCCTGTTTGGCATCTTGCTGATGGTGCTGTTTGCCGGCGGATCGTTCTACGACTGGTTCCCGCTGCGCGGCATCACCTCCGACAATTGGGACCAGTTGTCCTGGCCGGCGCGGATCGTCGACTATCTCTGGCACATGACCTTGCCGCTGACGGCGCTGGTGCTGTCGGCCTTCGCCACCACGACGCTGCTGACCAAGAATTCGTTCCTCGAGGAAATCCGCAAGCAGTATGTGGTGACCGCGCGCGCCAAGGGCCTGTCGGAACGGCGGGTTCTCTACGGCCACGTCTTCCGCAACGCCATGCTGATCGTGGTCGCCGGCTTTCCCGGCGCCTTCATCTCGGCCTTCTTCACCGGCTCGCTGCTGATCGAGAACATCTTTTCGCTCGATGGCCTCGGCCTGCTCGGTTTCAGGTCGGTGGTCGAGCGCGACTATCCGGTGGTGTTCGCCAATCTCTACATCTTCTCGCTGCTTGGCCTGATCGTCGGGCTGCTGTCCGACCTGATCTATACCTGGGTCGACCCGCGCATCGACTTCGAGCGGAGGGACGTCTGATGGCCGGGGCCGCAGCCGAAACGGCGCCGGAGCGGATCGCACGGCCCTGGCTGTCGCCGCTCAACCAGCGGCGGCTGCAGAATTTCAAGGCCAACCGGCGCGGCTACTGGTCGTTGTGGATATTTCTCGTGCTTTTCGTGCTGTCGCTGTTTTCCGAATGGATCGCCAACGACAAGCCGGTCCTCGTCTCCTACAAGGGCGAAATCCTGTTTCCGGTCGTGGTCGCTTATCCCGAGGAGAAGTTCGGCGGCTTTTATGCGGTCACCGACTACCGCGACCCGGTCATCCAGGACGAGATCAATGCCCATGGCTGGATGATCTGGCCACCGGTCCGCTACTCCTACCGGACCGTCAACAACGCCATCCCGGAGGCGGCGCCGACCAAGCCGTCCTGGCTCTACGACGTCCAGACACGTTGCAACCAGTATCCGCAAGGTGCCGCCGACCCCAATTGCGTCATCGGCAACTGGAACTGGCTGGGAACCGACGATCAGGCCCGCGACGTGCTGGCGCGCGTCGTCTACGGATTCAGGGTCTCGGTGCTGTTCGGCCTTATCCTCACCGCCGGCTCGGCGGTGATCGGCGTGACGGCCGGCGCATTGCAGGGTTATTTCGGCGGCTGGACCGACCTTCTGTTCCAGCGTTTCATAGAAATCTGGTCGGCGATCCCGGTGCTTTATCTGCTCCTCATCGTCGCCGCCATCCTGCCGCCCGGCTTCTTCATCCTGCTCGGGCTGATGCTGCTGTTCTCCTGGGTGGCGCTGGTCGGCGTAGTGCGGGCCGAGTTCCTGCGCGCCCGCAACTTCGAATATGTCAACGCCGCGCGCGCGCTGGGCGTACCCAACGGTACGATCATGTTCCGGCATCTGTTGCCCAACGCCATGGTGGCGACGCTGACCTTCCTGCCCTTCCTGCTCAGCGGCTCGATCTCGACGCTGACCTCGCTCGACTACCTTGGCTTCGGCCTGCCGCCCGGCTCGGCCTCGCTGGGCGAGCTCCTCAAGCAGGCGCAGCGCAACCTCAACGCGCCATGGCTGGGCATTTCCGGCTTCGTCGTCATCTCGCTGATGCTGTCGCTGCTGGTCTTCGTCGGCGAAGCGACCCGCGACGCCTTCGATCCGCGCAAGACGTTCAGATGAGCGAAGCCCCTCTCCTTTCGGTGCGCGACCTCAGTGTCGCCTTCGCGCAGGAAGGCCGTCAGTCGATGGCCGTCGACCACATCTCCTTCGACATCGCCAAGGGCGAGACGGTGGCGCTGGTCGGCGAATCCGGCTCCGGCAAGTCGGTCTCGGCGCTGTCGGTGCTGAAGCTGCTGCCCTATCCCGCCGCCAGCCATCCGTCGGGAAAGATCCTGTTCCAGGGCGCCGACCTGCTCGCTGCCGACGAGAAGGCATTGCGCCGTGTGCGCGGCAACAAGATCACCATGATCTTCCAGGAGCCGATGACCTCGCTCAACCCGCTGCACACGATCGAGCAGCAGATCGTCGAGGTGTTGACGCTGCACCAGGGGCTAGGCGACCGCCAGGCCAAGGCGCGCACGCTGGAGCTGCTCAACGAGGTCGGCATCCGCGAGCCGGAGAAGCGGCTCGACGCTTATCCGCACCAGCTTTCCGGCGGCCAGCGCCAGCGCGTCATGATCGCCATGGCGCTGGCCAACGAGCCGGAACTGCTGATCGCCGACGAGCCGACGACAGCGCTCGACGTCACCGTGCAGGCGCAGATCCTCGAACTGCTGGCGGAGTTGAAGAGCCGCAAAGGCATGTCGATGCTGTTCATCACCCATGATCTCGGCATCGTCAGAAAGATCGCCGACCGGGTCTGTGTGATGACCAAGGGCAAGATCGTCGAGACCGGGCCGACGAAAGAAATCTTCGCCAGCCCGCAGCACAGCTATACGCGGCACCTTTTGGCGGCCGAACCCAAGGGCAAGCCGCCGGCCGCCAACGCGGCCGCCAGGCCAGTGATGACCGGCCAGGACATAAAAGTCTGGTTTCCGATCAAGAAAGGCTTTTTCCGGCGCACCGTCGACAATGTGAAGGCGGTCGACGGCATCGACGTCACTGTGCGCGCCGGCCAGACGCTCGGCGTCGTCGGCGAATCCGGCTCGGGCAAGACGACGCTCGGCCTGGCGCTGGCCAGGATGATCTCGTCGACCGGGACCATCCAGTTCAACGGGCGCGACATCAACGAGCTGTCATTCAACGCCATGCGGCCGCTGCGGCGCGAACTGCAGATCGTCTTCCAGGATCCGTTCGGGTCGTTGAGCCCGCGCATGTCGGTCTCCGAGATCATCGAGGAAGGGCTGAAGATCCACGAGCCAAAACTGTCGCCCGATGAGCGCGACAAGCGCATTGTCGATGTGCTCGGGGAAGTCGGGCTCGATCCCGCCACGCGCAATCGCTATCCGCACGAGTTTTCCGGCGGCCAGCGCCAGCGTATCGCCATCGCCCGCGCCATGGTGCTCAACCCGCGCTTCGTCATGCTGGACGAGCCGACCTCGGCGCTCGACATGAGCGTCCAGGCGCAGGTGGTCGACCTCCTGCGCAGCCTGCAGGCGAAGCACGACCTCGCCTATCTGTTCATCAGCCACGATCTGAAGGTCATCCGTGCGCTTGCCAACGACGTCATCGTCATGCGCAATGGCAGGATCGTCGAAGCCGGCCCGTCCGAACAGATTTTCGAACGGCCGCAGACCGACTATACCAAGGCGCTGATCTCGGCCGCATTCAGGATCGAAACGGCGCCGGTCGGCATCGTCAGCGAGTAGCCTGTACCCGCATAAAGGAAAACGAACCCGCCATGGAAAAAGGCCGCGTCCTGCTTGCCCTCACCGGTATTCATCCAGGCCGTTGGCGCGAACTCTTATCGACCGAACGCGAGGTGGCGCTCGAGCCGGAAGGCGCCAGCGATCCTTCAATCACCTATGCGGTGGTTTGGAAGCAGCGGCCGAACCTTCTGTCGTCCCTGCCCAATCTGCGCGTTGTCTTTTCGATCGGCGCCGGCGTCGACCACATCTTCGCCGATCCCACCTTGCCCGACGTGCCGATCGTCAAGGTCGTGGCCGACAATTTGACCCACTACATGACTGAATATGTCGTCTGGCGGGTGCTCGATCACCATCGCCAGGGCATGCTCTACCGGTCGCAGCAGCAAAAGAAGATCTGGCACGAGCCGCCGCAGCGGCCGGCCGGCGACATCTCCGTCGGCATCATGGGGCTCGGCACGCTTGGCCGTGCGGCAGCGTCGGTGCTTTTGTCGCTCGGCTTTGCGGTCAATGGCTGGTCGCGCAGCGAGCGGCCGATGGACGGCGTTGCAACCTATGCGGGTGAGGCCGGATTGATCCCCTTCCTCAACGCCACCGACATTCTGGTGGTGCTTTTGCCACTCACTGCGCAGACGCATGGCATCATCAACTATGGCGTGCTGAAGGAGTTGAGGAAACGCAACGGCCTAGGCGGCTCGGTGCTGATCAATGCCGGGCGCGGCAAGTTGCAGAAGGACGCCGACATTCTGCGTGCGCTGGAGGACGGCACACTCAAGGAAGCAAGCCTCGACGTGTTCGAGGTCGAGCCGCTGCCGAAGACCAGCCGGCTATGGAGCCACCCAAAGGTCTTCGTGACGCCGCATGCGGCGGCGACCTCCGATCCCGTGCATCTGGTGCCGATCATGCTGCGCCAGATGGCCGCCTTCGAGCGCGGCGAGAAGCTCGAGAACGTCGTCGATCGCAACGCGGGGTATTAACCCGGCTTGCCACATTCGCGGCGGGCGATCGACCGGTTCATGGCGTCGATCCGGCCACTTGCCTGTTCGACGTCGCGCTGGGCCTTGGAACGGGCATCCGGCGTGAACGGGCCGAGGCCCACCCCGGGATCGGAGAAGGACGGCTTGGCATCCTGCGGAAGGCGGTATTGCTGCGCCAGCCGGTTTCGTTGCGCCACCAATTGATCGCAAGGCACGCTGTCATATTGCAGCGAGGACTGGACATTCGCGTCCTGTCGCTCGGCGATCGAGGTGCCGACGCAACCGGCTATTGCCAGGCAAGATGCCAAGACCACCAAGTTCCAGCGCATGCAACGTCCTCCTTGTCGGTGTCCTGCCCTTTCGGGCATGCGAATCGGACTTTTTCGCAGCCGCCGCCACGTGTGGCGCAGGTGAACGAAAAGGGTCGCCGGACAAGGCCTGATGCGATTTCGTGATGGAGATCCCGCCGACAGTTGCCTGTATGCCGAGTCAGCAGTCACTTGCAACAGGCTTCCCGCGCCGGAATTAGCAACTATCTTGGAGCCATGCGCGCCAGCGACCTGCTTCACCCTCGGCCCGAGGGCCTTTATTGCCCGCCCGGCGATTTCTTCATCGATCCGGTGCGGCCGGTCAGCCGGGCGCTGATCACACACGGCCATTCCGACCATGCCCGTTCCGGCCACCGCTCGGTGCTGGCTACACAACAGACGCTGGACATCATGCGGCTGCGCTACGGCGAGGGTTTTGCCGGGACGACGCAAGCGGCAGCACTTGGCGAGGCGATTGCGCTGAACGGCGTCACCGTAACCTTCCATCCGGCCGGCCATGTACTGGGCTCGGCGCAGATCGAGGTCGTGCATCAGGGCTCATGCATCGTCGCTTCGGGCGACTACAAGCGCCAGAGGGACGCGACTTGCGAGCCGTTCGAACCGGTCAAGTGCGACGTGTTCATCACCGAGGCGACTTTCGGCCTGCCGGTGTTCCGTCATCCGACCGATACCGAAGAGATCGCCCGCCTGCTGAAATCGACGGCGCAGTTTCCCGAACGCGCGCATCTGGTCGGCGCCTATGCGCTCGGCAAGGCGCAGCGCGTCATGCGCTTGCTGCGCGACGCCGGCTACGACAGGCCGATCTATATCCACGGCGCGCTGGCCAAGCTCAGCGACTACTATCAGAGCCAGGGCATCGAGCTCGGGGCGCTGGAGCCGGCGACCGTCGAAAGCAGTGGCAAGGAGGATTTCACCGGCGCCATCGTCGTCGGCCCGCCATCGGCGTTCGCCGACCGCTGGGCGCGGCGCTTTCCCGATCCGATCTCGTGCTTTGCCTCCGGCTGGATGCGCATCCGCCAGCGCGCCAAGCAGGGCGGCGTCGAGCTGCCGCTGATCG
Source organism: Mesorhizobium sp. WSM4847 (assembly GCF_055811335.1). Taxonomy (NCBI): domain Bacteria; kingdom Pseudomonadati; phylum Pseudomonadota; class Alphaproteobacteria; order Hyphomicrobiales; family Phyllobacteriaceae; genus Mesorhizobium; species Mesorhizobium sp. WSM4847. The sequence continues at coordinate 25,400 of NZ_JBVVPY010000015.1, read as the reverse complement.
TTTCCGACCATGCCGACTGGGACGAACTGACCGCCACGATAAGGGAAACCGGCGCGGAGGAAATCTGGGTGACGCATGGCCGCGAGGAAGCCCTGGTGCGCTGGTGCGAACTCGAAGGCATCGCTGCCAGGCCGCTGCATCTCGTCGGCTATGAGGATGAGGGCGATTGATGGTGGTCACGGCCGATGTAGCGCTTCACGGCGGCGCGACAGAACGCAAGGCTGGCCCATTGGCGCGGCCCGCATTATGAACCGCTTCGCCGAACTCCTCGACCGCCTCGTGCTGACGCCGTCGCGCAACGGCAAGCTGAAGCTGTTGAGCGATTATTTCCGCAGCGTCGAGGATGCGGATCGCGGTCTGGCGCTGGCTGCCATCACCGGCGACCTGACCATCGCGGCGGTCAAGCCGGCGATGCTGCGCGCGCTGGTCATGGAGCGCATGGACCCGGTGCTGTTCGGCTATTCCTACGACTATGTCGGCGACCTGGCGGAGACGGTGTCGCTGGTCTGGCCGCAATCGCCGGCGGATATCGCCAACCATGAGCCGACGCTCGCCGAGGTCGTCGCGAAATTGCAGGCGGCGAGCCGTTCCGACGGGCCGAAGGTGCTGGCCCGGCTGCTCGACAGCGCCAGCATCTCGGCGCGCTTCGCCATCATCAAGCTGGTCACCGGCGGCCTGCGCATCGGCGTTTCGGCGCGATTGGCCAAGCAGGCGCTGGCCGATCTCGGCAAGGTCGACGTCGCCGAGATTGAAGAACTCTGGCATGGGCTGACGCCGCCCTATGCCGAGCTGTTCGCCTGGCTGGAGGGCAAGGCGGAAAAACCCAAAAAGACAGCCCTGGCGCTGTTCCGGCCGGTGATGCTGTCCAACCCGATCGGCGACGGCGACCTCGAAAAGCTCGATCCGGCCGACTATGCCGCCGAGTGGAAATGGGACGGCATCCGCGTCCAGGCGGTATCGGAAGGCGGTGTTCGCCGGCTCTACTCGCGCACCGGCGACGATGTCTCCGGGGCTTTTCCTGACCTCGCAGAGGCGATGGATTTCTCCGCCACCCTCGACGGCGAGCTTCTGGTCGGCGATCCCCGGCAGGCGACCGGCACGTTCTCGGACCTGCAGCAGCGGCTGAACCGCAAGAGCGTGACACCGAAGATCCAGCAGCAATACCCGGCCTTCATGCGCTGCTACGACATGCTTCAGATCGGCGACGAGGACTTGCGCATGCACCCTTTCCGCGAGCGGCGCGGCCACCTCGAAGGCTTCGTGCAGACGCTCGATCCGAGCCGCTTCGATCTCTCGCCGCTTGTCGAATTCTCCGACTGGCAGGCGCTGGAGGAATTGCGCCGCAAGCCGCTGCATCCGGTGATCGAAGGCGTGATGCTGAAGCGCTGGGATTCGCCCTATCTCACCGGCCGGCCGAAAGGTCCATGGTTCAAATGGAAGCGCGATCCGCACACAATCGACGCCGTGCTGATGTATGCCCAGCGCGGCCACGGCAAGCGTTCGAGTTTCTATTCCGACTACACGTTTGGCGTCTGGTCCGGCCCGGAAGGATCGGAGGAACTGGTGCCGGTGGGGAAAGCCTATTTCGGTTTCACCGACGAGGAACTGAGGCAGATCGACAAATATGTCCGCGACAACACGATCGAGCGCTTCGGCCCGGTCCGCTCGGTGCGGGCCGACCGCAGACAAGGCCTGGTGCTGGAGGTGGCGTTCGAAGGGCTTAACCGCTCGACACGGCACAAATCCGGTGTCGCCATGCGCTTTCCGCGCATTTCACGGCTGCGCTGGGACAAGCCGGCGGCCGAAGCCGACCGCATCGAGACGCTGCAGGCGCTGCTCGATAGTTAGAGCGACGTGCGTCCAATTGGACGCACAAAGTACGCTCTAACAGTTATAATCTACGCATCGTGCTTTCCGAAAATCGATTCCGATTTTCGGGCCGATGCGTTGAGGCTCAAGGAACAATCGCGACGCGGATCTCGTAGATGTCGACCGACTTGCCCTGCTTGTCGAAGTCGGAATTGATGGCGATGGTGCCGGCAGCGCCCGGACGCTTGTCGGGAAACCGCACATCGAAGAGGTATTCGTTGCGCTCGTGGCCGACCGCGTAGCGCTTGCGGCCGCAGTCGCCGAGTTCGCCGAAATTGCAGTCGACGGAGATCTGCGTCTCCTGGCCCTCCTCGGAGCGGGCGATGATGTCGAACGTGGCGTGCTTGCCGGCGAGTTTGTCCAAGACCCCTTGCTCGACGTCGAAGCTGATCGCCGAACCGGAGGCGCCCGACCGGATGCGCAGGAAAGAACCGCTGTCGTCCTGCATGACTTCGGCCTTGGCGTCCGAAGGCGCGCTGACAAGCGTCGGGTCGCTGGGTGAAAACACATTGATCCAGTCGCGCGCCTCATCCGCCTCGCCGGCGTTCAGCGGCGGGGCGGTGTCGCCTGGCGGCGTGAAATCATCGTCTTCCACCGTCGGTGGCGTTTGCGGCGGGGCGGTGTCGAGTTCGGCCGCCGACTTGAAGACGCCGGTCTGGGCAGCGAAATAGAGGCCGATGCCGGCGGCTGCGAGCAGCGTCACGCCGAGGAAAATCGCGGTGAGAGGCAGGCGGGGACCTCTCACCCGCCTGTCGTCGCGGTCGGGCATCACCTCTGCGTCGCCGTCTCCGGCCGATTGGGGGGACGACAAGTCGATCTCCGGCGCATCGGGAAAAGCCGCTTCGGGCATGATGTCGGGAACGACCGGCAAGACACGCGAGCGCGGCGCATCGGAAGCTGGGGGTGCGTCGGAAGCAGGAGGCGCGACCGATGCAGGAGACTCCGCCGGACCGTCAACAATGACCTCAGGCGGCGGCGCCGGTTCAGCGTCGGCGCCGGCATCCGGTTCGGCATTGGCCTCGGGTTCGGCATCGGCATCGGCTTCGCTGCCAGCCGGCTGCTCCACAGCCGGTGCAGCAGCGTCGTCATCGGTCGGCCGGCCGACAGCGGGAACCGCCGGCAGGAATTCGGATTCGATTTCGGTTATCTTGGCCTGCACCGCCTTGCGGCGCTTGATGGCGACTTCCACCGTCACGTTCGGGTTGGCCTGCAGGGCACGGTCAAGTGCGGCGAAGGCCGATCGGTAGACCCGCTCGCGAAACGCGCGGTCTTCGGCATTGCCTTTCTCGAAGGCATTCCGGATCGCTTTTTCGATCGCGTCCAACGGGGACCCCTCTGCACGTACGGTCACATTGTCATGATCGTTAGCCGCAGGCGACCGATCAATCAACGGGCCAGCGGCCGCATTCTGCCTTGGCGATGCGTCCAATGCCGATTTCGGCGGTTTTCGGTAAAGGAATCAACATTTTTCGCCGGTTTCCCGATGCAGCGCCAACGCGACGTCGCATGGCCGACGGGTGCGGCGGTCGCTTATAGGCCCGGGATGAGCCGACACGAATTGCCAAGTCCCATCTTGAATTTGTGGCGGGTTGCGTCTATCACCCAGCGCATCTTGGAGGCCTTGGCTTCCCGGGCCGCTTTAGCTCAGTTGGTAGAGCACATCATTCGTAATGATGGGGTCAGGTGTTCGAGTCACCTAAGCGGCACCACTAATCAACTGATATCATTACGCTTTCTGCTGTATCGAGACGCAACGTTTCGAATGAGTTGGAAGTGTGCCGAAAAGTGTGGCAGCGATGATGTTCGGCCCTTTCCCAGCACCACCGCGCGGCATCACTGCGACGCTGCCGGCGTCAGTCGCAATATCTTTCCCGCTGGTTCGTCGGTTAGCGCCATGACCCCGCCGTCGGGAGCCTGCACCACGTCCCGGATACGCCTGCCGAGAGCGAGGACTTCCTCGCCGGCGACCTGCTTTCCGTCGATCCTGACACGAACGATGCCTTCCGCCGACAGTCCGCCAATCAAGAGGTCGCCTCTCCAATCGGCAAACATGTCGCCGGTATAGAAGGTCATGCCAGAAGGCGAGATGACGGGCGTCCAGCTATGGATGGAGTCGGCAAACTCCGGCCGCGTCGACGGCTCGGGGATGCGTTCGCCAGAATAGTGCCGGCCCCAGCTGACCTCGGGCCAGCCGTGATTCCTGCCCGCTTGCGGAATGTTCAGCTCATCGCCGCCGAGCGGTCCCATTTCCGCCGTCCAGAGCACGCCGGTTTCGGGATGGAGCGCAGCACTTTGCACATTGCGATGGCCGTAGGACCAGATCTCGTCGGTGCCGTCCTTGCCGACGAAGGGATTGTCGTCAGGCACGGAACCATCGGGGTTGATGCGGACGATCGTGCCGAGATGATTGTTCGGATCCTGCGCCTCTCGCATCTTGCCGCGCTCACCGAGCGTGACGAAGAGCTTGCCATCCGGCGCGAATACCAGGCGGGAGCCGTAGTGCAGCCGGCTGGATACGGCTGGTTCCTGGCGGAAGATCACTTCGAAGTTCGAAAGCGCGCTGCCGTTCTCGTCCAGGCGCCCACGGCCGACCGAGGTGGCCGCGCCGCCGCCGCGTTCCTCCGAATAGGAGAGATAAACCGTCCGGTTGTCGGCAAAGTCCGGATCGAGGGCCACATCCAGCAGACCGCCTTGTCCGCTGGCGAGGACGTCCGGCACACCGTCGATCGGATCGGAAACGGCTCCGTCGGTCGAGACGAGCCGCAGCCGCCCCGAACGCTCGGTGACCAGCAACGCGCCGTCGGGCAGGTAGGTCGCGCCCCAGGGATGCTCGAGCCCTTCGGCAAAGGTCTCGACCGCAACGCGGCCTGTTTCGCTCTCGATGCTGTCCTGCGCGAGCGTGGTCGAGGGCGCACCGAAGGCGAGAAGAAAAGACGAAGCAATGAATATCCGCAGCATGATTTCTCCATCCGAACGGAGGCATAGGGGAGGAGCCGCCGGCTCCCCGATATAATGACCGACTGCCGATGCAGTTCCAAGCTGGCGCCGCGCCCCAGGTTTTCAGCTATGGCCAGGTCGAGGTCGGCGAGAGTTCGGCCTGGCACTCTCGGCGTGCCTCTAGGTAAAGAGGACAAATGAGCGCGAACTGAAAACCAATTGAGACACAACTGAAACACATCCAGGCGCAGGCGACATGCATGCGAAACGCTTTGGGGCGATGATCGCCGCAAGACCAGGAACGCAGGAGCGTCGCCGATGACACCCGACCAGATCAGACTTGTCCAGGACAGTTTTCGCGAGATCGTGCCGATCCGCGTGGCCGCCGCCGCGCTGTTCTACGAGCGCCTGTTCGCGATCGACGCGGATCTTCGCGCGCTGTTTCCGATGACAGACATGACCAAGCAAGGCGCCAAGCTGATGGCGAGCCTCGGCTTCGTCGTGCATGGACTGGAACGTGCCGACACCATCCTGCCGACGGTTCGCGTGCTCGCCAAGCGTCACGTGACTTACGGCGTCGAGGAGCGTCATTACCCGATCGTCGGGCAAGCGCTCATCGAGACGCTGGCGGCCGGCCTCGGCACGGCTTTTACGCCGGCTGTCCGCGAGGCTTGGGAGGCGGCCTACGGGTTGCTCGCCAGCGTGATGATCGCGGCTGCCCGTGAGGATCAGCTCGCCGCATAATTTTTGGGGATGCAGCCGCAGGCGACCACCCACCCAGACGACAATTCCAAATGGAGAGAAACACGATGTTCAGATACACAGCACTTGCGGCGCTTTGCGTCGTGGCAGGTTCCGCTTCTGCCGGCGAACTCACGGCCCGTCAGGGTGGGACCGTCGATCTCGGCAATTTTCACGGCGTCGTCTACTACACGGAGGCGGATGACGGCTACCGGGTGGTCACCACGATGGCGGCGGGCGAAGAAAACCTGCCAGTGCGCTTCGTCGCGACCCTCAGCGAGGGCCAGGCGTTCGTGATCTCGGTCCCGGGCGCATTGGCAGGGGCCGGCCAGGCACTCGAAATCTCGCGCGCCAAAGGCAAGCTGGTTGTCGCGGAGGTGGAGTCCACCCAGTAACGGGTTGAAAGTTGACGTCGCGACGCAACCGGGTAGTCTGCGCCCGCTTCCACGTCTTCCAACAGCGCGAAGAGACAAATCGGCACCGTCATTGGGATGGCTATCGTCCTAACCTCGGAGAAACGAGATGCTCAAGGTGCAAAGTGCGGAAGTTCGATTTCGACTTTTTGAGTGTGGACAATTTTTCCTGATCCTGATGGGCGCTGGTCTACTTGCGCCGGCCGCTTTTGCCGATGTCGCCGAGCCAGCGACCCTCGCCGTCGCGGATTTCGAGTTCAGGGATACATCAGGCGAAGTCAGGGACCAGACCGCCGAACACGAAGCGCGACTGAAGGCATTTGGCGTTGCGTTGCAGGATGGCCTTTCGGAGAAGATCAAGCTCGTCGCGTTACCCTGTCAGGCAGAACAGTGCACCATCAAGGACCCCGGCCTTGTCGATCTCTCGAAACAGGCAAAAACAGCCAGCGCGAAATATCTCCTGATCGGTCAGGTGCACAAGATGAGCACGCTGGTCGGCTGGGTGAAGTTTGCAGTGCTGGATTTGAGCAACAACAAACCTGTCTGCGATCGATACCTGACTTACCGGGGAGATACCGACGAAGCATGGCGGCGAGCAGCAGAGTTCACCGCGCGTGACGTCGAGAAGCACTGCATTCCGTAGGAATCGCGGTCGCTGTAGCCTTTGATCGGCCGGCGCCCTAACCTCAGCATGGGCTGGGTCCCGCAATTGCGGCGTCAGGCGGCCTTCTTCTTCGCCAGCCTCGCCTTGATGCTGGCAACGTCGGCGCGCGGCGTCGCCGCGAACAGCGTTTTGGTGTAGCTGTGCTTGGGGTCGGCAAAGACCTCGTCGCGCGAGCCGTATTCGACGGCCTCGCCGTAATACATGACCATCACCTCGTCGGCGATGTAGCGCACCACCGACAGGTCGTGGCTGATGAAGACATAGGTCAGCTCGAACTCGTCCTGCAGGTCGGCGAGCAGGTTGAGCACCTGCGCCTGCACCGACAGATCGAGCGCCGAGACCGGTTCGTCGAGCACCAAAAGGCTCGGATTGAGCATCAGCGCGCGGGCAATGGCGATGCGCTGGCGCTGGCCGCCCGAGAACATGTGCGGGTAACGGTTGTAATGCTCCGGTCCGAGGCCGACCTTCTTCAGCATCTTCATGGCGAGATCGCGCCGTTCGTCGGCTGGCGTGTCGGTGTTGATGAGCAGCGGCTCGCCCAGCACGTCGCCGATCTTCTGGCGCGGATTGAGCGAACCGTAAGGGTTCTGGAAGACGATCTGCACCTTGCGGCGCATCTCCTTCGTCAGCCCATTCCTGGCGATGTCGACCTTGTTGCCGTCGATGAAGAGCTCGCCCGCCGTCGCCGGATCGATCAGGGTGATGATACGTGCGAGCGTTGACTTGCCGCAGCCGCTTTCGCCGACGATGGCCAGCGTCTTGCCCTTGTCGACGCTGAACGAAACGCCCTTGACCGCGTGCACCGTGCGCGAGGGACGAAACAGGCCGCCGCCGACATGATAGTCGCGCACGATGTTCTTGCCTTCGAGAACCGTCACGCTCATGGCGCGGCTCCCGTTGCAGTCACGCTTCCAGGAGCAGAGGGGGCCGGTTCGAACAGCATGTCGGAAATGGTCGGCAGCCTGTCGCCGACGGCGTTTTCCGGCAGCGCCGACAGCAGCGCCCGCGTGTAGTTGCTCTTCGGCTGCTCGAACAGCGACAGAACGTCGGCCTCCTCCATCTTGCGGCCCTTGTACTGGACGATGACGCGGTCGGCGGTCTCGGCCACGACGCCCATATTGTGGGTGATCATGATCAGCCCCATGCCGTATTTGGCCTGCAAGCCGACCAAAAGGTCGAGGATCTGCTTCTGGATGGTGACGTCGAGCGCGGTGGTCGGCTCATCGGCGATCAGCAGCTTCGGATTGCAGGCGATGGCGATGGCGATCATGACGCGCTGGCACTGGCCGCCCGACATCTGGTGCGGGAATGAGTTCAGCCGCTCTTCCGGATCGGCGATGCCGACCAGCTTCATCAGTTCGATGGCACGGGCCCGGCGCTGGGCGCGGTCCATGCCCAAATGGAAGCGCAGCACCTCCTCGATCTGGAAACCAGCGGTGAAGCACGGGTTGAGGCTGGCGATCGGCTCCTGGAAGATCATCGAGATGTCCTTGCCGACGATCTTGCGGCGCTCGGACGGGCTGAGCTCAAGCAGGTCGATGCCGTCGAAGGCCATGCGATCGGCCTTTACCGTCGCCGTGTTCGGCAACAGCCCCATCACCGCGAGCATCGCCACCGATTTGCCGGAGCCGGATTCGCCGACGATCGCCAGCACCTCGCGCGGCTCGATCGACAGGTCGATGCCTTGCACGGCCATGAATGGTCCGGCGGCGGTATCAAACGACACGGTGAGGTTCTTGATCTCGAGAAGAGGCATGGTCACGACCTCTTCAGCTTGGGGTCGAAGGCATCGCGCAGGCCATCGCCGATCAGGTTGATCGCAAGCACCGTGATCAGGATGGCAAGGCCGGGGAAGGTCACCACCCATGGCGCGCGCAGGATGAACTCGCGCGCCGTGGCCAGCATGGTGCCCCATTCCGGGGTTGGCGGCTGCGCGCCGACGCCAAGGAAGCCAAGAGCCGCGGCCTCGAGAATGGCGTTGGAGAAGGACAGCGTCGCCTGCACGATCAGCGGCGCCATGCAGTTCGGCAGGATCGTCTTCACCATCAGCCTGAGATGGCTGGCACCGGCCACCTTGGCGGAGATCACATATTCGCGGTTCTTTTCGGCCATCACCGCCGCACGGGTGAGCCGCGCGAAATGCGGCTGCAGCACCAGCGCGATCGCCAGCATGGCGTTGAACAGGCCGGGTCCGAGGATCGCCACCAGAACCAGGGCAAGCAGCAGCGACGGGAAGGCCAGGATGACGTCCATGACGCGCATGATCAGCGTATCGACCCAGCCGCGGAAATAGCCGGCGAGCACGCCGAGGACGATACCGCTGGTCAGCGAGAAAACAACGACGACCAGACCGATGAACAGCGAGAACCGAGCCCCGAAAATCAGCCGCGAAAGCATGTCGCGGCCAACGGCGTCGGTGCCGAGCAGGAACGTCGATCTGCCGCCCTCCTGCCAGGCCGGCGGCGCCAGCAGCGCATCGCGGAACTGTTCGTCAGGCGAATGCGGCGCGACCAACGGCGCGAAGATCGCCACCAGCACCAGCGCAGTGAACACGACCAGGCCGATGACGGCGCCGGTGTTCATCGAGTAGTAATGCCAGAACTCGGTGAAGGCGCGTTGCCGGCCGCCGGTCGGAATGGAGGCGGCGGTGGCTTCTGCCGTGGTTTGGTCGGTCATCTCACTGCACCCGGATACGTGGGTTGATGACGGCGTAGAGCACGTCGACGATCAGGTTCACCGCCATGACGATCAGCGCGATGATCAGCAAGCCGCTCTGGACGACAACATAGTCGCGCTTGGCGATCGCGTCGATCATCCACTTGCCGATACCAGGCCAGGAAAAGATCGTTTCGGTCAGGATGGCGCCCGCCATCAGCGTGCCGACCTGCAGGCCGATGGTGGTGACGACGGGGATCAGCGCATTGCGAAAAGCGTGGAGCCCGATGACGCGACGCGGCGCCAGGCCCTTGGCGCGGGCGGTGCGGACATAGTCTTCGCCCAGCACCTCCAGCATCGCCGACCGCGTCTGGCGCGCTATGACGGCGAGCGGGATTGTCGCCAGCACGATCGCCGGCAGGACAAGATGACTGGCGGCGGACCTGAAAGCGCCGCTCTTGCCGGAGATCAGGCTGTCGATCAGCATGAACCCCGTCGTCGGCTTGAAGAAATATTGAAGGCCGATGCGGCCGGAAACCGGCGTCCAGCCGAGATAGCCGGAGAAGAAGATGATGAGCAGCAGTCCCCACCAGAAGATCGGCATCGAATAGCCGGTCAGCGCCACGCCCATCGTCGCCTGGTCGAACCAGGATCCGCGCTTGACCGCGGCGAAGATGCCGGCGGGAATGCCGATGAGCACGGCGATGATCAGCGCGATCGTCGCCAGTTCCAGCGTCGCCGGAAACAGCGCTTGGAATTCACCGAGCACCGGCCGCTTGGTGGCGAGCGATATGCCGAAGTCGCCGGTCAGGACCCTGCCGATATACTCGAGATACTGGACGACATAGGGCCGGTTGTAGCCAAACCGCTCGACAAGCTCGGCGTAGCGTTCCGGGCTGACGCCGCGCTCGCCGGCCAGGGCCGTGATCGGGTCGCCCGGCAAAAGCCGGACGAAAGCGAACGCCGCCAGCGATATGCCGAACACGGTCGGGATGATCAAGGCGAGCTTGTGGAGGAGATAGCGGAGCATCTTGCTTCATAGAACGGCGGCGCTTTAAGTCCAGCGTCGCCGTTCTATTTCTCAGCAGTTATTCGGCGACGTCGACGCCGTCAAACCGGTGGATGCCGAGCGGATCCATGACGAAGCCCGTAACTTTCTTGTTCATCGGCATGAAGACCTTGGAATGGGCGATGGTCAGCCACGGCGCCTCACGCTTGAACACGACCTGAGCCTCCTCGTAGATCTTGGTGCGCTCGGCGACGTCCGTGGTCGCCTTGCCCTTCTGCAGGAGGGCTTCGAACTCCTGGTTGCACCAGATCGCATAGTTGGACTGGCCGATGGCATCGCAGCCGAGCAGGAACAGGAAGTTGTCCGGGTCGCCATTGTCGCCGGTCCAGCCGAGCTGGAAGGCCCCGTCACGGTCCTTCTGCTTGCCGCGTTCGCGATACTCGGTCCATTCGTAGCTGACGATCTCGGCCTTCACGCCGATCTTGGCGTAGTCGGCCTGGATCAGTTCCGCGACCCGTTGGGCATTCGGATTGTACGGGCGGCTGACCGGCATTGCCCAGATCTTCATCGACAGATCCGTGACGCCGGCATCAGTCAGCATCTTCTTGGCCGCGTCGGGATCGTAGGGATCGTCCTTGACCTCCTTGTTATAGGACCACATCGTCGGCGGGATCGGGTTTATCGCCGCCTGGCCAGCGCCCTGATAGACGGCATCGAGAATGGCCTGCTTGTTGACGGCCATGTTGAGGGCCTTGCGGACCTCGACCTTGTCGAAGGGCGCCTGCGTCGTGTTGTAGGCCATGTAGCCGATGTTCAGGCCTTCCTGCTCGTCGACCTTGAGGTTCGGGTCGGCTTTCAGGCCGGCAATGTCGGCCGGCGCCGGGTACGACATGATATCGCACTCGCCCGCCTTCAGCTTCTGCGCGCGCACGGCCGGATCGGTGGTGATGGCAAAGATCAGATCGTCGATCTTCTGGCGGCCGCCATAGTAGCCGTCCCATGCCGCATAGCGGATGACCGCGTCGACCTGGTAGTCGACGAACTGGAACGGACCGGTGCCGATCGGCTTCTGGGTGAATTGCTGCCTGGTGCCAGCCTTGTCGAGCTGGTCGGCATATTCCTTGGAGACGATCGAAGCGAAATCCATGCCGAGATCCGGCAGAAAAGCGACCTCAGGCTTGTTCAGCACGAACTTCACCGTCAGGTCGTCGACCTTGACGATTTCCTTGAGAAGATCCGGGAAGCCCATGCCGGCAAAATATTCCCAGCCGGTGCCTGCCAGATAGTCGAACCACGGGTTTTCCTTCTTCCACTGGCGCTCGAAGGAGAAGATCACGTCGTCGGCGTTGAGATCGCGCGTCGGCGTGAAGTAGTCGGTGGTCTGGAACTTCACGCCCGGCCGAAGCTTGAATGTGTATTCGAGACCGTCGTCGGAAACCGTCCAGCTCTCGGCGAGGCCAGGCGTGATGGTGGTCTTGCCGTGTTCGAACTCGACCAGGCGCGAATAGATGGTGCGCGACGACGCGTCGAAATCGTTGCCACCGCTCCACGGCGACGGGTCGAAGCCGGCCGGCGACGCCTCCGAGCAGTAGACCAGCTGTTTCGCATTGGCCATGCCGCCGAGGACGCTTGCGGCCAGCAACGCGGCCGCAAAAGTCAGTTTCTTTTTCATGGAGGACTCCCTGATGTTCTTCCAAGCCCCTCTATCAGGCTCGTGAAGCGCGCATATAAGCACCGTTTTTCCGGCTTTGGAACACCCCGTTTGCCTACCCCATGGGAAGCAGAATTTATTTCTGCGCACTCGCCAAAAAGGAGAAAGAAATGTCAATTACCGCCTATCACGGTAATGTTAACGACTGCATTTTTTTATTGATCTTCAACCCGGCGTTGGTGAGGAACTGCGACCTTCGGCTGGTCGTTGCCGCGGACGATTTCTTCCCACCTTGCCGCAGGCGCAGACTTGCACGGCTGCCGATAGTCGCAATACATAGATGACAGGCTGGATTTCCTGGATGCCGGCAGCAGTGGAGGACGTCTCTGTCATTCGGAGGCGACGCGGCGAGCAGGCAGAGACAATAAGAACAATCGAGGGAGGGACGAGTGGCAAAAACACCAAGGACGACGGCACCAGCGACAGCCAAGGCCAAAACTGCTGCGAAACCGGCCAGCCCCGACAAGCTAAAAGCGCCGACGGCCAAAGCCAAGCCGAAGGCGGCCGCGGTGCCCGCCAAGGCCAATGTATCCGCGAAGGGTGGCGCAAAGCCCGCCGCCGCCAAACCAGCGGCGAAGGCGGCACCGACAGCGGCTGCATCGACGTCAAACCCAGGTCCGGCCACAAGGCTGCCGAATGTGGTTGCCGCCGGATTGCCGGAAAAACCCTGGCTCAAAAGCTATCCGAAAGTCGTTCCGGCCGAGATCGGCGCTCTGCCCTTCGGCTCCATCGGCGATCTGCTCGCCGACGTCTGCAAGCAGTACGCCAGCCGGCCTGCCTTTACCTGCATGGGCAAGACCATCACCTATGCGGAAGTCGAGCGGCAATCGGCCGCCTTCGGCGCCTATCTGCAATCGACGGGACTGCCGAAAGGCGCACGCGTGGCGCTGATGATGCCGAACGTGCTGCAATATCCGGTTGCGATGATGGCAGTGCTGCGCGCTGGCTATGTCATGGTCAACGTCAACCCGCTCTACACGCCGCGCGAGCTGGAACATCAGCTCAAGGATTCCGGCGCGCAAGCCATCGTCATTCTCGAGAATTTCGCCAGCACCTTGCAGGCGGTGATCGCCAAAACGGCGGTCAAGCATGTCGTGGTCGCGGCGATGGGCGACATGCTTGGCGGCCTGAAGGGGACGATCGTCAATCTCGTCGTGCGCCGCGTGAAGAAGATGGTGCCGGCCTGGTCGCTGCCGGGCCATGTCAAGTTCAACGCAGCGTTGAAGGCAGCCGCCGGCATGAATTTCAAGCCGGCGAAGGTCGCTGCCGACGACGTCGCCTTCCTGCAATATACCGGCGGCACCACCGGCATCTCGAAGGGCGCGGTGCTGCTGCACAGCAACGTGCTGGCCAACGTCGCGCAGAACGCGCTGTGGATCGAGGACGCCTTCACGGTCAAGCCCAAGCCGGCGCATCTCAACTTCATCTGCGCGCTGCCGCTCTATCATATCTTCGCGCTGACGGTGAACGCGCTGATGGGCATGCAACTGGGTGGCCAGAACATACTCATTCCCAATCCGCGCGACATTCCCGGCTTCGTCAAGCAACTCGGCAAATACCCGATCCACATCTTTCCAGGCCTCAACACGCTGTTCAACGCGCTGCTCAACAATGAGGATTTCCGCAAGCTCGACTTCAGGCCGCTGATCCTGACGCTGGGTGGCGGCATGGCGGTGCAGAAGGGTGTCGCCGAACGCTGGAAGGCGTTGACCGGCTGCCCGGTCACCGAGGGCTACGGGCTTTCGGAAACCTCGCCGGTGGCCACCGCCAACACATTCAGCGACGGCAACTTCACCGGCACGATCGGCCTGCCGCTGCCCTCGACCGAGATCGCCATCCGCGACGAAGACGGCAATGATTTGCCGCCCGGCGAAGTCGGCGAGATCTGCATCCGCGGACCGCAGGTGATGGCCGGTTACTGGAACCGGCCGGACGAGACCGCCAAGGTGATGACCAAGGACGGTTTCTTCAAGTCGGGCGACATGGGCTTCATGGACGAGCGCGGCTTCACCAAGATCGTCGACCGCAAGAAAGACATGATCCTTGTGTCCGGCTTCAACGTCTATCCGAACGAACTCGAGGAAGTGGTGGCGCTGCATCCGGGCGTGCTCGAAGTGGCCGCGATCGGCGTGCCGGACGAGCATTCAGGCGAAGTGCCGAAGCTGTTCGTCGTCAAGAAGGACCCGTCGCTGACCGCAGAGGTGCTGACTGTCTATTGCCGCGAGAACCTGACCGGTTACAAGCGGCCAAAATACATCGAGTTTCGGACCGAACTGCCGAAGACGCCGGTCGGCAAGATCCTGCGGCGGGCGTTGCGGGAATAGGAAGAATTTGGGCGGGAATAGGGACAATTTTGGCCGATAGCCTTACTGTCGATGACGCGGCGGATACGCTTTCCCGTCCCGATCCGCTAACGTTCATCAAGGCGAACATGCGTATCGCCCCTGTTGCCGCGCTTCCCGAAATCCGGCTTTATGCAGCCCATCCAGCGAGCGGACTGTGGCGGCTGACGCGTCCACAAGGACGAGCAGCCGAGCCGGAAGAAGAAGCAAACGAAGCCGACGAGGATGGCCCCGAGCCGCAGCCTCCTTACTGGGCCTATGCCTGGGCCGGCGGCGCGGTGCTTGCCCGCTACATCCTCGATCGGCCGGAGACCGTGGCTGGGCTTCGCGTGCTCGATCTCGGCGCCGGGTCTGGCCTCGTCGGTATCGCCGCGGCAAGGGCCGGCGCCAGCCAAGTGATTGCATCCGAGATCGACCGCAATGGCGTCGCCGCGCTCGGTCTCAATGCGGCGGCGAACGGCGTCGAAATCACGGTCGTCGGCGAGGACATCACCGCTGGTCCGCCGCCGCCAGTGGACGTCGTGGCAGCCGGCGACTTGTTTTACCGGCAAGATCTCGCCGACCGGGTCATCCCCTTCCTCGACCGCTGCCTGGCCGCCGGCATCAATGTGCTGATCGGCGACCCGGGCCGCGCCTACTTGCCCCGCTCGCGGCTTCACCTTCTGGCCGAATACCAGGTGCCGGATGTCGGCCAAGGCACGGCGACGAAGCCGAGTGGCGTCTTCTCGTTCGAGCCGGAGCAACCCGGAGGCGAGTTCAGATCGTCTCCTTGACCTTTGCCGAAAGAAAGTCGGGCAGATCGGCAACCGAATCCAGAATGACGTCGGCGATCTGCGACAGCGATTCCCGCGTGCCGGTGCCGGAAAGCACGCCGATCGCCAGACCGCAGCCGCCGGCCCGCGCCATCTCCAGATCGTGGCGATTGTCGCCGACCACGGCGATCGCGGCAGGCCTCAGGCCGGTCAGGTCCGAGAAGGCGAGGATCGTGTCGGGCGCCGGTTTCGGATTGGCCACCGCGTCGTAACCATAGGCGGCGTCGAACAGCTGCGCGACGCCCAGCGTGAGCAATGTCTTCTCAGCGCCAGTGGTCGAATCGTTGGTGGCGACGCCGAGCCGGTAGGATTTCCTGTGAAGAACGCCAAGCGTCTCGACGATGCCCGGCAGCGCCACCGCCATCGACGAGCCCTGCACCGACGTGATCTCGTTGAAGCGGGCGACGGCAAGCATCTGGTCTTCATCCGATAGTCGCGGAAACCAAAGCTCGACGACATCCATGTTGGTGCCGGAGGCAAAGATGGAATCGGGCTTGAAGCGTTTGGTGGCGAAATCGTAGCCCGCCGCGGCAAGCAGCCTGTCGGCCTTCCAGCGGTCGCCCTCCGCCGCATCCATCGCCATGAAATCGGCAACGCCGAGCCACGTCGCGTTGAAGTCGACAAGGGTGCCGTCCTTGTCGAACAATATTCCCTTGATCTCGGCCAAGCCGCTTACTCCGATCCGCGCAATCGATGGATGTGTCCCACCAGTCCGGCAGTCGAAGCGTCCCGCTTTGCGGCATTCTCCTTGCCTTCCACGACAGGCAGCAGCCCGGTCGCCAGTTCCTTGCCCAACTCGACGCCCCACTGGTCGAAGGAATTGATGTTGAAGAGCGTGCCCTCGACGAAGACGCGGTGCTCATAGAGCGCGATCAGCCGTCCGAACGTATGCGGATCGAGTTGTCTGTAGAGGATCGTCACCGAGGGCCGGTTGCCGGAGAAGACGCGATG
The DNA here is from genome assembly GCF_055811335.1 of Mesorhizobium sp. WSM4847. Lineage (NCBI taxonomy): Bacteria > Pseudomonadati > Pseudomonadota > Alphaproteobacteria > Hyphomicrobiales > Phyllobacteriaceae > Mesorhizobium > Mesorhizobium sp. WSM4847. Next base: position 9,296 of record NZ_JBVVPY010000015.1, on the reverse strand, counting down.
CGGGGCGATCCTGTCGACCTCGGTGGGCGCCATGCCCTTTGCCAGCATCTGCGCACGCGCTTCCTCCAGCGTGCGACCCTTCATGAACGCCTCCGACTGCGCCAGGCAGTTGGCGAGCAACAGGTCGTGGTGATGATTGAGATCCGGCTCATGGCCGATGGCTGCGGCGAGGAATTCGACCGGAATGAAATCGGTGCCCTGGTGCAGCAGCTGGAAGAAGGCGTGCTGGCCATTGGTGCCGGGCTCGCCCCAGACCAGCGGGCCGGTCGGCGTCTGGACAGCGCCGCCGTCGAGGGTGACGCTCTTGCCGTTCGATTCCATATCGAGCTGCTGCAGATAGGCCGGCAGCCTGGACAGGCGCTGGTCGTAGGGAATGACGGCGCGGGCGGGGTATTGGCAGATCACCCGATGCCACCAGCCGATCAGCCCCATCAGCGCCGGCAGGTTGCTGGCCAGCGGCGCCGTCTGGAAATGTTCGTCCATCGCATGCGCGCCATCGAGAAAGGCGCGAAAATTCTTCGGGCCGACGGCGATCATCACCGGCAGGCCGATCGCGCCCCACACCGAATAGCGTCCGCCGACCCAGTCCCAGAAGCCGAAGACGCGGTCGGACGCAATGCCGAACTTGGCCACCAGGTCGAGCGCCGTCGAGACGGCGGCGAAATGCTTGCCGACCGCTTCCTTGCCGAGCGCCTTCTGCACCCATTCGCGCGCCGTCTCGGCATTGGTCATCGTCTCGATGGTGGTGAAGGTCTTGGAAGCAACGATGAACAGCGTGGTTTCGGCGGAGAGGCCCTTCAGCGTGTCGTGGATATGGGCGCCATCGATGTTCGACACGTAATGCGTGCGCGGCCCGTCGTGATAGGGCGCCAGCGCCAGCGTCGCCATGGCCGGGCCAAGGTCGGACCCGCCGATGCCGATGTTGACGATGTCGGTGATCTTCTTGCCGGTGGCGCCGGCCGCCTTGCCGGAGCGCACGGCATCGGCGAAGCCGCCCATCGCATCGAGCACGGCGACAACCTGCGCCTTCACGTCCTGGCCGTCGAGCACGATGCCCTTGCCGTTCAGGTTGCGCAGCGCGGTGTGCAGCACGGCGCGGCCTTCGGTGACGTTGATCTTCTTGCCCGAGAACATCGCAGCGCGCCGGCCTTCGAGATCGGCGGCTGCCGCCAGCTTCTCGAGCAGATCCATCGTCTGCGCATCGACCGCGCATTTCGACCAGTCGAGCAGCAGGTCGCCGTCGGTGGCGGAGAATTTTTCGAAGCGCTGCGGATCGGCGGCGAAAGCCTCGCGCATGCTGCCCGATTTGGCCGCACGGTGATCGCGCAGGGCGTCGAGCTGTTTTTGAAAGGACGATTGATCCACTGCCTCACTCCGAGCCTTGAAATGCCAACATAACAGACCGGGTGTTTCCGGCGCGTGTCGTCGCGCCGAACTATCTAGCCGAAATCGACTGGTTTCAATGCGCCGCGATGACGCGTTGCGTCAGGCAGCGATGACGCAACGCGGCACGCGGGGGATGGCGCGCTGCGTCAGGCAGCCGGATGACGCTTTGCGTCACCAGCGGGATTACGCGCTGCGTCACCAGCGGGATGACGCTTTGCGTCACCCTTGGGAAGGATCACTGGCGTAAATCCCAGTGATCAGAAAAATTGATTGGCGCAACAGCTTGTGCCACCGGTACATTCGACTGGTCCAGCCAGGTGAAAAAGGCTGGCCATCGAGGAACATCCCCATGCCACAGCGAAACGACACGGCCATATGGTCCGGCCTGTTCCGGATTTCGGCGGAATCCGGCCAGACCCTGCAGGCGCAGATCCGCCAAGCGATCGTCGCCGCCATCCTCGACCGGCAAATCGCCGCTTCGATGCCGCTTCCGTCCTGCCGGATCCTGGCCGAGAAACTCGGCGTGGCGCGCGGCACCGTCGTGCTGGCATTCCAGCAGCTCGTCGACCAGGGTTTCCTGGTGGCGCGCGAACGGCGCGGCCATTTCGTCAATCCGGACGTGCTGGCGACGCCGGCCAAACCGCACCAGAAGGCGCCAGACCAGGCCAATGAGATCGACTGGAAGGCGCGCCGGCAGATCGCGGCCAGTGACATGCCGCCGCCGGCCAAGCACGACAACTGGATCAAGTCGTCCTACCCCTTCGTCTATGGCCAGTTCGATCCGGCACTGTTCCCGACAGCCGAGTGGCGCGAGTGCAACCGCATGGCGCTGGCCGTGCTCGAGATCCGCAATTGGGCGTCCGACATGGTCGACCGCGACGATCCGCTTTTGATCGAGCAGATCCAGGCGCGGCTGTTGCCGCGGCGCGGCATCTTCGCCAATCCCGATGAGATCATCGTCACGCTCGGCGCGCAGAACGCGCTCTACATGCTGGCGACGCTGCTGATGACCAAGGGCTCCAAGGTGGCCATGGAAGACCCCGGCTATCCCGACGCACGCTCGATCTTCCGGCTGGCGGGTGCCGACGTCGCACCGGTCCCGGTCGACCATTCCGGCATTGTAACCGCTTCTATTCCCAACGATTCCGGCTTCGTCTTCGTGACGCCCAGCCACCATTGCCCGACCATGGTGCCGCTGTCGGCGGAGCGCCGGCAGGATTTGCTGGCGCGCGCCAATCGCCACAACCAGATCATCATCGAGGACGGCTATGACAGCCAGCTTCTGGACGAGGCGCCGCAGCAGGCGCTGAAGAGCCTCGACCGTTCCGGCCGCGTCATCTATGTCGGCTCGATGTCGAAGACGCTGGCTCCGGGCCTTAGGCTCGGCTACATCGTCGCCTCGGCCGGGCTGATCTCCGAGCTTCGCGCGCTGCGCCGCTTCATGCTGCGTCATCCGCCGGCCAACAACCAGCGCGCGGTCGCGCTGTTCCTGTCGCTTGGCCATCACGAGGCGCTGGTGCGGCGGCTGTCGAGCGCCTTCGACGAACGGCGCAAGCGTCTGATCCATGCGATTTCCGCCTTCCTGCCGGAGTGGCGCTCGACCGATTCCGCCGGCGGCGCGTCGCTCTGGCTCGAAGGGCCGCGCGGCACCGATTCGCGCGGGCTGGCCGAGGCCGCCGCCTCGCGCAGCGTCATCATCGAGCCCGGCGACCGTTTCTTCGACCGCACCGAAAAGCCGTCGCGCTTCATGCGGCTCGGCATCTCCTCGATCGCGCTGCAGCACATCGAGCCCGGCATCCGCGAACTGGCGAGGGGGGGGGGGGGGGGGCCCCCGCCCCCCCGCCGGGTGGGGGGGGGGGGGGGCCCCCGCGGGGGGGGGGGGGGGGAGGAGACCGCGGAGCCCCGCCACGAGTTTTAGGAGAGGGGGAGGGAGGGCGGGGG
>NZ_JBVVPY010000015.1:0-5959 GCF_055811335.1 Mesorhizobium sp. WSM4847 | reverse complement strand
CCGCGCCGCCCCCCCCCCCCCGCGCCCCGCGCCCCCCCCCCCCCCGCCCCCGCGGCGCCCCGCCCCCCCCCCCCCCCCGCGCCCCCGCCCCCCCGCCCGCCCCCCCGCCCCCCCCCCCCCCCCCCCCCCCCCCCCCCGCGCCCCCCCCCCCCCCCCCGGGGCCCATGACCGGCCACCGTTGTTTAGCCCCCTGGCATATGCGACGGGACCGTCTGGCTCATAGGCTGTGCCAATGCCGGCGGCATAGTTCGAGGCATAGCGCATGACCCCGGAAACCAATCTTCGGTTTCCGGAAAGGATCATGCGCAAGCAAGAAAGTGTTAGAGCGTCCTTTGCGCGTCCAAGTGGACGCGCGGCGCTCTAAGGGGGACGAAGCGGACGATGGTGGACCAACCACCTGGTGGACCAACCACCGCCGCCCGCTTCGCAGCTAAAGGTGGAGTGCCTCCCATGTCAGTGGCTGTTGAGAAGCCGGATACGCCCTCGGACCAGCGTTCGCGGCGTTCCGGCGGGCGCGAAGCGCGTCGCGCCATGCGGGCAGCACCCCTTGCCGACGATATCAAGCCGGTGCGCGCCGGCCTTGAAGGCGGAAGCTACGGACCGCTCAGCGAAAACGACCGCGAGCGCATTCACGAAGCGGTGCTGACGCTGCTTGAGACGGTCGGCTTCGCCAATGCCATCCCCTCCTGCATCGAGGCGCTGACCGAGGCCGGCGCCACGCTCGGCGAGGACGGCCGCATCCGTTTTCCGCGCGCGCTCGTCCTCGACACCATCAAGAAAGCGGCGCGCCATTTCACCCTGCATGGCCAGGATCCCAAGCACGACATGCTGATCCAGGGCAAGCGCGTGCATTACGGCACGGCGGGCGCCGCGGTGCATCTGGTCGACGTCGAGAAGCGCTGTTATCGCGAGTCGCTGCTGCAGGACATCTATGACGCCGCCCGCATCGTCGAAGGGCTCGACAACATCCATTTCTTCCAGCGGCCGATGGTGCCGCGCGACATCCCCGATCCGCTCGATATGGATTTCAACACGCTTTACGCCTGCGTGATGGGCACGTCGAAGCATGTCGGCACATCCTTCACGGTGCGCGAGAACGTCAAGCCGGCGCTCGACATGCTTTATGCGATTGCCGGCGGCGAAGAGAATTTTCGCGCCCGGCCTTTCGTCTCCAATTCGAACTGTTTTGTCGTGCCGCCGATGAAGTTTGCCGAGGATGCCTGCGGCGTGCTCGAGGCCTGCGTCGAAGGCGGCATTCCGATCCTGCTGCTGTCGGCCGGCCAGGCGGGCGCCACGGCGCCGGCGGCGATCGCCGGTGCGGTGGTGCAAGCGGTGGCCGAGGTGCTCGCCGGCCTCGTCTATGTCAACGCCATCAAGCCTGGCCATCCGGCGATCTTCGGCACCTGGCCGTTCGTCTCCGACCTCAGGACCGGCGCCATGTCCGGCGGCTCGGCCGAGCAAGCGGTGCTGACCGCTGCCTGCGCCCAGATGGCGCAATTCTACGACCTGCCCGGCGGTTCGGCCGCCGGCATGACGGATTCGAAACTGCCCGACATTCAGTCCGGTTACGAAAAGGGCATCACCGATGTGATGGCCGGCCTGGCCGGCCTCAACCTCGTCTACGAATCGGCCGGCATGCACGCCTCGCTGCTCGGCTTTTGCCTGGAAAGCCTGATCATCGACAACGACATGCTCGGCCATTGCCTGCGCTGCGTGCGCGGCATCGAGGTGACCGATGAGTCGCTGTCGATAGACACCATCGCCGACGTCTGCCTGAAGGGGCCGGGTCATTACCTCGGCAACGAGCAGACGCTGCGGCTGATGCAGACGGAATATTTCTATCCGGCGGTCGGCGACCGCTTTTCGCCGAAGGAATGGAACGAGAAAGGCAGGCCCGACATCCTGCAGCGAGCGATCATCGAGAAGAACCGCATCCTCGCCGAGCGCTTCCCGCGCCACGTGCCGAAGCCGGTCGACGACAAGTTGCGCGCCCGCTTCGGCAATCTGATCCAACTGCCGCGCAGCGGCATGGGCGGCTGAAGACGGTTCTCGTCAAAACGGTCAGAGACTAATCCATCCCGGCAAAATCGGGATGGGGCTCTACCTCTTTATTTGACCATGATCTTTTCCGAAAACCGGGCTCCACTTTTCGGGATTATGGTCTAGTCTGTTTGACCATGATCTTTTCCGAAAACCGGGCTCCACTTTTCGGGATCATGGTCTAGTCTGTTTGACCATGATCTTTTCCGAAAACCGGGCTCCACTTTTCGGGATCATGGTCTAGTCTGTTTGACCATGATCTTTTCCGAAAACCGGGCTCCACTTTTCGGGATCATGGTCTAGTCGGCGCTCAACCCGTAGCGGTCGACGACCTCGCCACTGATCAGCTTGGCATGCAGCGTCATCAGTATGATTTGCGCATCGAAGCTGTCGCCGGCCTCGAGTGCCGCCTCGAGCCGGCGCTCCGCATCCAGCCTATGTCGAAGGCCGTTGGATTGCTCGAATGCGTCCGGCCCGGCAATACAATAGCCAAGCAGCTGCGCCACCGGCGGGTAGGCTTGTGGCGGCGGCTCGTCGGGCCAGTGGTCCTTCATCAGATTGACGATGGTGAGCTTTGCTCCCTCCGGCACAAGGGCGGGATGAAGGTCGACGCCGCGTAGCGCGGCGTCGAGTTGCCTGAGGTCGCCTGAACGGCCGAACATTCCAAGGAAGCCTAGGGAGGAGCGCCGTTTCGCCATGATGTTCCTATCCGAATGCCCGAAACCGCAACGAAGCGCCGTCCGCAGGCAGCCGCTAAAGCGCGTCGCATTTGAGCCGGCCGCATGCGACGCGCTTTAGGTTGTTGTTTTATGCATGTCGTTATCGCAAAACCGCTGCACACCCTCGGGTCAGGCCCGAGGGCATGCTTTTGCGCGACATGCATTAACCACTCGCTGCCAGCAACAGAACACCGGCGAGGGCCGATCCCGCAAGCGTCGGCAGCATGCCGATCTTCAGCTTCAGAATGGCGATCATGGCAGCACATGACAGCAGCGCCGCGCGCCAGTCGATCGACGAGAGCACCGGCACGTCGGTTCCAAGCCCGACGTTGCGCACCTCGCCGAAGATGACGTGCAAGCCGAACCACAGAGCGAGATTCATGATGACGCCGACGACGGCGGCGGTGATCGCGCCCAGCGCCGCCGATAGCGCCTTGTTGTCGCGCAGGGATTCGATATAGGGCGCGCCGAGGAATATCCAGAAGAAGCAAGGCGTGAACGTCGCCCACAGGGTGAGCATCGCCCCAAGCGATCCGGCAAGCAGCGGGCTCAACGATCCGGATTGGCGGAACGCGGCCAGAAAGCCGACGAACTGCAGGACGAGTATGAGTGGACCCGGCGTGGTTTCGGCAAGCCCGAGGCCATCGACCATCTCACCGGGTGCGAGCCAGCCGAAGGACTCGACCGCTGCCTGCGCGACATAGGCAAGGACTGCGTAGGCGCCGCCGAAGGTGACGACCGCCATGACGCTGAAGAAGCCGCCGATCTGCGTCCACACGCTGGCGGATCCGGTGAACGCCCAGATCAGCAGCACCGGCCCGAGCCAGATCGGCAGCCAGATCGCGACGGTGCGCGGCGCATGCCATCGCGTCGGCCTGACGTGGGCCAGCTCGCCGCGCTCGAACATCAGGTCGACCGCGCCCTTGATGTCGGGAACCGCGTCCTTGCCGTGCGCCGCGCCGGAAAAAAGCGCCGGCGCAACACGATTGCCAATCCAGCCCGCCAGGCCGGCAAGCAGGACGATGAGCGGAAACGGCATGTTCAATGCATAGATGGCGATGAAGGCGGCGAGCGCGATCGAAACCATGACCCGGTTCTTCAGGGCACGACGTCCGATCCGGATCATCGCCTCGATCACGATGGCGAGCACGGCCGCCTTTACCCCGAAAAACAGTGCCTCGACGAGCGGAGCGTCGCCATACAGCGCATAGAGGATGCTCAAGGTGAGCATCACAAGCGCGCCCGGCGCGACGAACAGGATGCCGGCGACCAGGCCGCCGATCGTCCGGTGCAGCAGCCAGCCGATATAGATGGCGAGTTGCTGGGCTTCAGGGCCGGGCAGCAGCATGCAGTAGTTCAACGCATGCAGGAAACGTTGCTCGCCGATCCAACGCCGTTCCTCGACCAATTCCCTGTGCATGAGCGCGATCTGGCCGGCCGGCCCGCCGAAGCTGAGCAGGCCGATTTTCGCCCAGAGTTTTACGCCTTCACGGAAGCTTGGCGCAGCCGGCGCTTCGACGATCTCGGCCGTTTTTCCCAAAGCCCCCGTTTTGTCAGAAGCCCCCGTTTTGTCAGAAGCCGGGGCGCTCATGATGGCTTGCTCGCGCTTGGCCAATTGTGCGTCTCCTCGGTGGCATCGCGGCACCATCGGAAAAACGCGTCGTAGAGCAGCATGCCTGCCTCCAGCTGTTCCAGATCGTCGCGAAACATCCGCGACAGGCCAAGCGAGGCGGCCAGGAATCCGGCTGCCTGGGGAACCAAATCGAGGCGTGCGGTATCGGCGGCGCGCACGATCATGGCCAGGCGGTCGAGCGCCTCGGATTCGAGCCCGAACTCTTCGATCATCGTGTCGAAGGTGCAGCGTTCGTCCCGGTGAGTCCAGAACACATTGTCGATGTCGAAAGGCACGGCCTGAAAGCGGTCCGCAACGGCCGACACTTCGGCCGCCTCGACAAAGAGGAAGACCGCGCCCGAATCGATGAAGCGCCTGATCAGCCAGGGGCAGGCGATGCGATCGACCTTCGGGCGGCTCCGCGTCACCCACACGGTGCGGCCCCTTTCGTCGCGGGGCGGTATCTTGCCGGCATTGATCAAAGGCCCCTTGGCATCGCGCCAGGCCTCGAACCCGCCTTCGAGGGATTCGGCGGCAATGCCTTCATGCCGCAGCCATGCGGCCACGCCTTGCGAGAGCTTTTGCCCTCTTTGGCAGACGACCGTCACTCGGCTGCCGGCGAATTCGGATGCCCAGGTCGAGACGGTTTTGAAATCACGCCGGTTTGAGGCCGGCAGCAGGCGCGGATCGGCGCTGTAATCCTCTTCGATGCGAACATCGATGATCGCGGGCGCGCCCGGCAGACCAATCAGACGGGACAGTTGCGATACGGTGATAGCGGTTGTCGACGGCATGGCGTCCACCTCCTTGAGAGAGAAGCTTGGACGCGAACGTTGGGCTGACGCCTCACGGGGTCGTCGCGATGCACCCCTTGCCATGATCGTGGATTTGTCGCGCCCGCTTGTCAAGCGCCATGCCTGGAGCAAAGGATGCTCTGGCTCCGGCGGGCGGCGGAGCCAGGACATGTTTGGGAGGAAACCCATGAAAAAGACCTATCACGGCAGCTGCCATTGCGGTGCAGTGCGTTTCGAAGCCGAAATCGACCTCGCTGAGGGCATCCGCAAATGCAATTGCAGCTTCTGCTGGAAACTCGGCTACCGGAAATCCTTCGCCGCCTATGAGGCCGTGCGGGTGACGGACGGCCGCGACCGGATGCGGGAGTACAAGGCGACGCCGTCGAACTGGCCGGAAGGCGACATCAACCACTATATGTGCCCGAACTGCGGCGCGAATTTTCTCTCGCGCGGCTATCTCGATTTCATGGGCGGGAATTTCTGGGCGGTGAACGTCGCCTGCCTCGACGACGTCACCGAAGAGGAACTCGCCGCAGCCCCAATCGTCTACGAGGACGGCAAGCACGACAGGCAGGACCAGACGCCTGAGATTGTTGGCTATTTATAGGCGCTTGGGTGCGGCTTGGCGCTCTTCCTTCTCCCCTTGTGGGAGAAGGTGGATCGGCGCGCAGCGACGAGCCGGATGAGGGGTGCTGGACGGAGTGCGTCGGTGCCAAGCTGGAGCACCCCTTGTGTCTCTAGAATCATGCATGATCGGGTTGGCGGGTGACCCGGGTCATGACCGGATCACCCGC
>NZ_JBVVPY010000014.1:0-190777 GCF_055811335.1 Mesorhizobium sp. WSM4847 | reverse complement strand
GCGGTGTAGAACCTGTCCCATAGCGCATCCTTTGATTCGGACGGCAATGATGCGCCATTAAAGTCCGGGATCAAACAACTAGGCGCTGAAGATCGTGCAGAGCGCCGGCCGCAGCCCGCAGCGCATCTTTCGCCGCCAGGACGAGGTGGCTGATATTCGCGATGCCCGAGCCAGGGCGCAACAAGCGCAGGCCGGCATGGCGGCGATCGCCGCCGCCGGCAAGGTTGCCAGGGATGCCGTGCCGGCGGCGGTCCAGGCGCGCGACAGCGGCCTGCTCGACAGTCTCAGCGGGCTGATGCCGCAGGACGGCGAGGGCGGCGCATGAGCGGCAAACGCTTCGCCCATTCGCGCCAGGCCGGCGGCCCGGCCAAGGCGCAGGATGCGCTGACCAGGGCCTATCTCAGGGTGTTCTCAGGCCAGGACGGCGAGATGGTGCTGGCCAACCTGACGGCGGCGACCGGCTATTACCGCCGCCCGTCCTATGGCGAGTGGCTGGCCAAGACCAGGACGCCGAACGGCTTCGAGCTGCACAGCGCGCTGAGCAACGCGCGCGCCGAAGTGGTGCAGCACATCATGCGGTTTTTGACACTGGACGAAGCGCAACTGGCGGCCCTTCTCGAAGGCGCCACGCATCGACTTGCCGTCGATGGCGATCTGCCCCGCGCCGCCGGAAGCGCTCGCGACATGGCGCATGAAGCTGGCGAAGGCCTCGGCGAACGCCGTAGGGACAAGCTTGCGAAACAGCGCCGAGAAGGTGTCGTGCGACGGGATGCCATGCGCCAGAGTGAGCACATTTCGCAGCATCGCTTCCTTTTCCTGCCCAAAGCGCCAGATGTCGGAACAAATCTTGGCGCCGCACAGCATCGCGGCGAAGGCAATGAACAGTATCTCGCAAAAATCGTGTCGAGCGTTCTGGTCGCGCGGATCGAGATGACCGAACACAGCCTGGATCGTTTCCATCGAGAACTCCCCAATAACGGAGTCCTCCCAAGAATCCACAACCCGCCAATTGGCAAGCCATTTCCCATCTACTCAAATGCGATTCCCCTGCCCCTCAAGGGGGGAGATGTCCGGCAGGGCAGAGGGGCGCGCTGTCCGGGCGCTGTCCCTCGGCGATCAAAGGTTCTGCACCGCAGCAGCGCTCCAAGGTAACGGAACGGATCCCAGGGTCTGCGCTGCGTCGCTTCGCTCCTTGCTCCGCACTGGGATGACGAAGGCGCGGGGGTTCGGCCAATCTCCTATGTGCCATGGACCGTGCGTCCCGCGCCCGCTGAAATCACTTTCAAGCCTCGCTTCGCGGGGCTTTTCATGCAGCAAGCCTGATGGCCCGACCCGCAACTGCCGCCGTTCGACTTCTGACCGGCGAACGCGAACCCGTGCGCCTGGCGACCACGGCAAGCATCCTGCTCCATCGCCTGCAGACCATCGACGGCGTGCCGGCTGAGGTCGGCGACCGCGTGCTGGTCAAGGACCAGGCCGACCCGACGCAGAACGGCATCTACACGGTGAGCGAAGGCGAATGGTTCCGCGCCGCCGACGCCCGCACCGCCCGCACCTTGCAGAAAGGAACGACGGTCCACACCCAGATTGGGACAATCAATGCCGGCCGGGTGTTTGAATTCAGCGCCGACGAGCCGGTGGTGGGCAGCGACGCTATCACCATTGCCCCGTTCGTGCCGCCCGATATTTCGCAGGTGGTCGGTGCGGTGGTGACGCTGCGCGATGAAACGCAGGTGCTGAAGCATGCCACCGAGGCCAGCGCCGGCCAGGCCGCCGCCAGCGCGTCCACCTCCGCTGCCAATGCCGGACAGACCGCCGCCGATGTCGCTTCCACGGCGGCCAACCTGGCCGGCGCCCAGGCGGCACGCGACGCGTCGCTGTATGGCAAGGGCATCTTCCCGACGATCGTAGCCGCGATCGGCTTCGGCGTGGCTGGCTTCAGTGCCCTGGTCGGCGGCGCCGGCGGCACGAACGGCACGTTCGATCTGGCGTTTACCGGCGGCGCCGGTTCTGGTGCCGCAGGACGCTTCATCGTCGCCGGCGGTGCTGTGACGATGATCCTGATCACGGCACCCGGTTCCTACACGGTCGCGCCGAGTTTCAGCTTCGCGGCGTCTGCGGGACTGGCCGGCGCAAGTGCGGCGGCGGTTTTGGGCCGGAATGTCGAGGTTGGTGAGTACTTTTGGACCGAAGTTTCAGCCGGCATCCTTGGTATGTACACCGTTACGGCCGGGTCGGTTGCGGTCGACACGGGAGTTCGCGCGTCGGCAGCGGAAGTTGTCGCCTTGATCGGGTCGCGGACGGTTGGGCCGGTCCTGATCACGGGCTCCGTCGGCGGCACGGCTGTTACCAATACCAGCGTCTATTATTGGCCGGGCTCACTGTCGGCTGTCGATGAGTTTCTTTCGAGCCTGGAACTCGGCTTCGGTGCCGGGGCAGGAACAATCCGTATCGTCATTGCCCAGGTCGAGGGCGATGGCACGTTAACTCTCGTCTCTGAACAAACCATCCCTGTCGTTGCCGGCCCGTCTTCCGTCAACTCGGGTCTCTCGATCCTGAAGCCGGCCGGCAGCGTCATGGGCCTGCAACGGACAGGAGCCGGCACGTGGTATTACACGGCGGGGGCCATTCCGAACGGCGAAAGCAAGTGGTTCACGGCGACGGTTCCCACGTCGAACACAGCCAAGACCGTTGACTTTTTCAATGGTCCGCAATGGAAAGCCACTTTCACGGGCGAAGTCGGCACAAAGGCGCGCGCTGCCTACGACACCGCAAACGATCTGGTCGACATCGTCGGCACTGAGCAGGTGGTCGGCTGGCCGAACCTGGTCAACACCGGCACGAATACCCCGGCGAATTACAGCGTCGTCATGCAAACGCCAGCGCCGGCCGATGGTTACATCACGGAAATCGATGTCGGTGCCAGCGGGGCTGGCACGGCCAACATTCACGTCATCCAGTACAATGGCGATCTAACCGTCAACGTGATCAGCACGCATCAGATCACGTTGGCCAATGGTGTGAGCGAAATCCCCCTCAGCATACCGATTGCAGCGGGGCAGTATCCGGCAATCAGCGGCGGCGGCTACAAGTTTCAGAACAGCGTCAACTCGCAAGGCATCCCCGGATGGATCAGGTCTGGCGTGCTGTCGAACGGCGCTATTGTGGCATCATCGACCCTGCACCGCTATGAGGTTGCGTTCACGATCAAAACTGGCCTCATCGCCGACGCTGCGCGGGCTCTGACAGGCGGCACACAGAACACCGGCATGAACCTGCTGGCGGACGCCGACCCGAATGGCGTCGTTGACGCGACCGCAATCTTTGCCTCGGCCGCTGCTGCCCATCCAAACCCGTATGTGCCGCCCGGCAGCTTCGCGCTGACGGCCATGCCTAAGTCAGGCGACGGTTTTTGGGGACCAGGAAAGCCGTTCGTCGGCGGCCGGCGGTTCTTCGTTCCGGCTCGCCCGTCGCTGTTCAATCTCTATGACGGCTTCCGCGCCAAGATGGCAGAGCATATCGCCAACAACGATGTCCTCTGCCTGATCGGCGACAGCATCGGTCATTGGGCGCTGGCCAGTAACGGCCCGGCGCACTGGTTCAATCGGGTGACGCAGTTTGCCAATCTCGGCATTGCCGATGACGAACCGGGCATGACGGCGCTGCGGCCAAGCTCCACCTACACGCCGGACTTCTATGGCGTTGCGACCAGCGGAACCGTCTCGACGGGAACGCGCGGGCCACTTGGCGAAAGCATCATCCTTGCGGATGGCGCGTCCCTGGCGTTCACTGGAGCCTATGAACAGGTCGATGTCCACTACACCCGGGACGCCGGTCAAGGTTCGCTTGCCTTCGCTTTCGACGGTGGCGCGGCGTACAAGACCGTCAATGCTGCCGGCGCTCTCGCGCTCGATCAATATTCCGGCCCGTCGATGACGGGGCAGGCTGCCAGCGGCAATTACACACTGACGGCGGTAGGCGGCCCTGTCGAAATAACCGGGCTTATCCGTCTTGGAATCAAGGTGTCGGGATCCCGTCCTCGACTGCGCTCACTGCGCGCCGTGCATGGGAGCTATACCTTCGCGTCGTTTAATATGGCGCGCCTTACATCAGCAATCGTCCAAGCGAGCTATGCTGGCGGCAAGATCGTGCCGATACTCGCGCTTGGCATCAACGACAGTTTTGGTACCGCGCCGGCTACGATTTCAACGAACATCACTGCGGTGCTTAATATGCTGGAGGCAGCTGCCACACCTCGCATCCTTGCGATGCCGCCGACGCGCCCGTCTTCGGCCTGGGATGGTAGCTACACTGGAGGGCGGACTTACGACGCGGCGCTTGGCGTTATCCGCCAGACATACCGGTCACGAAACGTGCTGACGATCCCGATTGATGGTTTCGATTATATCGACGCTGGAGCCTATCAAGAGGGGCTTCACTTCAACGACGTCGGCCATGACAGCAACGCCTTGCGCTTCATCGAATATGTCGCGGAGAGGGGATAGGCAAATGGCACAGGCAATTCAGCACAAGAGTGAGACGGTAGCCAAACTCCGGAAAGGCGAGGAGTGGGTCGTTGTCGGCACCAAGATCGAGCGCATGGGCTACCTCACGTCGACACTGTACATGTCGGACGAGCTGCATCCGAATGCAGCCGGCGCCATGCCACCTACGACGCCGAATGCCTGCGTCAAATGGTGCGTCGGGGTCTCGTCGATGCCTAGACTGAAATGGTGGCGTGTGGCAGATGTTCGCAAATGCGTATCTTCTCCACCATTCTCGCTGTTCGCCGCCGCTTTTCGTCTTGGATCGCCACAGGCGCCGCAAGGGAGAATGCCGTCATCGGGCCGCGCACGAAGTTCGGTGCCGGGGCGGAGATCTTCAATATTCATGGCGACAGGTCCCGGGTCTCAATCGGCGCGGACAGCCATCTGGACGGACATCTGCAGGTCTTTGCCCATGAGGGTCGGATCAATATCGATGACTGGTTCTACCTTGGTCCAGGCTCGACGATTTGGTCATCGGATCCGGTGGGGATCAAGATCGGCAAACATGTCCACGTCTCGTGGGGGGTGGCGATCCACGATACCAACTCGCATCCCATGGACCCGCAGAAGCGTTTTGCGCAGATGCAGGCCATCTTTCGCGAAGGCCACCCGCGCGTCGACCCAGGCATCCGCTCAGCACCGATCACAATCGGAGATGATGTCTGGATCGGCAACAGTGCCATGATAATGAAGGGTGTCACGATCGGCGACCGGGCGATAATTTCAGCCGGCTCAATCGTACGGTCGGACGTTCCGGCCGACGCTTTGGTGCGGCCGGACCGCGACCTGGTGAAATGAAATGATGCCTTCGCTCATCAATGAGCGTCGTCCCATCATAGAGCGCCAACCATTCGCTTGCGCCAAGGCGCGGGCGAATGGCAACGGGCTAATGACGGCTGTCTTGCGGCTTGTTGTGCGGCTGGCTGTTCGACCACCAGACAAAATACAGCGAACCCACCTTCATGACCGGCACACGACGCTCGCGTTCGCGCCCCCGCAATTCGCGATAGACTTTTACCTTCAAGGTGCCGCCCGGCAGTTTGATGCGCACGGCCATCGGTTCAACTCCGCTGTGCAATTCAATGATGATGTGCGATGCAGCAATTAGAGAACTTCCCCAGCCGAAGAGTCAACCGCCGATGCGCGCGTTTGCTGGCTTGACCGGAAGGGTTCAAGCGCAGCCGCCCGAGGACGGCTTTTTTCGGGCCGTCAAGGCGCTGCCTGAGATCGGTTTGGATCGTCGTCGGGCTGGTCGTTCAACGGACGCGGCCGGTTCGACCACCAGCTGAAATACAGCGAGCCCAGCTTCAGAACCGGGATGCGGCGGGCGCGCTCACGCTCGCGCAACTCCCGATACACCTTCATCTTCAAGGTGCCGCCCGGCAATCTGATACGCACTGCCATTGCTCCCAACCCCCGTTGTGCAATGCAGCGACGTAGAGAGCTTCCGTGGCGGAAGGGTCAAGGGCTGATCGTTGATTCTTTCTGCGGCTGTTTTCCGGGACCGGTTCCAGAACGGTCCGGGCGGGTGAATGGTGAATGGTAGTAGTGAGTAGTGAGCGGTGAGTGGTGAGTGGTGAGTGGTGAGTGGTGAGTGGTGAGTGGTGAGTAGAGTGAGAGCACCTTCTTCACTATTCACTATTCACCCACTCCCTTTGGCGGGCGTCCGGACGGACGATCCGAAATGCTGCTCGGCCACCAGACGATGAAATAGTCTCCAAGCCGCCAGACCGGGACTTGGCGCTTCTGCTCGCGGCGGCGCAGCTCGTCCTTTTTCTTGATTTTCAGTGTCCCGCCCGGAAGCCTGATCCTGATTGTCACGCGCCCTCCCGCACCTGTTCCTGAACGGTTCATGTGAGCAGTTTATTCCGGCTAAGCGGTTTCCATCCCGATGGCAAGACGGAACGAGCTGTTCTCAACTGGTCAATGCCGTCAGTTGAAGAAATTCGCCATGCCCTGGAAGGCCAGGAACGCATAGACGATCGGCCCGGCAATCAGCCCGCAATAGAGGCACAGGATCACCGCCAGCGCCACAAGCAGCGGCTTGTCGCGGCCGACCGCGCAGAGCTCGGCCTTCACTGTCCAGCGCGCCGTTCCTTCGTGTTGCGACATCGGCCAATCCCCACAGTTTGGGGCCATTTCACACAATCGCCTGCAAACATCAATCGGGCGCCTGCAAACATCAACCGGGCGCCTGCAAACATCAAGCTGGCGCCTGCAAACATCAACCTGGGAAAGGACCAAGACCATGGATATGACGTTCAAGGGCGCCGCCAGGCGCCTCGACGATCTCGATCTGCCAAGACTTGGCGCCAACATCGGCGTCGGCGAAGACGAGATCCACGCCTTTCTCGATGTCGAAACCAGCGGGCATGGCTTCGACGCCCAGGGCCGGCCGGTCATCCTGTTCGAGCCGCATCTCTTTTATCGCAATCTGGCGGGCGCGGCTCGGGCAAGGGCGGTAGCGGCCGGCCTTGCCTATGCCAAATGGGGCGAAAAGCCTTATCCCCGCGACAGCTATCCGCGCCTGAAAGCCGCCTGCGCCATCGACGAGACGGCGGCGCTCAGATCGGCGTCATGGGGGCTCGGCCAGGTTCTCGGCGAGAATTTCAGGGCGGCCGGCTTTCTGACCGTGCAGGCGATGGTCGAAGCCATGATGGCGGACGAGGCGCTGCAGCTGGCGGCGGCGGTCAATTTCATCGCCGCCAACCGGCTCGACGGCAAATTGCGCAAGCATGACTGGGCCGGCTTCGCCAAGGGCTACAACGGCGCATCCTATGCGAAGAACGCCTACGATATCCGGCTTGCCGAGGCATTCCGCAAATGGTCCGGGATCAGGGACACGCCGCCCCCTCCGGCGCCGGTTCCGATCCCGCAGCCGCCGCAACCGAACGGTTTCACGCCCGCCAAGGCAGAGCCGGGCAAAGCCGGAGTGCGGCGCGGACCGTTTTCCGGATCGTTGTCCGGATTATGCGCCGCAGTGCTGGCTCCGTTGGTTGCTGCAATCCTCTCCTTGTTTCGAAAGGCAAAGCCATGAACTGGTTCAATACCAACGCCGCGCACAATCTGATCAATGTGCTGATCCTGCTGCTCACCGGCCTGGTCGGCTTCGACTGGACGCTGTTCGGCATCGACGCCGCCCTGGCGCTAAAAATCACCGGGGTGCTGGCCCTGCTCAAGATCCTGATCAATGTCGTGCGCGACGGCGTCGCCGGCCTCGTCAGAAACCAGCCTGCCGTGGAGGGCAATTGAGATGTGGGTGCTTTCCATGCTGGGCGCGCTCGCCGGCAACACGACGATCTTGGCGATTTTTGCCGCGCTCGTCGGCGGCATCGGCCTGTTTGTCGCCGGCGGTCGGGCCAACAAGGATGCGGCCAGGCGAGCGGCGGAAAAACGCGCCGCCGTCGAGGAGCGCCTCGAAATGGACCGCGAGGCGACCGATGCCGAACGCGCGGCGCGCGACCTGCCGGACGAAGCCGCACGGCGGGAGGCGATGCGATGGGCAAAGCGCTGATGCTGCTGCTCGGGTGCCTGTTGCCCAAGTGCCTGCTGTTTGGCGGCCTGCTGCTCGCCGGGTGCGCAACGCCGGTTTCGCCGGCGCGCCAGCTCTGGTGCGACCACAACCAGCCGCGCCGTGCGTCCGCCGCCGTCGTCGCCGCCATGACGCGGCCGGAGCTCGACGAAATCAATGCCTACAACGGCAAGGGCGCCAGATGGTGCGGGTGGAAGCCATGATACAGGAACTTCTCGACGCGCTCGGCATCAAGGCGCCGGTGGTGGTCGCGGGCCTTTCCGGCGGCATTTTGCGAGCCTTGTCGCGCCACCGCTACAAGGTTCGCGAGATGGTGGCGTCGCCGATCTGCGGCGCGCTGGCGGCGGCCTACCTGACATTGCCGGTGGTGCATTATTTCCGCGCCACCGGCCTGGCGATTCCGGCCAACACGACACCACGACGCTGGCCGCGGCGTTCCTCATCGGCGTCTCGG
This sequence comes from Mesorhizobium sp. WSM4847, assembly GCF_055811335.1. Lineage (NCBI taxonomy): Bacteria > Pseudomonadati > Pseudomonadota > Alphaproteobacteria > Hyphomicrobiales > Phyllobacteriaceae > Mesorhizobium > Mesorhizobium sp. WSM4847. The sequence continues at coordinate 182,244 of NZ_JBVVPY010000014.1, read as the reverse complement.
CGATGTGGATCTCGGACATCGTCTTCGAAGTGGTGGTCAGGCGGTTCAAGCCCGAGAAGGAGGAGTGAGATCGCGGGTTGTGTTGTTGCGCCCTCGTGCCGTTGCGCAGGGTGCGGAACCACGGGCGAAGCTGCGCGTTAGGCACGACCTTTGCAAGGATGCAGCATGCCAGCTCGCTCAATCGTCCCGACAGCCGCAGCGATCCTGATCGCCGCCACAAGCATGGCTTATGGCCGGCCGGATGCGCGCACCATGACATGCGAACAGACGCAGCAGCTGATCCAGAGCCGGCGCGCCGTCGTCCTGTCCACCGGCCGCAACACCTATGATCGATATGTCCGCCAATACGGCAATGAGTGCGACTGGCCCGAAGCGCCCGTCACCTCCTACATCAGGACGCTTGACGGTCAATGTCGGGTCCATCGATGCGAGGAACCGGTTCTCGGATTGCGATGATGCGCCATTAAAGTCCGGGATCAAACACCTAGGGGTCTGCGCCGCGTCGCTTCGCTCCTTGCTTCGCCCGAGGATGACGAAGGTGTAGTAGCGTATGGCTAATCGCCAGCGTTGGAGATTGGTGCTAGAAGCAGCCGGCGCCTGATCCAAGGTCTCTTCCCGCGACGTCTCTTCGCCCCGACCACCAAGGTGGGCCGATGCGCTAAAAGCCGAAGGTTGCGGAACCACGGGCGAAGGTGCGCGTTGGGCACGACCCTTGAGAGGATCTATCATGCCAGCTCGCCCAATCGTCGCGACAGCCGCAGCGATCCTGATCGCCGCCACAAGCATGGCTCACGCCCGGCCGGATACGCGCGCCATGACATGCGAACAGACGCAGCTTCTGATCCAGAGCCGGCGCGCGGTGGTGCTGACCACCGGCCGCAACACCTATGACCGCTATGTCCGCCGGTTCGGCAATGAATGCGACTGGCCCGAAGTGCCTGTCGCCGCCTATGTCCGGACGCTTGACGGTCAATGCCGGGTCCATCGATGCGAGGAGCCGGTGTTCTTTTTCCCGGACTAGCGGCCGAAGCTGCTGATCTCCAAGTTTTGGTAAAGAGGGCAGGCCAGAGGGGTCGCCTCGCGTCGAGAGCCATCCTCCACTGCCGCAAGAGAAGAGGCCGGCCCAGTCGAACCGACCCCCCTCTGCCCTGCCGGGCATCTCCCCCTCAAGGGGGAGATCAGCAGCTTCGACCTCCGCACGCATTCCTGCAACGTTGGTGATTGGTGAAGGCGCCGATCACAGCCAATCTCCCCCTTGAGGGGGAGATGTCCGGCAGGACAGAGGGGGGCGCCGTGGAGCACGGACATCAAAGGCTCTGCACCGGGGCCGACGCTCTAGAAGCCGAAGAACTGCCAGCCGACCAGGTAGCCAAGCGCGACGACTGCCAGGGGAAACAAGGCTGGCGCCAGCCGGCTTAGAGCGGAGCTCCTTGCCGGCTCCCTTGGGGAACTTCTTTCGGCGTTTCCGAGGTTCTTGGTCATTCCGCTATAGTAGCAATCGCTGATTAACGATTCCCCAACATGCCGCGCCGGCGCGATTGAGCCGGGCGGCTTGCTGCAGGCGGGAACCAATCGCCGCCAACCGGCTTTGGCAAGGAGGCGATCGTTCGCGCGGAGGCGTTCGACATGAAACCTTTCGCATTCCTGCCAATCACGCTGCTCGGCGCACTGGTGTTGGCGGCGCCGGTTGCCGCCCAGACGGATAACCAGACACAAGACCAGGCGCCTGCCGGCCACTGCCAGGCGCAGCCGCAGAACGGCGAGCAGCAGCCGCCGCCGCCCGTCAACAACGGTGACAACAACAACCTGACCGACACGCTTGACCCCTGCAACGGCGTGCTGCTGCCGCCACCGACCGGCGATCAGGGCATGGCCGCACCGCCGCCGGACCAAGGCAGGACACCGGTGCTCAAGCCCGGCGAGGTCCCGGCGCAGCCGCCGAAACCATAGATTGGGGGCATTTGCCGTTTTCGCGCCTGACGTGCCGGCGCCGGCAGGGATTTTTACCGTAGGGCGGAACATTAGTTATCGCTAAATGTTCTTCTCGAAGCAGTCGATATCACCCCCCTCCGGTATCGCTGCTGATCGGGCAAAACCGATCGGCCCGCGCGCTTGGGCGACCAAGATCGCGGGCCACTGCCAGCCAACGCGGCGACAATTAGTCGCCGCTCACGGAACAAGACGGTTTCGTCAAACGTTGGCTTTTGGGCTGAGTCGTTCCCGACTGTGGACAGCAGAGCCCGCAAACCAGACAGGAGAAGACGATGAAAATCCACCTTGTTCCTGCCGCCGCCGGGCTGGCTTTGCTGGCCGGTGTCGGCGTCGCCACCGCAGACCAGGTGATTATCACGCCCGAGCAGCAGACGGTCGTCCGCCAATATGTGGAGAGGCACCCGCTGGCGTCGATCAGCCTCTTGGGCGTGGAACTCAACGTCGGTTCCACGTTGCCCGACACGGTTGAACTTCACGAGGTTCCCGACGTCGAATACAGATACGTAGTCGTCGACGATCGCACCGTGCTGGTCGATCCCGGCACCCGCAGGATCGTGCAGGTCATCGACTGACCTTCACCCGCCGCTCTCCCGGGAAGGCGCGGGAAGAGCGGCGGCTCGCCGGTAGGCAGCCGGCTGTCGATCGTCTTCGTGGCGGGACGGAAGGAGCCATTTCCATGTTGCCGCATGTCGAATCACTCGATGTGGCCGCATCCGTCGACAAGCTGCTTGCCGAACGGGGCTCGGCCCTGTTGTCGATGAAGGCGTTGATTGCAGCCGTGCGTGAGCAAACCGGAACCGAGCGCTCGGACGCGGATCTGGCGGGGCTGATCACCAAGAAGGCGGCACTCCTCGGGGTCACGGTCCTGTCCGATTTGGGCGGCCCAGACTCAGGCCGACCCGACTCTGGCCGACCCGATCTGGGCCGAAGCCCCCAAGACGCCGGTCGAAAATTCAGCTAGAAGTTGTCGCTCACCGATTTGAGCCGAGGAGGCAACAGTGACGGACGACAGGCAGGAACGCATCCGCCGGCGGGCTCACGCGATCTGGGAGCAGGCCGGCCGGCCCGACGGCGCGCATCAGCAGCACTGGAACCAGGCCGCCGCCGAGATCGACGGTGAGGAAAGCGGACCCAAAACCAAGACTGCTCGGCCAAAGGCGCCGGCTCGGCCGAAGGAGCCGGCGGCCGGCAAGGTGACCAGTTCAAAGACTGCCCGGCCGCGCAAGGGCTAGCCGCCATCTGATGTAGTGCTCTACGGCGCCCCCTTCTGTCCGGCAGGACAGAGGGGGGCGCCTCGCTCTGCCATCAAAGGTTTCGCACATAACGCTTCGGCCGCGGGACGAAGCACTGTCCCGCGGCCGAAGCGCTGGTCCCGAAATCGATCTCGGCTACTGGCCGCAGTGCCTGTCGTTGACGGTGGGTGAAACCGTGCCGGGAGCCTTGTGCGTGGCATCAGGCATGGCGCCCTGCGGGCTTGGCGGGCAGTTCTGGTCGGCATTGGAATTCGTGCCGTCGGGGGCCGCAATGATGCTGCCGGTAATCCCGGTATCGACCGTATCCGGCTCAGCCAGGGTCGGATCGACCGGGGCCGGGTCGATGACGACGCTCCTGCCGCTGCCGGGAGCCATGCCAGCCTCTGTGTCGGCTGGGTCGGCTGTGCTCTGGGCCATCGCAGACGTGGCCAGACCAGCGGCGAGCACGGACGCCGCGAGTAACTTCGTAAGCATGATTTGCCTCCATTTGTCTCCATTTTTTCGGTCGTCGCCGCATCGCGACTACAGAAAAAACCGCTCGGGGGTGGTGGAGGTTCCCATAAAATTGCAGCCTGCGACGAACCGTCGTGACCAGGAGGGGCCGTCGTGATCGGGAGGGGCCGTCGTGATCAGCAGGGCAATCTTGCCCGGGATGCCGGGAACCCAAAAACGTGCCGGCCGCGAGCCGTTGACATAACTTGCCTATCCCGTTATTGAACAGGATTATACAGGTTTACTGAACAGGTATTCCATGGCGCGTCGCACGACCCTGTCGTCTCCCGGAACCGGCAAGCCGGAACGGATCGCCACCGTCCTCGAGCACGAGATTCGCTCCGGCGTGCTCGGCTTCGGCGACCGCCTGCAGAGCGAGAACGAGCTTGTCCAGCGCTTCTCCGTCAGCCGCAACACCATCCGCAAGGGTCTCGAGGAACTGTCGAGCCGCGGGCTGATCACCACCAAGGTCGGCATCGGCTCGTTCGTCACCTTCGACGGCATGCCGGTCGACGACGCCGTCGGCTGGTCGCGGGCGCTGGCCAATGCCGGCGCCAATGCCGAGACGCGCACGCTCAGGCTCGAAGTCATGCAGGATGCCGAGCTCGCCGCCACACTCGGCGTCGAAAGCCCGTTCTTCATCGCCGTCGACCGGGTGCGCTCAAACGCCGATGACGGCCACGCCATCTCGATCGAGCGCAGCCGGCTGCCGCTGTCGCCCGAACTGGAGGACGTGCCGCTGCGCGGCCTGCGCGAGGGCTCGCTGCACCAGACGCTGCGCGCGGCGGGGCTTGTCCCCGATCACGGCGAGGAGTGGGTCGATATCGAGATGCTGAGCGCCGAGGACGCGGCCATTCTCGACTGCGCGCCGGACGCGCCGTTCCTGCGCACGCGGCGCCTGACGCGCGCCCCTGACGGCCGCGCCATCGAATATGTCACCAGCCTGCTCAATCCGGCGCATTTCGCGCTTCACCTGGAGTTCTGAGCATGGAGATGGCCGCGGCGATCGACCGGGCGATGGGTGCGCTTGTCGGCGGGGCGCTGGGCGATGCGCTCGGCATGCCGACGCAGCTTTTGTCGCCGGCCCGCATCGTCGAGCTCTACGGTCCTGTCGAGGGTTTCGTCGCGCCCGCCGCCGACCATCCGGTGTCGAAGGGCCTGTCCGCCGGCACTGTCACCGACGACACCGAACAGGCGCTGCTGCTCGGCCGCATCCTGGTCGCTTCAGGCGACGGCTTCGATCACACGCGCTGGGTCAAGGCGCTGCTCGACTGGGAGCGCGAGGTCAAGGCGCGCGGCAGCTACGATCTGCTCGGACCTTCGACCAAGCGCGCCATCGACGCCATCAATGACGGCGTGCCGGCCGAGGAGGCTGGGCGCAGCGGCGACACCAATGGCGCGGCGATGCGCATCGCGCCGGTCGGCATCATGATGCCGCCGGAGCCGCTCGGCGCGCTGGTCGCCAAGGTTGCGGAAACCTGCCGCGCCACGCACAACACCTCGATCGCCATTGCCGCGGCGGCTGCCGTTGCCGCCGCCGTCAGCTGTGGCGTTGCCGGCGGCGATTGGCGCGCCGCCTTGGATCGCGCGGTCGTGGCGGCCAGGCAGGGCGCAGAACACGGTCACTGGACCAGCGGCGGCGATATCGCCGCGCGCATCGACTGGGCGAGGGGCCTGGTTCGCGGCAAGGCCGTCACCGACGGCATCCGGCTGATCGTCGACCTGGTCGGCACCGGCGTCGCCAGCCAGGAATCGGTTCCGGCGGCCTTCGCCGTGCTGGAAATCGCCGGCGGCGATCCCTGGCGGGCGGCCGTCATCAGCGCCAATCTCGGCGGCGACACCGACACGATCGGCGCCATCGCCGCCGGCATGGCAGGCGCCTGCGCCGGCTTTTGCCGATTGCCAAGGGAATACATCGCCCGGCTCAGAGGCCTCGACATGGCGCAGGTGCACGCGCTCGCCGCCGACCTGGTCGCGGCGCGGATGGCGAAAAGCAGCGCGACCAAGGATGCGGCGGCATGAGCGGAGCTCAGCCTGACATGAGCGGGCGTCTCGTCCATATCGGCAGCGCGGTGGTCGACTATGTCTACCGCATCGACGCCTTGCCGGCGCCCGGCACCGAAAAGACCGCATCGAGCTTTGCCCAGGTCGCCGGCGGCGGCTTCAACATGATGGTTGCGGCCAGTCGCACCGGCATGAAGGTCGTCTTCGGCGGCCAGCTCGGCAGCGGACCGAATGGCGATTTCCTGCGTGCCGCTTTTGCCGCCGAGGGCATCGCAACGCTGACGCACCCATCGCCTTTGATGGACAGCGGCAATTGCGTCGCCATGATCAGCGGCGACGCCGAGCGCACGTTCGTGTCATGGCCTGGCGCCGAGAGCGTGCTCAGCCTCGGCATGATGGCGGCCGTCCGGGTTGCGCCTGATGATTGGGTGTTCGCCTCCGGCTATACGCTGAGCTATGTCGGGAGCCGCGACGCGCTGGCCGACTGGATCGAGGCGCTGCCGGCGGAAATTCCCTTCGTCTTCGATCCGACGCCTGTCATATCGGAGATTCCGCGCGCCATTCTCGACCGGGTGCTGGCGCGCACGAACTGGCTGAGCTGCAACACAACGGAAGCGGGCGAGATCGCCGGCCCCGGTGCTGTCGAGGCCATTGCCGCCCGGCTTCTTTCCAATCACTGCCCGACCGCCGAGGCGGTCATCATCCGCGCCGGGGCGGAAGGCTGCTTCGTGCGACTGGCTGACGGCACCGCGCAGGCCGTGCCCGGTTTCAAGGTCGCCGCCGTCGATACCAACGGCGCCGGCGACACCCATATCGGCGCCTTCGTCAGCGCGCTGTCGCGCGGCGTGCCGCCCTTCGAAGCGGCAAGTTACGCCAATGCGGCGGCGGCGCTCTCGGTCACCCGCCATGGCGGATCGTCGGCGCCGACCGACGAGGAGATCCAGACATTCCTCAGCCATGACGATCGATCCGTGCACGGCCGGAAGCAAAAGGCCCATTTATGACAGCCTAAATGACGCAACAAGCCCGCCAACCGGGCAAACAATGAGAGGAACGAACATGCGCATGCCCAAACTGACTGCTTTTCTGACGGCAACCGCCGTCTTCGCTTCCGCACTGGTCGCCAGCGCCGACGAGGTGCATGTGCTCAACTGGAAGGGCTACGGCGCCGACGAGCCCTGGGCCATCGCCGCTTTCGAGAAGGCGACCGGCAACAAGGTCGTCAACGATTTTTTCAATTCCGAACAGGAAATGCTGACCAAGCTGAGGACCAATCCCGGCCTCTACGACGTCGTCATGATCAACGCCGCCTTCAACGACCAGGCGATGGCGGAAAAGCTGATCCAGCCGATCGACGTCTCGAAAATCCCCAACTATGCCGACATCAGCGCGGACAAGGCAGGCTCGCCGATGCTCGCCCGCGATGGCAAGGTCTATGGCGTGCCATGGGTGTGGGGCTTGACCGCGCTCGCCATCAACGAGAAAGCCTTCGAGACGCCGCCGACCAGCATCGCCGAGATGTGGAACGAGGCGCATAAGGGCCGCGTCACCATCCGCGACGACGCGGTCGAGGCGGTCCAGTTCGGCGCCATCGCCACCGGCCAAAACATCAACGACATCAAGGATATGGAGGCGGTCAAGGCGAAGCTGGCCTCGCTGATGCCGCAGATCAAGACGTTCTGGAGCTCGGAAAACGACTGGAACCAGATGGTCGCCTCCAATCAGATCGACATCGGCACTTATTGGAGCGGCTCGGCCGACCGCGCCAAGACGCATTTCAAGCTGCCGGTCTCGCTGGTCATCCCCAGGGAAGGCGCCGTCGCCTGGCTCGACGCCTTCTCCATCCCGGTCGGTTCCAAAAACGTCGCCGGCGCCGAGGCCTTCATCAACTATATGATCGACCCGAAGTTCTACGTCGAATGGGTCACCAAGGTCGGCGCGCCGGTGTCGGCCAACGCCAAGGCGGTCGCCACCCTTCCCGAAGACGCCTTCAACCGCAAGGTGATGGGCGACCCCGACGTCGCCAAGCGCATCCAGTTCCAGGCGCCGATCAGCGACGCGCAGCGCGAGGCTTATCTGGCGCTGTGGCAGGAGCTGAAGGTCAATGTGAAGTAACGGGCGGGGTGAAAGTAACGGCAAGCTTTCGGGAGGAACATATGGCTGGACAGGTCGCAACCGGTTCGAGGAGCGGATTGCGATCGGCTTTGCCGCTGCTTGTGCCGGCCTATCTCTGGCTGACGGTGGCGATCTTCTTGCCGCTGTCGGCCATGGTGTTTTTCTCCTTCATGACCGAGCTGCCGCTGTCGGGAAAGGCGTGGTCGTTCACGCTGGACAATTATGCCACCTTCTTTGCGCAAGGCCTCTACCGGACGCTGCTGCTGGCCTCGCTCAGGCTCGGGCTCGAGGTGACGCTGTGGTGCGTCGTCATCGGCTATCCCGCGGCCTATGTGCTGGCCAAGGTGTTTAGGGGACGCAGCCGCGAGGCGATCTTCCTGCTCGTCATCCTGCCGTTCTGGTCGAACGGCCTGGTGCGCATCTTCTCCTGGGCGATGGTGCTGCGCGAGGGCGGCATTCTCGACACCGCACTCAACGCCGTGCTGCCGTTCAAGATCAACATCGACCTGATGTATTCCTATCCGGCCGTCATCATCGGCCTGGTCCACTCCTACGTGCCCTACATGGTGCTGACCTGTTACCTGACGCTGCAGGCCATCGACGATTCGCTGATCGAGGCAGGGCGCTCGCTCGGCGCCTCGCGGCTACAAATGCTGAAACGGGTGATCATTCCGCTGTCGATGCCGGGGCTGGTCGCCGGTGCGGCGCTGATCTTCGTTCCCGTCGTCGGCTCCTTCATGGAACCGCGTATTCTCGGTGGCCGCACCGGCACTTTCTACGGCACGGTCATCGAGGACCAGTTCGTCGCCGTGTTCAACTGGCCGCTGGGTGCGGCGCTGTCCTTTATCCTGCTGGCCGTCGTGCTGGTCATCCTGGCATTGGCGTCGCCGGTGTTGAAGAGGGCCGCGTGATGGCGACGACGCGTATCCTGGAATGGTGTGGGCGCCTCTACATCTGGCTGCTGCTCGCCTTTCTCTACCTCCCGATCATCATCATGGCGCTGATGTCGTTCAACGTCTCGCCCTTCTACCAGTTGCCGTTCGAATGGACGACCGAGTGGTACGCGTCGTTGTGGCAGAACGACCAGCTGATCTCGGCCACCTGGAACAGCGTGGAGATCGCCATCATCACCACCATCATCTCCACGGTGCTCGGCTCGGCGGCATCGCTGGCGCTCTATCGCCATGAATTTCGCGGCAAGAAAGTCCTGCAAGCGCTGCTGTTTCCACCGATCGCCATTCCGTGGCTGATCACCGGCACGGCGATGCTGATCTTCTTCTTCGGCGTCGGCATCGGCCGTGGGCTGTTCGCGATCCTGCTCGGCCATGTGGCGCTGGCGCTGCCCTATGTCATCGTCGTCGTCTCAGCCCGGCTGCAGACCTTTGCGCCCGAGCTGGAAGAGGCGGCGCGATCGCTCGGCGCCAACCAGTGGCAGGTGACTTCGCGGGTCACGCTGCCCTGGATCATGCCGGGCGTCATCGCCGGCGGGCTGTTCGCCTTCGCCGTGTCGTTCGACCAGTTCGTGGTCTCGTACTTCCTGTCGACGCCGGGCCAGACGACCTTGCCGGTCGAGATCTACGCCGCGATCCGCAAGGGTTTCACGCCGGAGATCAATGCCGTCTCGACGATCATCATCGTCGTCTCGATGGCGCTGATGCTGCTCACGGCAAAATTCTTCAAATTCGGCGGAGAGAAATAATGGCCGGCGTGCAGGTAGCGAATTTGTCGCGCAGTTTTGGCGCGCACAAGGCGCTGGACGATGTCTCGATCGATTTCGCCGACGGCGGTTTCTACGCGCTGCTCGGGCCGTCGGGCAGCGGCAAGACCACGCTCCTGCGCCAGATCGCCGGCTTCGATTTCCCCGACTCCGGCCGCATCGCCATCGGCGGCGAGAGCGTCGAGCGGGTGCCGGTCGAGAAGCGGCGCATCGGCATGGTGTTCCAGAACTATGCGCTGTTTCCCAATATGAGCGTCGCCGACAATGTCGCCTTCGGCCTGTCGGTGCGCGGGCAAGCCAAGGCAACGATAGCCAGCGAGGTGCAGCGCGCGCTCGACCTGGTGCAACTCGGCAAGCTCGGCGGCCGCCGCCCACACCAGCTGTCGGGCGGCCAGCGCCAGCGCGTCGCACTGGCCCGCGCCATCGTCACCAAGCCGCGCGTGCTTCTGCTCGACGAGCCGCTGGGGGCGCTCGACAAGGCGCTGCGCGTCGACATGCAGATCGAGCTGAAGCGCATCCAGCGCGAGATCGGCATCACCACCATCTTCGTCACCCACGACCAGGAAGAAGCGCTGACGATGAGCGACCGCATCGGCATCCTGCGTGACGGCAGGCTGGTGCAGGAGGGGCCGCCCGAGGAGATCTACGACAGGCCGAAGAGCGAGTTCGCCGCCACCTTCCTCGGCGACGCCAACATTTTTCGCGGCGAGAGCACCGGCGCCGGCATCCGGCTGCAGGACGGCACGGCGATTGCCGCCGGGGCAGGCGCGACGCTTGCCGCCGGCGCCAAGGCCAGCTGCGCGGTGCGGCCCGAACGCATCCGTATCGCCACCGATTCGGGGACGTCCGATCCGAACGCCAATATGCTCCGCGGCCAGGTATCCAAGCGCATCTTCGCCGGCAACAACAGCACCTATTTCGTCGATCGCGACGGGCAAACGCTCAAGGTCATCGTGCAGAACACCGGCGTTGAAAGGTTGGCGGAGGGGCAAAAAGTGGTGCTGCGCTGGTCGCCGGAGAGCACGGTGCTGATCGCGGCAAACTGATCTTGCCAGGCGGGCCGCAATCAGTGAGAGCATGGTCGGGCATAGTGCGGGAAAGCGGAACACCCGATGACGCTTGAACTCAGTGCGGGCGACCAGTCGATGCTCGGCGGCGAGCACGGCCGGGCCGTGGCCGCAGCGATGAAGATACTGGTCGCCTTTTCCAACGCCGTCGGCGCGCGCAAATTGTTGGACATTGCCGGCGCGCATATCGACGGCTGCCTCTATCACGGCCAGGCCAGCCTCGATTTCGTCGAAAGGCTGGTCGAGGGCGGCGGCCGCGTCAGCGTGCCAACAACACTCAATGTCGGTTCCTTCGACCTCATCCATCCCGGGCTGGTGAAGATGCCGGCCGCGCAAGAGGTGCCGGCGCGGCGGCTGATGAAGGCGCATCTAAAACTCGGCTGCCAGGCGACCTTCACCTGCGCGCCCTATCAGACGCGGTTCCGGCCGGGCTTTGGCGAGCAGATCGCCTGGGGCGAGTCCAACGCCATCGTCTTTGCCAATTCGGTGATCGGTGCGCGGACCAACCGCTATGGCGATTTCATCGATCTGTGCTGCGCGATGACCGGGCGCGCGCCGGCCTGGGGACTGCATTTGACCGATAATCGGCGCGGCCAGATCCTGTTCGAGCTGACCGGTTCTTTCGAACCTGCCGATGCCCTGTTCGTCGGCGTCGGGCTGGTCATCGGGCAAGCGAGTGGCGACCGCATTCCTGTGATATCGGGCCTGCCGCAGCCGCGCGACGAGGATCAGCTGAAGGCGCTTGGCGCGGCGGCGGCAACGACGGGTGCGGTGGCGCTGTTTCATGCGGTCGGCATCACGCCGGAAGCAAGGACGCTCGACGAGGCATTTCGCGGCGTGGCGCCGGAGGCGACGATCCGGATCTGTCGCGCCGACATCGACCAGGCGCTGGCAAAACTGTCGAGCGTCCCCGACGGCGCGCCGCTTGCGGCCGTATCGCTCGGCACGCCGCATTTTTCGCACGAGGAGTGGAAGCGCCTGCTGGCGATGCTGCGCGAGGTGGCGCCGGGCAGGGGCATTCCGATCTACGTCAACACCGGGCGCGCCACTTTCAAGAGATTGCAGGACGAGGGCGAACTTGCCGGCATGGATGCGTTCGGCCTCATTCCGGTTACGGATACCTGCACCTATGTCACCTCGGTGCTCGAGCGTCTCGACGGCGTGGTGATGACCAATTCCGGCAAATGGGCGCATTATGCGCCCGGCAATATCGGCGTGTCGGTGGTCTTCGGCGACCTGGCAGACTGCGTTCGCTCGGCCGCTGCCGGCCGCGTCGTGCGAGGCGCGCGATGAGCCAACAGGACAGTCGAGCGCAGAACAGAGTTGGCACGTTCCAGCTTGCCGGCGAGGCGCAGGGATCGGCGCTGGTGCTGTCGCATGCGCTCAGCTTCTGGGGCGGCGTCGATGCCGAAACGGGCGACATCATCGACCGTTCGCACCCGGGCGGCAACGTCGCCGGCAAGATCCTGGTGATGGCATCCGGGCGGGGATCGTCGTCCTCGTCTTCGGTCCTGGCCGAGGCGATCCGCCGGGGCACGGCGCCGGCCGGCATCATCCTGCAGCGGCCCGATCCGATCCTGGCCGTCGGCGCCATCGTCGCCGAGTTCCTCTACGAAATCAGCATGCCGCTGGTCGTCTGCGACATATCGGGCATTGTCTCCGGCGACCGGATCGCGATCGGCCTCGGCGAGGATGACCGGGCGATCGTCAATATTGGGCAATGATCTAAAGTGAGTGATTGGGAATTGTCGCGTCGGGTCGCGGCTAGCCCCTTCTCCCCGTTTTCCACGGGGAGAAGATGCCGGCAGGCAGATGAGGGGCAGCACCAACGTCGGAATTTCTACTCAACGTTCGCGCTGCCCCTCACCCTTACCCTCTCCCCGTTAAGAACTGGGAGAGGGGGATCGCCTGCGTTGCATTCGCCATCAAAACAGTCTTTTTCAGCCGGCCATCAGTCCTGCCGTGCCACGTCGCCAGTAGGCCGCCGCCAGCGTCTCGTCGCGGCCAAGCCCGAGCGTGCCGCGCCAGTGTTCGAACGATCCTGGCGGCAGCTGCTTCCGCCGCGAACCAGCCGAACGCCGAGCCGGTCGGCCATGCGGAGGCGATCCCGGTCGTCGTCGTCCCGAAGACAACAGTCCGCACGCATTGAGCTCAAGATTACCTTGATCGCCGCAGCGCCACAGCCTGCACCTGCTGGCGCTGCCTCTCTTTCCCGGGTAATCCCGGGACCCTTCCGTTCAGATCTCCGGGATGCTTTCCCTGAAGATCACCTGCAGCCTCGGCTGGTGCAACTCGTAGGGCAAGCCCCTGATCGCGTGGGTCAAGGTGTTGAGCGCTTCGCGGGCCTCGACGCGCGGGTTCTGGTCGATCACTGCATCGAGCGTGCCGTCGAGCAAAAGCTCCTTGGTGCCTTCGGTCACTTCATGGCCGAGAAACACGGTCGACAGCGCCCGCCCTCGCTCCTTGAGCGCGCGGGCGATGCCGGTGTTGCCGGCGCCGACATTGTAGATCGCGGCCAGGTCCGGATGCCGGTCCAGTAGGGCGGAGGCCTCCGCATAGGCCTTTTCCCGGTCGTCGAGCATCTCGCGCATCTCGACGATCTGCAGATTGGGCGATTCTTCCGTCAATATGTGGCGGAACCCCATCTCGCGTTCCTCATGGCCGCGATAGGAGAGCGAGCCGGCGAACAGCGCGACCTTGCCCGGACGACCGGCGCCCATGAAGCGGTTGAGCAGATAGCCGGCGAGCCGGCCGGCGGCGCGGTTGTCGATGCCGATATAGGCGACCCTCGGCACGTGCAGGATGTCGGACGCTATCGTGACGACCTTGACGCCGCTGGCCGACAGCGAACGGATCGCCTCGCGGACCGTCGGGTGATCGAGCGCGATGACGCCGACGCCCTGCGTCTGGCCGCGCAATTCCTGCAGCACGCGGGCAAGCCGGTCGGGATTGAAGCCTTCGATCGTGGCGACGCGAACATCGAGGTCTGGCCGCGATTGCGCCTGCGCCTCGATGTGCCGGTGCAGCATCTTGATGAAGGAATTGGTGCCGGCGGGCAGGGCGAAGTCGAGCCGTATCACATCACCGGACAGCACGTGGCGCGTGGTCGGGCTGTTCGAATTCTCAGCGATGTAGCCCAGCCGCTGCGCCGTTTCCAGCACGACCTCGCGGGTGCGCGCCCTGACCCCGGCGCGGTTGTTGAGCACACGATCGACCGTCGCGGCTGAAACGCCGGCTTCCCGGGCTATGTCTGTCAGGGTGGACCGCACAGTCGATCACCTCACTGCTTGCGCGCTACGCGCATCAAAATCGCGCGCTCAATGGTTCGAATGCCGGACGACGGCTTCATGCCATCCGCGATTGTGATGGGAAATGATGTATCCGGCCTGAGCCGATGCGCAAGCCGGCGCGCTACACCAAATCGTCGAGCCGGGCCGAAAAGGATCGGCGCGGCGCTCGGTCCCTCAAATTCAAGCACTAGGTGCCGTTGGCTGACCTCGCTGGACTGCATCCTCTCCCCTCAATTGCGATGTTATGATGTGTTTTGATTATTTATGATGTTGACAGCCTTCCCGTACTGCCGTCAATATCCATCATGAGGGCCGTGGAGGAACAAGGCCCTCGAGGGAGGACTTCCAATGTCTGATATGATCCGCATGTCGCGGCGCCGTCTGCTGGCGTCCGGTGGAAAGGCGGCCGTGCTTGTTGCCGCCGCAGGTATCGCACCGAAATTCATCCGCCCCAGCCGCGCCTACGCGGCCGATGCGCTGGCGCCGGGCATGATCGGCGGCCCGACCGGCTTCGACGGCTCGGAGCGCTATCAATATGGGCCCGACACGCCGGAAGGCCGCGCCATCGAGGCGGCCAAGGCGATGAAGGGGGCCGGCAAGGCCCCGGCCAAGATCGTGCTTGGCCTGTCCGACGGCTCGATCGGCCAACTGACGCAGCAATTTCCCGCCGGCGCGCCCTCGATCAAGGATCTGTGGGAGAAGGAAACCGGCATTCCGATCGAGATCGTCGGCGTGCCGAACGGCCAGGAATTCACCAAGACGATGCAGGACATCTCCACCAAGGGTGGGGCCTATGACATCTACGCGGTGGAATGGAACCGTCTCGGCGACCTCGCCGAAACCGGCGGCATCCTGAAGCTCGACGACTTCGTCGCCCAGTACAAGCCGGAATGGGACGACCCCGAGCGCGGCTATGTCGACGGCGCCAAGGGCGTCTCGCTGCTCAACCAGTATCGCGGCTCGACCTATGGCGTGTCGCTGGACGGCGATTTCCAGACTTGGGTCTATCGCACCGATTTGTTCGGCGACGCGGCCGAGAAGAAAGCCTTCTCCGACAAGCATGGCTATGAACTGGGGTCGCCGAAGACCTGGAAGCAGCATGACGAGATCGCCGCCTTCTTCCATCGCCCGGACAAGGGCCTGTTCGGTTCGACCGATCTGCGCAACCAGGGCTGGGGCTACACCAACTGGTATCAGCGTTATGTTTCAATGGCTTCGCCAAATCAGTTCCTGTTCGACGATACCGGCAAGCCGCTGATCAATTCGCAGCAAGGCATTGCCGCTGTTAACGAGTACATCGCCTCGCTGGCCCACCATTCGCCGGATGCGATCTCTTGGGGCTGGCCGGAGCAGTACGGAAATTTTGCCAAGGGCGGCGCCGCGATGACCTGCGCCTTCTCCAACCTGCCGAAATTTTTGGACAATGCCGGCAACAAGGATTCAGCCGTCACCGGCAAGATCGGCTCGATGCTGCCGCCCGGCCGCGAGATCGACGGCAAGCTGATCAGCCGCTCGGTGCTGTGGCTCAATCTGTCGGCCTCGGTCTCGTCGCAGGCCAAGAATCCGGAGGCCTGCTACCTGTTCCTGCAATGGCTCGGTTCGAGCCGCATCTATGCCTGGATGACCGCCAATCCGGGCGGCTATTTCGATCCGTTCCGGTTGTCGGATTTCTCCGACCCGCTGGTCCGCCAGACCTATCACGCCTACCACATGGATGTGGTGCGCGAGACGGTCGCCCGCACCGTGCCGACCATCAACTATCCCGGCGCCACCGCCTTCCACAATGCGCTGGACGAGAACCTCGTTGCCGCGCTGACCAAGGCCAAGACCGCCGAGCAGGCGATGGTCGACACCGAGGCCGAATGGAAGAAGATCGCCCGCCGCACCGGCGAGGAGAAGCTTCTCGAAGCCATCAAGACCAACAAGGAGGCCTGGCCCACCGTTCTCGATCCGATCAGCTGATCCTCCTCCCAGCATACGAATGGAGGGGAGGAGTTTGCTCTTCCCCTCCGCAAACGATGGTACCAGCAAAGCTGCAAAATGAAGCGTTCCGTTCCTTTCGAAATATTCCGCTATGCAGCGATCCTTGCTGCTATGGCGGTGACGCTGGTGCCGATCCTGTGGATGGTCTCGATGGCCTTCAAGCCGATCGCCGAATGGTCGGCGACCGGCGCCGACCTAACCTGGTGGCCGAAGAACCCGACGCTCAGCAATTTCCGCTTCGTCTTCGGTGAATCGACCAACAACCTGATCGTCGCGCTCGACCGTACCGCCCTAAAACCGATCCTGTCATCGCTGCTGTCGGCAGTGTTCGGAACGGCGATCGCCATGTCGGCGGGCACCGCGGCGGCCTACGGGCTGTCGCGCTTCGGCTCGGGCCAGAACCTGCCGCTGGCGCTGATCCAGCTCCGCCTGTTTCCGCCGATGGCGGTGATGACCCCGGTGATGATCATGTGGGCCTTTCTCAACTTTACCGACAGCTGGTGGGGGCTGTCGCTGATCTACGGCATCGTCACGCTGCCCTTTGCATTCTGGCTGATGAAGACGTTCTTCGACGACATGCCGCGCGAGATCGAGGAAGCGGCGCTGGTCGAGGGCTGCTCGCGATTGCGCGTCTTCACCCGCATCACGCTGCCGATGATGCGCGCGCCGCTCGCCAGTGCCGCGCTGTTCGTCTTCATCCTCAACTGGTCGGACTATCTGATCGCGTTGCTTTTGACGACACGCGAATGGGTGACGGTGCCGGTCTACATGGCCTCGCTGTCGTCTTCGATGACCGGCCAGCTCTACGGTGCCAAGGCGGCACTCGGCCTGATCGCGGCGGTGCCGCCTGTCATCATGGGCATCGCGATCCAGCGCCATCTGGTGCGCGGGCTGACCTTCGGGGCGCTCAAGCAATGAGCGCGGTCACTGCCACGATTCCGGAGGACGTGATGAAAACCGTCCAGGCAAAGCCGACCCTTCGGGACGAAGGGGTAAAGCTCGGTTTCCGGCTGACACTGCCGGCGCAGATCCTGGTGCTGTTCATCGCGGTGTTTCCGCTGTTGATGCAGCTCTATATCAGCCTGACCGACTGGTCGCCGCTGTCCGGCCTCGGCTGGTGGAGCGCCTGGTCGCTGTGGAACAACTTCGCCAACTACACCGACCTTGCCGCCGACGCGCGCTTCTGGAGCGCGCTCAAGAGAACGGCCATCGTCATGATCGTCTGCGTGCCGGCGGAATTCCTGCTCGGCTTGGCACTCGCCACGCTGTTTGCCGACGAGTTCCCGGGCAAGCGGATCTTCTATTCGATCCTGCTGATGCCGATGATGGTGGTGCCGGCGGTGGCCGGCTACATGTTCTTCATGCTGTTCCAGTCAGGCGGACCGGTCAACGACATCCTGTCGGCGCTATCAGGCTTTCCCGTCACCATCGCCTGGCTGTCGGACCCGACGCTGGCGCTCATCGCCGTCATGCTCGCCGACATCTGGCAATGGACGCCGCTGATGTTCCTCATCCTGCTTGCCGGCCTGGTCGGCGTGCCCGAGGACCAGATCAAAGCGGCGACGCTGCTTGGCGCCAATCCCTGGCAGCGCTTCGTCACCATCGTGCTGCCGAAGATGAAGACGATCATCATCATCGCACTGGCAATCAGGGTCATCGAGAACTTCAAGATCTTCGACACGCTCTACATCATGACGGGCGGCGGTCCCGGCGTCGCCACCGAGACCATTTCCGTCTACATCTACAAGCTCACCACCCAGGACCTGATCTGGGGCTATGTCGCGGCGATCGCGCTGGCCATCCTGATCGTGCTGTCCATCGCCGCGGTGTTTGCCATGAAGCGCATGGCCCGGGCGCGGGAGGTGCCGGCATGAGCGCGATCCATCTGCAGAACCTGGTCAAGAAGTTCGGCGACTTTACCGCCTTGAAGACGATGGATCTTGCCATCGCCGACGGCGAGTTCATGGCGCTGCTTGGGCCGTCGGGCTGCGGCAAGTCGACGACGATGAACATGATCGCCGGCATGGAAGAGCCGACCAGCGGCAAGATCGTGTTCGGCGAGCGCGACATGGCCGGCGTGCCGATGGGGCGGCGCGGCGTCGGCTTCGTCTTCCAGAACTATGCGATCTTCACCCATATGAGCGTGCGGCAGAACCTCGCCTACGGCCCAAAAATGCGCGGCGCGCCGAGGGCAGAGATCGACCGCCGCGTGGGCGCGATCGCCGAGATGCTGCAACTGACTCCGCTGCTCGACCGCAAGGCCGACAGGCTGTCGGTCAACATATTGCAGCGCGTGGCGATCGGCCGTTCGGCGATCATGGAGCCGGCGATTTTCCTGCTGGACGAGCCGCTGTCCAATGTCGACGCCGCCTTCCGGGCTGTCATGCGGACCGAATTGAAACAGCTGCAGCGTCAGTTCCGGCAGACCATGGTCTATGTCACCCACGACCAGCTCGAAGCGATGACCATGGCTGATCGCATCGCGGTGATGGACCATGGCGTGCTGCAGCAGGTCGGCACGCCGCTCGAGGTCTACAACGATCCGGCCAATGTCTTTGTCGCCCGCTTCATCGGTGCGCCGGGCATGAACCTGCTCGAGGGCAGGCCGGCGGAAAGCGACCGTGGCCTGGTCATCGATCTCGGGCCGATCGGTGTCACGCCGCCGCTGCCGGACAATCTCGCCCCGGCGGTGAGGGCCGCGCGCGAAGATGTGCTCTACGGCTTTCGGCCTGAGCAGGTGATTCTCTCAGACCGCGGCCTGTCGATGCCGGTAACGTTCGTCGAGCGCATCGGCGCGCGCACCATCGTCCATTTCGGCCAGGGCGAGAGCACGGTGAAGGCGGTGTTCGACAATGACGTCGGGCTGGCGATCGGGCAGACAGCGGTTGTCGCGCCGGCCCAGGCGTCCGTGCGTGTGTTCGACGCCGCCACCGGCCTTGCCATGAAGGCGGGCTGAGACCATGGCCGATATCGTCTTCCGCAATGTGACGAAACGCTATGGCGACACGCTCGCCGTCGACGACGCCTCGTTCACTGTCAACGACAATGAGTTCTTCTGCTTCTTCGGCCCGCCGCTATCGGGCAAGTCGACGGTGCTGCGTCTGGTGCTCGGGCTGGAGACGCCGGACGCCGGCGAAATCCTGATCGGCGGCAGGCTGGTCAACACGGTGTCGCCGGCCGAACGCAATGTCGCCATGGTGTTCCAGAACCTGGCGCTGTTTCCGCATATGAGCGCGCGCGACAATGTCCGCTTTCCCCTGGTCGAACGCCGGCTCGCCGAGGCCGAAATCGAAAAGCGTGTCGCAGACGTCGCGGCCAAGCTGCATATCGGCCACATCCTGCATAAGCCGCCGGCGCAGCTTTCGGGCGGCGAGCGGCAGCGCGTGGCGATCGCTCGGGCGCTGGTGCGCGACCCCAATGCCTATCTGATGGACGATCCGATCTCGGCGCTCGACGCCAGGCTTCGCGAGGAGACTCGCGTCGAGCTGAAGCGCATCCAGCGCGAGCTCGGCAAGACGCTGATTTATGTCACGCACGACCAGGAAGAGGCGATGTCTGTCGCCGACCGTATCGCCATTCTGGAAAACGGCAGGATCAGGCAGACCGGCGCGCCGGCCGAGATCTATGATCGGCCGGCCAGCACCTATGTCGCGCGGCTGCTCGGTTCGCCGATGATGAACATCTTGAAGTCGGTGCGCGGCGCGGAAGGCATGGAGGCGGCCGAAGGCACGATCCGCATCGCGGACAAGGCGGCGCCGGCCGATGCCGTCGAGATTGGGCTCAGGCCGGAAGACATCAAGGTCAGGCCCTGGCAGGATGGGGAAATATCGGATGATGGAATGTCGGTTGGGCGCGCGGGCCGCCCGGCGCGAGTGTTCGAGGTCGAGCCGCTCGGCGGCTACACCGTGGTGACACTCGCCGCCGGGCAGGCGCGTCTGCGGGCACTGCTGCGCGGCCAGCCCGACATCAGGCCGGACGCGATGGTGGCGATATCCTGCGAGCCGGGCAGGGTGCATTATTTTGGGCAAAGCGGGGCAGCGCTGGCACGATGACAGCGGTTCTAAGAAACGAGCTTCGGGAGGATCAGATGGCTGGCGAAGGAATAGCGGGCAAGGACTTCGAGCCGGACGTTAAAGTCCGCACCAGGGAATACAGGATCGGCTGCGTCGGCGCCGGCATGATCATGGCCGAATGTCACCTTGCGGCCTACCAGGAAGCTGGTTTTCCCGTGGTGTCGATCGCCTCCAGGACCAAGGCCAGCGCCGAGAAGGTCGCCAGGCGCTGGGAGATACCGACCGTCCACGACACGCCGGAACAATTGATCGAGGACAAAAATGTCGAGATCATCGACCTTGCGTTTCCGCCGGACCAGCAGCCGGCACTGATCCGCCATGCGCTGAAGCAGCAGCATATCAAGGCGATCCTGGCGCAAAAGCCGCTGGCGCTGTCGCTCGATGAAGCGGTCAAACTGCGTGACGAGGCGGCCAGGGCCGGCAAGATCCTCTCGGTCAACCAGAACATGCGCTACGACCAGTCGATGCGGGTGCTGAAGCAGATCATCGACAGCGGCGCGCTCGGCGACATCGTCTTCGCGCAGATCGACATGCATGCGATCCCGCACTGGCAGACATTTCTCGAGGACTATGACCGGCTGACGCTCGCCAACATGAGCGTCCATCATCTCGACGTGCTGCGTTTCCTGTTCGGCGATCCCGACGAGATCACCACGCTGACCCGCAAGGATCCGCGCACGCGTTTCGACCATTCCGACGGCATCACCGTCTCGACGATGCGATTTCCGTCCGGCGTGCTCGCCGTATCGCTGGAGGATGTCTGGTCCGGCCCGCGCCAGGACGGCTACAGGGACGACCAGCACATCAACTGGCGCGTTGACGGCACCAAGGGCGTCGCCAAGGGCACGATCGGCTGGCCGACGGGTTCGGCCTCAACGCTGACCTATGCCTCGACCGAGACCACCGGCGGCGAATGGGTGACACCCAGCTGGGAGACGATGTGGTTCCCGCATGCCTTCATCGGCGTGATGGAGCAACTCCAGCATGCGGTCAAGACGGGTGAGCCGCCGGCACTTTCCGTCGCCGACAACGCCAAGACCATGGCGCTGATCGAAGCCGGCTATCGCTCGATCGACGAGCGCCGCACGGTCAAGCTGTCCGAAATCTCGATAAACCCAATCAACTGAATCGCTTACAGGGAGGATTTCATATCATGATGCAGGCAGGTATCTTCACGGGCTATTTCCCGTACGGCCTCAAGGAAACCGCGCAGAAGATCCGCGCGCTCGATTTCAACACGGTGCAGCTCGACCTGCATTTCAGGGATATCGACCTGTCGGTCGGGCAGATCACCAAGGAAAAGGCCAGGACAGTTCGCGACACGTTTCGCGACCATAACCTGCCGGTGTGCTGCGTGTCGGGCTACACCAACATCATTCATCCGGACATGGGCGAGCGCGAGAGGCGCGTCGGCTATCTCAAGGAGATCATCCGCAATGCGCGCGAATTCGGCACGCCTTACGTGATCTCGGAAACCGGCACCTACAACACCGAATCCGACTGGGTGCACCATCCCAAGAACAAGACCGAGGAAGGTTTTGAGGAATGCCGCAAGGTCATCGCCGACCTTGCCCAGACCGCCTACGACCACGGCGCGGTGTTCCTGCTCGAAACCTATGTCAACAATGTCGTCGGCTCGGTCGAGGAGACGGTGAAGATGTTCGCGCAGGTCGACCATCCCGGCCTCGGCCTGTTGATGGATCCGACCAACTATTTCGAGACCCATAACATCGACAGGATGGACCAGATCCTGAACCAGGTATTCGACACCCTGACCGACAAGATCAAAATAGCCCACGCCAAGGACGTCAAGCGCTCGGGCGGCGACAAGTCGGAGAAGCACGCCGATATCGGCGACGAGGACGCGCTGGAAAGCCACACTTTTCGCGGTGTCGGCGAGATCGAGCTGCCGGCGCCCGGCCTCGGTTCGCTGAACTACGACCTCTATCTCAAGCGTTTGGCCGAAAAGCACCCGAACATCCCGGTCATCATCGAGCACCTTTCGGAGGACGACGTGCCGCGCGCCAAGAAATTCCTCGACGAGAAATTCCGCGCCAACGGACTGTGACGGCCACAAAAAAGGGAGGAAGAGAATGTTGAGATTCGTATCGAAAATCGCGGCTGCGGCGACCGTGTTCGCCGGTGTTGCACTGGCTGCACCGGCGCTGGCGCAGGATGCTCAGAAGACGTTCTACCTGCTGTCGCATGGCGGCCCGTCGGACGCCTTCTGGATCGACTGGAATGCAGGCGCGACCAAGGCCTGCGACCAGCTCAAGGTGACCTGCAAGATCTCGTTCAGCGGCGGCGACATGGCCGCGCAGAAGGAGGCCTTCAACTCCGCACTTGCCGCCAAGCCGGACGGCATCGCCACCACCTCGGCGCAGCCCGGCCTGTGGAACGAGGAGGTCAAGGCAGCCAAGGCGGCCGGCGTCCCGATCGTGTTCTTCAACACCGACGATCCAGCGACTGGCCGGCAGGCCTATGTCGGCGCCGACCTCAGGCAAGCCGGCGTCATCTGGGCGAAATATCTGGTCGACCACAAGATGGTGAAGCAAGGCGACAAGGTGTTCCTGCCGGTGGAAGTGCCGGGCGCCAGCTATCAGCAGCTCGAGACCGAAGGCATCGCCAGCGTCTTCGATCCGCTCGGCATCAAATACGACGTGGTCGATTGCGGCACCGATCCGGCCGGCATCATCGCCAAGATGACCGACTACATGGTCGCCAACAATCCGCCGGCGATCATCGCGCTCGGCGATTCCGTGGCGGCCAGCAGGGTGTTCGACGGCGCCGGCGTGCCTGCCGGCACGATCCCGGTCGTAGGTTGGGGCAATTCCCGGGAGACCGCCGAAGCCGTCAAGGCCGGCTTCGTCAACGCGGCTGCCTGGCAGTTTCCGTCGGCGCAGGGCTTCATGCCGGTGGCGCTGCTCGGGCTTGCCGCCGCGGGCGAACCGATCGGCTACGATATCCACACTTTCAGCCTCTACGACGCATCGAGCGTCGAACCGATCCTGAAACGCTACGACAAGTGATTGAAACTGACGCCCGCTGCGCAGGCGGCGGGCGCCGCCCTGAGATATGGTCCAAGCAGTCATGACTATCGCCGCAGAACAGGAAATGCCGCGCTCCAAACGCAGGTCGAGCCTGATCCGCTCGCCGCAATTCTCTTCGCTCGTCATCCTGATTGTCCTGCTGGCGGTGTTCGCGATCGCCGACGGGAACTTCCTGTCGCCGCTCAACATCTCCAACATGATGGCGTTCCTGCCCGAACTCGGCATCATCGCGCTCGGCATGACGCTGCTTCTGACGGCGGGCGAGTTCGACCTTTCGGTCGGCGCCGTGTTCGGCCTGGCGCCGGTCGTCGTCATGCTTTTGGTGCAGAACGGCGGGTTCGATATCGGCATCGCGCTGCTTGCCGGGCTATTGCTGTGCGTGGCGATCGGCGCCATCAACGGGCTGATCGTCACCAAGATCGGTATCTCCTCCTTCCTGGTGACGCTGTCGATGCTGCTCGTCGTGCGAGGGGCGGCGCTCTACATCACGCAAGGCTTTCCGCTGAAATCCTGGGACCAGCCTGGCTTTTTCGTGACACTGCTGGCCGGCAGCTTCAATATCGGAACGTTCCGTTTCTATACCTCGCTGTGGTGGTTCATCGGCCTGTCGCTGCTGGCGATCTACGTGCTGCACTACGCCAAGCTCGGCAACTGGATCAGCGCCATCGGTTCGAACCGCAACGCTGCGGTTGCGCGCGGCGTGCCGGCCGATGCGGTCAAGGTCTGGCTGTTCATCCTGACCTCAGTGCTGGCGGGTCTGGCCGGCATGATCAGTGCGTTCCGCATCTCGGCCGCCTCGCCGGTAGCCGGCACCGGATACGAGCTCGAAGTGATCGCCATGGTGGTGGTTGGCGGCACGGCGCTGACCGGCGGGCGCGGCACCATCCTGGGCACCATCGTCGGCGCGCTGATGCTGCGCAGCATCCGCAACGGCATCGTACTGGTTGGTGTGCCGGGGCTTGCCTACAATATCTTCGTCGGCGTCATCATCCTTGCCATGCTCATCCTGCACGCTTTGCTGCAGAAGAACGCCGCTAGGAACTGACCATGGAAGTGCTTCGGCTGCACAATCTGCAAAAATCCTTCGGCAGCGTTCGCGCGCTGAAGAGCGCCTCCTTCACCCTCAACGAGGGCGAAGTGGTGGCCTTGCTCGGCGACAATGGCGCCGGCAAATCGACGCTGATCAAGGCGATCTCCGGCGTCTTTCCCGTCGACCGCGGCGACATCTATGTGCGCGGCCAAAAAGTCTCGATCCGCTCGACGCGCGACGCCATGGATCTCGGCATCGAGACGATCCACCAGGATACCTCGCTGGCGCCGGACCTGAGCATCGCGCGCAACCTCTTTCTCGGTCGCGAGCCGGTCAATCTGAAATGGCTGGGCGTGTTCGCGCCGCTCGACCTCGCCAAATTGCGTGATGCCGCCGCGGCACTTTTGAAGCGCGTCGGCATCTCGAAAAAACTCGACGCCGATGCGCTGGTCAGCACATTGTCGGGCGGTGAGCGCCAGTCGATCGCCATTTCGCGGGCCATGCAGTTCGCCGCCAAAGTCATCATCCTTGACGAGCCGACCAACAATCTCGGCGTCGAGGAAACGCACGGTGTGCTGCGTTTCGTCAAGGAGATGCGCGCCGCCGGCCATTCGGTGCTTTTGATCACCCACAATATCCATCATGTCTTCCAGGTCGCCGACCGCATCATCGTCATGCGCCGTGGCGAGATCGTCGCCGAGCAGACGGTCGCCGATACCGATCTGCTGACGGTGGAGAGCATCATCACCGGCGCCGACATGTCGGCCCTGCTCAAGGAGACGAGAGCGAAGTGAAGGAACTGGCCGTCAGATGGTAGAGCTTTACGGCAAGACGCTTTCGCGCCGGCAGGTCTCGGAACGGTCCGGCATGCTGTCGCAGTTCGCTGGCGTGCGGCTGATGACGCTTGGCGACGGGGTGGAGCGCGGCATCCGCATGCTCGAATTCCGCACCGGCTCCGGCCTGCGCTTCACCGCGCTGGTCGACCGGGCGCTCGACATCGCCGATTGCGATTTTAGGGGCCAGGCGATCGGCTGGCATTCGCCGAGCGGCTTTCGCCATCCCGGCCTGCACGAATATGAAGGCGAGGAGGGGCTGGCCTGGGCGCGGTCGTTTTCCGGCCTGCTGCTGACCTGCGGCCTTGACCACGTATTGTTCATGAACGAGGTACCCGCCGACAGCTACAATTATCCGCCGAAGAAGACGGTGCGCCATTCGCTGCATGGCCGCGTCAGCACCATCCCGGCGCGATTGACCGGCTATGGCGAGACATGGGACGGCGACCGCTGCGTGCTGTGGGCCGAAGGCATCGTTCAGCAGTCGACGGTGTTCGGCGAGGATCTGCATCTGCTGCGGCGGATCGAGGCCGATGTCGGCGGCAACGAGATCCGGCTTTCGGACCGCGTCGTCAATCACGGTTTTAGCCGCACGCCGCATATGTACTTTTATCACATCAATGTCAGCCATCCGGTGCTCGACGAGGGCTCGCGCTACCTGGCGCCGATCCGCGACGTCGTCTGGGCGGGCCATGCCGGCGAGCGCTATGAAGCGCAGAAGGTCGGCTACCGCACGGCACCGG
Organism: Mesorhizobium sp. WSM4847; assembly: GCF_055811335.1. NCBI lineage: Bacteria > Pseudomonadati > Pseudomonadota > Alphaproteobacteria > Hyphomicrobiales > Phyllobacteriaceae > Mesorhizobium > Mesorhizobium sp. WSM4847. Next base: position 156,602 of record NZ_JBVVPY010000014.1, on the reverse strand, counting down.
CACCGCAACTGGGCTTCACGGAACAGGTCTGGCAGCACGAACTCGGCGCCGACGCCAACGGCGGCGTGCCGGTGGCGGTAGTCAACGACCGTCTCGGCCTCGGTCTCGAAGTCGTCACCCGCAAGCACCAGATGCCTTGCGCCTATGAGTGGCAGAATTTCCAGGCTGGGCATTATGCGCTCGGCATCGAGCCGTCGACGCATCATGTGCTGGGCAATCTGGCAGCGCGCGAGCGCGGCGAGATGATCTGGCTGGAGCACGGCGAAAGCCGCTCCTACAATGCGGTGTTCCGGGTTCTCGACGGCGCCGGCGAGATCGCCGCCGCCGAGAGCCGGATCGCAGCGATTGCCAGGCAGCCGCGGGAGGATTATCCGCGGCCATCGGGTCATTTTCCTGTTCTCGGAGGCAGGTCGTGACAATGGCGAAGGCGATGCGAAACACCAGTTGGAAGGCTGGCCTCGGCCGGAGTGGAGAGGGCTCGCGGCCGTTCGGAAATTGGAGGTCACAATGGCTGGCAAGGTGAAGCGCGATTACAGCCTGGTCGGGGAAAGCACGCGGATTGCGATCGAGACCGGGCTAGCCTCGGCGGAGTGGTACCATACCGATGTGCCGCGCAAGACGATGAAGGAGCTGATGCAACGCTCCGACAGTCCGGCAATCCGCGACACGGCCATCTGGCTGGGCGCCATCCTGGTCTCCGCCGCCGGCGGCGTTTACTTCTGGGGCACCTGGTGGTGCGTGCCGTTCTTCTTCGTCTATGGCGTGCTCTATGCCTCGGCCAGTGATTCGCGCTGGCACGAATGCGGCCACGGCACGGCTTTCCGCACGCGCTGGATGAATGATGTCGTCTACCAGATTGCCAGCTTCATGCTGATGCGCAATCCGGTGACCTGGCGCTGGAGCCATGCCAGGCATCACACCGACACGATCATCGTCGGACGCGATGCCGAGATCGCCGTTATGCGCCCGCCGGACCTGCTGCGCACCGCACTCGCCTTCACCGGTATCCTCGACTTTCGCAATTCGCTTCCGGCACTGGCACGCCAGGCGTTCGGCAAGCTGACGCCGGACGAGAAAAGCTACGTGCCCGAGATGGAACAGCACAAGGCCGTCATCGCCGCGCGCTGGCATGTCGCCATCTACATCGCCACAATCGCGCTCGCGGTTTTCATGCAGTCGTGGATACCGCTGGTGCTGATCGGCGGGCCGCGCCTCTACGGCACCTGGCATATGGTGCTGACCGGCCTGCTGCAGCACATCGGCCTCGCCGACAATGTCGTCGATCACCGGCTCAACTCCAGGACCGTCTACATGAACCCGATCAGCCGGTTCATCTACTGGAACATGAACTACCACGTCGAGCATCACATGTTTCCGATGGTGCCCTATCACGCGCTGCCCAGGCTGCACGAATTGATCAGACACGATCTGCCGGAGCCGAACCCATCGATGTGGCATGCCTATCGCGAGGTTTGGCCGGTCCTGCTCAGGCAGCTCAAATACGAGGACTATTTCCTCAAGCGCGAACTGCCGCCGAGGGCACGGCCCTATCGTGGCGAGTTCCACGAAGTGAACATGTCGGCAGCAGCGGAATAGGCGCTACGCCGCACAGCAAGGCGAAATTTCGGGAGAAAACAGAGATGGCCGATTGGGTCGAGGCATGCGCTGTGGACGATGTCGACGAAGAGGATGTCATCCGCTTCGACCGTGGCGGGCGCAGCTTCGCAATCTACCGTTCGCCGGATGACGAATTCTTCGCCACCGACGGCTTTTGCACACATGAAAAGGCACATCTGGCCGATGGGCTTGTCATGGACGACATCATCGAATGCCCCAAGCACAATGGCCGCTTCAATTACAAGACCGGCCAGGCCAAGGGCGCGCCGGTCTGCGTCAATCTGCAGACCTATCCGGTGAAGGTCGAAGCTGGCAAGGTGATGATCAAGATCGCCTGACCGGCCTTCCATTCACGTAACATAGGGGACCAGAATCGATGAGCCGGAAAAGACCGACGGTGGCAGACCTGCGCGCCATGAAGGGCAAGCGGCAATTGACCATGCTGCGGGTGCTGACGATGGACGAGGCCGAGGCCGCCGAACGAGCCGGGGTCGACATTGTCTCGGTGCCGCCGGAACTGGTGCTCGATCCGCAATACCGCGATGCCGCACCCAGCCTGTTCACCATGCCGGGCGACAATTTCTACGAGATCGGCACAGCCGACGATTTCGTCCACTGGGCGTTCCGGCTCTACAAGGCGAGCGCCGACGCGGTTTATTGCAGCGCCGGTTTTGCCACCGTCAAACGGCTGGCCGATGACAATATCCCGGTGATCGGCCATGTCGGCCTGATCCCGTCGCGCGCCACCTGGACCGGCGGCTTCAAGGCTGTCGGCAAGACCGCCGACAGCGCCATGCAGATTTTCGAGGCCGTCAAGCAATACGAAGCGGCCGGCGCGATCGGCGCCGAGATCGAAGTCGTGCCGGTCGAGGTAGCCAAGGCGATTTCGGAACGCACCTCGCTGATCATGCTGTCGATGGGCGCCGGCACCGGCTGCGACGCGCAATATCTGTTCGCCGACGACATCCTTGGCCAGAACCGTGGCCACATGCCGCGCCATTCCAAGGTCTATCGCAATTTCGCCGCCGAATATGACCGCCTGCAGGCGCAACGCATCGCCGCTTTTTCCGAATATGTCGCCGACGTCAACAGCCTGGCCTATCCCGAAGACAAGCATGTGGTGCATATGGACCCGGACCAGCTCGGTCAGTTCATGGAGAAGATCGACGCCAGATGAGACGCGCCGGCCAGGACCTGCTGTGACCTTCTCCGCTTGTGGGAGAAGGTGGATCGGTGCGTAGCGCCGAGACGGATGAGGGGTGCTGGAAGAAACGCGGCGCGCAAAATGTCGAGGAATTTTAAATGCTTGCGTCTTCGAGGTAGCGATCCTTCCAGCACCCCTCATCCGACCGAGCTTCGCTCGGCCACCTTCTCCCACAAGCAAGGGGAGAAGGTAAGGGCGCGAGGTGTCAAAAGCTGGTTCGATGGCGAGCTTCAGTCATCGCATGACTGGTCGCGATACGACACGAAAGTTTGTTGGGCCAAGTCTGGACGTCGCCGCCCAAATGCTGTTCAAACCGGTGCGTCATCGATTTGCCGGACAATCGCCTGGTCCCAGTGGCGCGGGAAAACCTTTCGTACAGTTCTGCGCATGACCGCCATTCCCGAAAACAAAGCCTTGCCCGAAACCGCGACGGCGGCGCGGCAGGCGCGGCGCGTGGCGCTGATCGTCGCCGTCGCCTTCTTCATGCAACTTCTGGATTCGACGATCATCTCGACATCGCTGCCGCAGATGGGAGAATCCTTCGGCGTGCCGGCAGTGGCGATGAGCATCGGCATCACCGTCTACATGCTGACCATGGCGGTGTTCGTGCCGCTGTCCGGCTGGCTCGCCGACCGCTTCGGCGCGCGCAACATCTTCCTCGTGGCGATCGCCCTGTTCACGCTGGCCTCGATCGCCTGCGGCATCTCGCAGAACCTGACCCAGTTCGTCGCCGCGCGTGCCGTGCAGGGCCTGGGCAGTGCGCTGATGACACCGGTCGGCCGCATCCTGGTGCTGCGCAACGCCTCGAAGTCCGAGCTTCTCAACGCCACCGCGCTGATCACATGGCCGGCGCTCTTTGCGCCGGTGATCGGGCCGGTGCTTGGCGGCTTCATCACCACCTATCTGTCCTGGCACTGGAATTTCTTCATCAACATTCCGCTCGGCGCGGCCGGCCTGGCGCTGGTCGCCTGCTTCATTCCCGGCGACCGCGCTTCCGAAACCAGGCCGCTCGACTGGCCGGGCTTCCTTGTGACCTCGGTCGGGCTCGCCTCGATGCTCTACGGCCTCGAGCGCATCGCCCATCCGCAAGACGGCGCATTGCCGACCGTGGCGCTGCTTGGCGCGGGCGTCCTGATCGGCTGGCTGGCCGTGCGGCACCTGGCGCGCGCCAAAAATCCGCTGCTCGACCTTGCTGCATTCAAAGTGCAGACTTTCGCCATATCGACACTGTCGGCCGGCACCATTTTCCGGGTCTCCATCAACGCCACGCCGTTCCTGCTGCCGCTGCTGTTCCAGGTCGGATTCGGCCTGAGACCCGTCGATGCCGGCATGCTGATCCTGGCTTATTTCCTCGGCAATCTCGGCATGAAGACGGTGACGACGCCGACGCTGAAGCGCTTCGGTTTCCGTTCGGTGCTGGTCGTCAACGGCGTGATCGCATCGCTATCGATCATGGCCTGCGCGGCGATATCGCCGCAGACACCGCAAGCGCTGGTGGTGGCGCTGATGCTGATTGCCGGACTGACGCGGTCGATGCAGTTCACCGCGCTCAACACGCTGGCCTTCGCCGATATCGCTTCGGCGCAGCGCAGCTCGGCGGCGACGCTGTCCAGCATGCTGCAGCAGGTGGCGATGCTGTTCGGCGTGGCGGTCGCCGCGGCGCTGCTCAACCTGTCGCAGATCGCCAGGGCCGGGGCGGCGCCCGACCTCGTCGACTTCCGCCTCGCCTTCCTGGCGATCGGCGCCATCGGGCTCGTGGCCTCGTTCCGCTTCCTGGCGCTGCCGCGGGCCGCCGGCGCCGAGGTTTCGGGCCATCGGGCGTGACCTTCTCCCACAAGGGTGTTTTGAAGGGGGGCAGCGCGTCACACCGGCCGATATACCTTCTCCGCTGTGTTCCAAAAAATGTCCGCCTCTGCCGCCGCACCATGCTTGGCCACCGCCTCCCGGTGCTTCTTGATCAGTTCGGCATGGCTGGTCCACAGCTTTTCGATCGGGAAGTTGGAGCCGAACATCAGACGGTCGCTGCCGAGGATGTCGATTGCGTTGTCGACGATGTAGGTGATCAGCGCCGGGTCGTTGCGGTGGACGAAGGTCCCGAGGCCGGACAGTTTGGCGTAGAGGTTTGGCGCTGCTGAAAGCGAGCGCAGGCCGGCCTTCCAGGCTTGCGTGGTTTCCTCCGACATGTCGGTCAGCATGCCGGCATGGGTGAGGATGAAGTTGGTCTCGGGATTTTCGCCGACAAGCGTCAGCCCGTCCTTCATCTGGGCCGGGAAAAGCTGCAGGTCGAAGGACAGGCCATAGTCCTTCAGCCGCGCCACATTGGCCCGCACCTTCGGGTCGACGACCTGATCGGCGGACGCGGCAAAGCGGAAGGCCGGCGTTTCGTGCCAGTGCAATTGCATGCGCACGCCGCGCAGCAGGGGGTACTTGATCAGTCGGTCGATCTGATGGCGTACATCGTCCACCGTCATGTCGGCATAGCCGACGATGGCGTGCGGCCAACCGGTGTCGTTAGCCGTCGTCTGCAGGAAGGCGACTTCTTTCTCGAAATCCTCCTTGGCCCAGTTGGTCTGGACATAGACCGCCTTCTCGACATCAGAGCCTTGCTGGTCGGCGAGGAATTCCTCGATCGGGTAGTCGCGTCGGATCGGCTCGTAGCGACCGAAGATGCGCGGCACCATCGGCCCCCGCAGCCAGGGCTGATCCTCCTGGCGCCAGATATGGAAATGCGCGTCGATCGCCTTTTTCATCATGAAACCCTTTTCCAGATTGCTGCCGCCGCCGGAGCGGGGCGGGCGAGCGACAGGATGAAATCGGTGAGACCGGCGATCGAAGAGCCGTCGACCAGATCGTCGAGTACCGGCAAGATGGCGCGAAGTGCTGCCGTCGCCGGCCGGAAACGCGGATCGCCGGCCAGCGGCGTCGCCAGCGACAGGCGGAAGGCGCGGGCGCTCAGCCGGCGCATCGCCATTTCCAGCTCGGCATGATCGCCGCGCTCCAGCGCGTCGGACAGGATGATGACCGCCGCCCCGCGCGCGAATGCGGAAAAGCGCGGCACCGACAGGAAGGCGAGCAGCGTCGGTCCCATTCGGGTGCCGCCGTCCCAGTCGTCGACCAGTGCTGCCACCCGCGCCAGCGCCTGGTCGCGGTCGCGAATGCGCAGCGCCGCGGTGATGCGGGTCAGCCGCGTGCCGAAGGTGAAAATTTCGGCCCGGTCCGCGCCTTGCACCGTTGCATGCGCCAGCTTGAGATAGTCCGATGTGTAGAGCTTCATCGAGCCGGACACGTCGATCAGCAGCAAAAGCTTGCGCGACACGGTCTGCCGGCTGCGCAGCAGCGGTGACGGAATATCGCCGTCGGCACTGACGATTTCGCGCAGCGAGCGGCGCAGATCGAGCTTGCCGCGCGCGTGCGTGCGCACGGTGCGGAAGGAGCGGCGGGCGGGCAAGGCGGTAGCGAGCTTGCGGCGGAAAGCGGCAAGCCCGTCGCCGTCGCGCTTGAAGACGCGGGCGCTCAACTGTTCGGCGCCGGAGTATAGCGCACCACCTTCCTCCCGGCGCGCCACCTCGTTCTCTTCGTCGCTGGCGCCGCCGTCGTCCTTGATGCGGGTTTCCTCGTCGGCCTCGCCTTCGACCACGGCCGCGGTGTTGCCGTAGAAATAGCTTTGGAAATGCGCCTCGAATTCGTCGCGGCGGTCGGGCGGCGGCGCCAGCGTGGCAAGGGCGGCCTCGTGGATATCGGCCATCGAGCGGGGCCCGAGCAGCGTCACCGCCTGCATGAAGCCTGACACCTGCTCGGGCGCCACCGGAAAGCCGTAGCGGCGCAGCAGCCGGCCAAAACCGAGGAGAGGTGCTGCGGCGCGGGGCAAGCTTTCTTTCCGCATCATTCCTTCGCGGGCGCTGTCCCGCCAGCGGTGAGGTCGATCCGTATTCGGCCGCCCCGCCGTGAACGGGGAGAAGGGATCGTTGACGTCGCGTGTCACGCCAATGCCTCCTCGACGATCCGGCCAAGCTCGGGGGCGATGTAGGACAGGTCCTCCTCGTCCTTGATCAGCACGCCGATGGCGCGGCGGAACGCTTCCGGCCACGGGCTGCCGCCCTTTTCGAGGATCGTCGCGGCGTTCGCCCATTCGACCGCTTCGGCGATGCCCGGCGGCTTGGCCAGCGGGCGGGCGCGGATTTCGCGCACGGCGGTAGCCACGGCGCGCGCCGTGGCGTTGGCGACGTCGCCGGCGCGCAGCATGATGATTTCGGCCTCGCGCTCGGCGTCGGGATAGGTGATCCAGTGGTAGACGCAGCGCCGCCGCAGCGCCTCCGCCAGTTCGCGGGTGCGGTTCGAGGTCAGGACGACGATCGGCTGCGCTTTGGCGCGGATGGTGCCGCGCTCGGGAATGCTGATCTGGAAGTCGGAAAGGAATTCCAGCAGCAGCGCTTCGAACTCATGGTCGGAACGGTCGATCTCGTCGACCAGCAGCACGCGCTTTTCCGGCGCCTTCAGCACCTGCAGCAGCGGCCGCGCGATCAAAAAGCGGTCATCATAGATGTCGACCTCATGCTCGCCGGCATGGCGGATGGCGAGCAACTGGCGCTGGTAGTTCCATTCGTAGAGCGCGTGTGCGGCGTCGATGCCTTCGTAGCATTGCAGCCGCACCAGGTCGCGCCCGAGCAGTTCGGCTATCGCCTTTGCCGCTTCGGTCTTGCCGACGCCCGGCGCGCCTTCGAGCAGCAGCGGCTTGCCCAGCCGGATCGCCAGGAAAATGGCGGTGGCCAGGCTTTCATCGGCCAGATAGCGCGAGGCGGCGAGGCGCGATGCCACCGCCTCCGGCGAGATCACGACAGTGTCGGCGCTTCCAGTCCGGGCACTTCTTTTGGGCATTTCCAGCACTCAGTTCGAGGCTTGCGCCTTCAGCGCCCGCAGGATGCGTTCCGGCGTGATCGGCAGCGTGTCGATGCGCACGCCGACGGCGTCGAAGACCGCGTTGGCGACCGCCGGGATTTGCGGGTTGGCGCACATTTCGCCCGGCCCCTTGGCGCCAAAGGGTCCGTCGGCCGAGGGCCTCTCCAGCACGATGATCTCGGTTTGCGCAAGATCGCCTGGTCCCGGCATCAGATACTGGTTGAAGTCGGTGCCGCCATGATCGCGGTCGGGGTAATAGGGTTCCGTCGTCTCGTAGAGCGCGTGGCTGATGCCCATCCACGAGCCGCCGACGAGCTGCTGCTCGACCATTTTCGGGTTCAGCGCGCGGCCGATCTCAAAGACGTTCTTCACCGTCAGCACGGTGACCTCGCCGGTTTCGTCGTCGACCTCGACCTCGACCACCGTGCAGGCATGCGCGTAGCAGGTCGACGGTTTCATCGCGCCGGTTTCTTTTTCCGGATAGGAGCGCGGGATCAAAAACATGCCGCGGCCGGAAATCGAGCGGCCGCGCTTGAAATGCGCCGACAGCGCGACATCGAAGATCGAGATCGATCTTTGCGGCGCACCCTTGACCAGGATGTTGCCCTGGCCGTCGGTCTCGAGGTCCGAGGCGTTCACTTCCAGTTCTTCGGCCGCCACTTCCAGCATGACCTGGCGGGCTTCCCTGGCCGCCTGGATGACGGCGTTGCCGGCGCGATGTGTGCCGCGCGAGGCGAAGGTGCCCATGCAGTGCGGGCCGGTGTCGGTGTCGGCGGTGTCGACAACAACGCGGTCGGTCGGCACGCCGATCGTCTCGGCACAGATCTGCGCCATGATCTGCTTCATGCCCTGGCCGAGATCGACGCTCGACAGCGTCACCATGAAATTGCCGGTCGGCGTCGAATGGACCAGCGCCTGGGTTGGATCGCCGCCGAGGTTCATGCCGGTCGGATAGTTGATCGCGGCGACGCCGCGCCCGCGCCTGATCGCCATTTCAAGCTCCCTTCGCGTAGGACGACATCGCCATGAATTTTTCCGCCACCGGCCAGTTGGCGGCGCGCGAGGCTTCCTGCATACACTCGATCAGCGCCGCGCCCTCGGTCGGCTGGCGGTGCGCCTTCATGTCGCCGTCGCGGTAGGCGTTGATGAAACGGAATTCAAGCGGGTCCATGCCGATCAGCCGGGCGAGCTTGTCCATCTGCACCTCAAGCGCGAAATCGCCGATGGTGACGCCGAAGCCGCGCATGGCGGAGGAGGGGGTGCGGTTGGTGTAGACGCAGTAGGTGTCGATCCAGACATTCGGGATGGTGTAAGGGCCGGGATAGTGGCCGGCGCCCTTCTGCGCGCCATAGGGCGAATGGCGCGAATAGGCGCCGGCGTCGGTGTAGCCGGTGACTTTTCTGGCGACGATGCGGCCATCCTTCATGACGCCGTCCTTGATGACGACCTTTTCGGCGGCGCGCGGCGAGGAAATCTGCATCTCCTCCTCGCGGCTGTAGATGAAGGAGACCGGCCGCCCGGTCAGCTTGGCGCCGAGGATGGCGATCGGCTCGACGATGACGTCGACCTTGCCGCCAAAGCCGCCGCCGACGGTGCCGCCGACGAAATGCAGTCTGTTGCCGGGCATCTGCAGGATGATCGAGGCGTTGTCGAGGGTGAAGAACATCGCCTGCGTATTGGTGTAGCAGGTGAAGCGGTCGTCGCCCTCCGGCGCGACGATGCAGCCGGTCGTCTCGGTAGGCGCGTGTTCGATCGGCGAGGATTGGTAGGTCTGCTCGAGCACGTGGTCGGCGCCGGCGAAACCGGCCTCGACATCGCCGAAGCGCACCTTGCGGCATTCGCCGCTGTCGTAGAGATAGTGATTCCGGCCGTGATATTCGTTGACAACAGGCGCGCCGGGCTTCAGCGCTTCCTCCATGTCGAAGACGGCCGGCAGCCCCTCGTAGTCGACCTTGACCTTGGCCGCCGCTTCCTGGGCGGCACGCTCAGTCTCGGCCAGCACCGCCACCACGGCTTCGCCTTTCCAGCGCACCTTGCCGTCGGCCAGCACCGTCTCGTCCTCCGGGCCGATCTGGATCAGGATCAGGATGGTGTAGACATTGTGCGGCACGTCCTTGGCGGTCAGGATTTTCACCACGCCCGGATGCTTTTCCGCCTCTGAAGTGTCGATGCTGCGGATGCGGGCGTGATGATGCGGGCTGCGCACCATCTTCAGATGCAGCATGCCTGGAAAATTGCGGTCGGCGAAATAGGCGGTCTTGCCGGTGACGTGACCGGGCGAATCGGAGCGCGGCCGTGGCTGGCCGATCTCGTGCAGATCGTCCGTGCGCTGGTCGGCGAAATAGCTCTTGCGGAGTTCCATTTTTTCGACTCCCCTCAAGCTGCGTTCTGCGAATTGGACCGCGCGGCGGTCAGCACCGCCTGGATGATCGGCTCGTAGCCGGTGCAGCGGCAGATATTGCCCGACAGCGCCTCGACCACCTCGTCGCGGCTGGGGTCCGGCGTGTGATCGAGCAGCACCTTGGCGGCCATGAGCATGCCCGGCGTGCAGAAGCCGCATTGCGTGGCGAAGGCGTCGAGGAAGGCGCGCTGCAAAGGATGCAGCACGCCGCCTTGCGAAAGCCCCGATGTCGTGGTGATCGCCGCACCGTTGCAGGTTTCGGCCAGCGTCAGGCAGGACAGCCGAAGCTCGCCGTCGATGATGACCGAGCAGGCGCCGCATGTGCCCTGATGGCAGCCGCCTTTCGGCGAGATGTCGCCGACCTTGTCGCGCAGCGCATTGAGCAGCGTCGTGCCGCTGTCGATGAATTCGGCCTTCTCCGCGCCGTTGAGCGTGAACTGAACCGGGATCTTTGCCATCTTTTACTCCTTGCGCCGCAGCCAGGCGGACATCCGCGCCATCGGCCTTCAGGCGAGCAGAAGCCGGCCGAGATGGACCGGCAGGACTTCGTTGCGATACCAGGCACTGGCGACCGCATCGGTAATCGGCGAGGTGCCGTCGCTCGCGACGGCCAGCGCCGGCGCGATGCCATCGCTGGTGAGTTTCCTGCCGAGCAGCGCCTTCTCCGCCGCCTTGGCGCGCATCGGCCGGTCGGCCAGGCAGCCAAGCGCGATGTGCGCCGATGACACGGTTCCGTCCGGCGCTTGTTCCAGCACGGCGGCGATGCTTAGCACCGAGACGCCCTTCGGCTTGACCCTCGATATTTTCAGGAAGCGAAAGCCGCCTTCCAGTGGCAAGCTGAAGCCGACCGAAGTGACGATGGCGTGATTGTCTTCGCGTTTTGCCAGGAAGGTTTCGATCGGCACCTCGCCGTCATCGGTGCCGACGGTTGCGCCCAATGCCAGCAGCGCGACGGTGAAATCGCCATAGGGCGCCGGAGCGAAGAGATTGCCGCCGACGGTCGCCATGTTGCGGATCGCCGGGCCGCCGACGGCGCGCGCGGCGCGGGCAAGGGAAGACAGATCCGGGTGACGGGCGATCGCCGCCATGGTCACCGAAGCGCCGATGCGGACCTCCCTGCCGGAAACGGTGATGGCCGACAGCGCCGGCTCAGTCGACCTGATGAGGCCGGAGACCGAAACGTCGCCTTCATTGGCGGCGCGCACGACCAGCGTGCCGCCGCCGAGATAGCGGGTGCCGGCGGCTTTCAGCGCCGCATTGGCGTCCTTGACCGTCGAGAAAGTCTGCAGTGCAAGCGCCATGGAACGCTCCTTTTTGTGAGCCCCATTCAGCTCAACCCTGGCCGGTGAAATGGGTCTTCAGGGCGTTAAAGCCGCCCTGGAAGACATTGGCGCCCATGCCCTCGGCCAGCTTGTCGGTTTCCTCTGGAGCCGCGTCGAAGCTGGCGGTCCATTCGGCATAGGTGCGGTCGCCATCGGTCACCCGGCGCAGCTGCAGCGTCGCCTGGTGGTTGGTCAGCGGCTGCGGCGTCTCCAGGATGGAGTAGCTGACGAGGAAATTATCGTCGGAGAAGTCGAGCAGCTTCTCGCGGATGCGGGCGCCGCTGGCGAGCTGAAAGTTGCGCACGCAGCCGATCGTGCCGGCGTCCTTGCCGTCCTCGATATGGCTTTCGACCATGCGCGGGTGCCAGCTCGGCAGCCCGTTGAAATCGCGTATGCGCGCCCAGACCTTTTCGACCGGTGCGTCGATGACGCTGGAGACGGTGACTTTCGCCATATGATGCTTCCCTTGCAGATATCTGTGTCGCGAGGGTAGGGCGGTGAGCCCGGCAGCACTTATCAATGCGTCTTGAACGCCTATCAATAAGTCTGAAAAAAACCGGCAATCTGAAAAAAACGGGCAGTGTGAAAATGGCTCAGGAAATGGCCCGCGCCGCCTCGCGATAGAGTGTCGGCGGAACGCCGACATGGTCGCGGAAGAAGCGCGAGAAATTGCCCTGCGTGGTGAAGCCGAGATTGCAGGCGACCGAGATCAGCGGTTCCTGCGACCACTGCAACTGCCGCACCGCTTCCTCCATGCGCAGCGTGTTCCAGTAGACATTGGGCGTCAGATTGGTCTGCTCCTTGAACAGCGCGAAGAAATGCGGCCGCGACAGGCCGACGCTGCGCGCCACCTCGTCGAAGCAGATGCGTTCGCAGACATTGGCCTTCATCAGCTGGATCGCCTTGCGGACACGGAAATCCTGCACGCAGTGGACGCGGGCGCGCGCCACTTGTGGCGCCGAGGCGTCGGCGGCGTCGAGCACGCTGTCGATGAAGCGCTCGATCTCGTAATTGGCGATGTCGTCGATGCTCTCATTGTCGCTGAGATGGTCGAGAAGATTGGCTGCCGCCTTGTGCAGCCACGGCTCCAGCGTGATCGCCGGTGCCGAAAACAGCGGCGCGGTCGACCGCAGGTCGCGGCGCCGGCGCGCCCAGTCCGGATCGATGTAGAAGGCGAGGAACAGGCCGGGCCGGCCGTCGCGGGACAAAGCGTGGCTGTGCGGCTGGAAGGAATTGATGCCGGCGGCGGTGCCGGGCCCAAGCCGCACCGTCTCGCGGCCGATGGTCATCTCGCCGGCCGTGCCTTCCAGCCAGATGATGATATGCGCCTCGACATGGGCATGGGTGACGAAGTCGCTGGCGACGTTCAGGACAGAAACATGTCCGAACCGGCCCCAGTAGAGCCTGATCGCTTCCGTCATGGGTATATCCTCCCGCAGGCGACTGGCCTCCCTTCGCCTGCAATCGGGATAGTGCGGCTCAGTCCGGGCCTGCGTCAAGGCGCATGTGCGCGCCTGGCGCCGGCCACGCGGCGTGCCGTCCGATTTTCAGACTGAGCGATAGCAACGACAACGAATTGCGCGCGTGACCTGCGGCCCTACTCGTTGCGCCGGAAATTGCGGAGCCGGTCGAACAGGACCGCCATCAGAATGGCGCCGCCGATGAACACCCCCTGCCAGAAGGCGTTGATGCCGAGCAGGCCAAGGCTGTTGCGGATCACTTCGATCAGCGCCGCGCCGACGACGGCGCCAAAGGCCGTGCCCATGCCGCCGGCCAGGTTGGCGCCGCCGATGACGGTGGCGGCGATGACCTGAAGCTCCATGCCGTTGCCGAGATTGGTGGTGACGGCGCCCAGCCAGCCGGTCTGGATGATGCCGGCAAGGCCTGCCGCCAGCGCCGAGATCATGTAGACCGCGACCTTGATCTGGCGCACCGGAACGCCGGTCAGCGTCGCCGCATGCTCGTTGCCGCCGATGGCGAAGATGTGCCGGCCGAATTTCGTCCAGCGCAGGACGAAGCCGGTGATCAGCGCCAGCACGATCATGTAGAGCACCGGATTGGCGATGCCGAACACAAAGGCGCCGCCGCCCAGCGCCAGAAGCTTGTCGTGGTCGGGCCCGAACTGGAAGACGACGGTGTTGTTGGAGGCGACCATGGCCAGGCTGCGCGCGATCGACAGCATGCCAAGCGTCACCACGAACGGCGGAAACCCGAGATAGGCGATCAGGATGCCGTTGAAGGCGCCGATGATCAGCGCCGTCGCGATCGCAGCGGCAATGCCGACCTCGATGCCGTAGCCGGCATGCATGGTCACGGCGAGCACCATCGAACACAGGCAAAGCACCGAGCCGACCGACAGGTCGATGCCGCCGGTGATGATGACGAAGGTCATGCCGAGCGCGACGATGGCGACGAAGGTGATGTTGCGGGTGATGTTGTAGAGGTTCTTCGTCGTGGCGAAGGAATCGGTGGCGACGGACAGAAACAGGCAGGCGAGGATGACCGCGATCACCACCCAGAAGGTCTGGCTGGCAAACACCCTGGTCAGCAAAGTGTGCTGTTTCTGTGCGATCGTCTGGTCAAGAGTTACTGCCATCGTCGACCTTTATCTGCTTGCGTGGTGAAACCGGCTGGCATCAAACCTGTTCGATGGCGCCGGTGATGAGCCCGGTGACTTCCTCGGGCGAACTCGACGCGATCGTCTTGTCGGCGACCTTGCGGCCGCGCCGCATGACGATGACGCGGTCGGCAACGTCAAAGACGTCGGGCATGCGGTGGCTGATCAGCACGACGGCAATGCCCTGGTCGCGCAGATGGCGTATCAGGTTCAGCACCTCGGCGACCTGCCGGACCGAGATCGCCGCCGTCGGCTCGTCCATCAGCACGATCTTGGCCTGCGAAAGCATGGTGCGGGCGATTGCCACCGCCTGGCGCTGGCCGCCCGACATCTGCTTGACCAGATCGCGCGGGCGGGTTTCGGATTTCAGCACGGCAAAGATCTGGCCGGCGCGCTTGTACATGGCGGCGTAGTCGAGGATGCGAAACGGCCCGACGCCGCGGCGCAGCTCGCGGCCGAGATAGACATTGGCGGCGGCCGTCAGATTGTTGCACAGCGCCAGATCCTGGTGGACGATCTCGATGCCGTGCTGGCGCGCCTCCACCGGCTTGTGCAGGATCAGCTCCTTGCCGTCCATCTGCATCGTGCCATGGCTCGGGCGGAAATTGCCGGCGATCATCTTGACCAGCGTCGACTTGCCGGCGCCGTTGTCGCCCATCAGCCCGACCACCTGTCCGGCCTCGATCGACAGCGAAACGTCGTTGACGGCCTGGATGGCGCCGAAATGTTTTGAGATGTTGGCGAGTTCGAGAACCGGCACCAGTCTGCTTCCTCCGTGCTTTCGGCCTGCGGTCCTGCCGCGGCCTCGCTCTTCCCAGCTCCTCCCGGGAACCGCGCTTTGGCCCATTTACGCATATGCCCCCTTGCCGTCAACAGCGGCTTCTTTCGAAAAATCCGTTTTGTAGGACAAATAGCAATTGACGTCCGTCGCAAGCCGATATTAGCTAAGCGTCGGAGGAGATTATGCCGATCTCCTGCCCCGGCTCGCCGGGGCTGAGCAGGCGGAGGTTTATCGGTCGAGGATCTGGCAGCGTCCATCGCGCTGGTCTGCAACCATCTGGAAATTCTTATCGGCCCGGCTTGACGACACGAGCGCTCGCGAAACGAACCTCTGTCATCGCGCATCCGGGCTGGTCTGTGTGGCGGGCACGCCGTGTCCGTCTGTTTCAAGGGAGGACTGAAATGAGGAAATCACTATTGCTCGCTGCCGTCGCCATGCTGGCGTTGGGCGCCGGGCCGGCCATGGCCAAGAAACAGCTCGTCATCGTGGTCAAGGGGCTCGACAATCCGTTCTTCGAGGCCATCAACCAGGGTTGCCAGAAATGGAACAAGGAAAACGCCGACTCGGAGTATGAGTGCTTCTACACCGGTCCGGCATCGACCTCGGACGAAGCCGGCGAAGCCCAGATCGTCCAGGACATGCTGAGCAAGCCGGACACGGTGGCGATGGCGATTTCGCCGTCCAACGCACCGCTGATCGCCCAGACGATCAAGAGCGCCAATCCGTCGATCCCGATCATGACGCTCGACGCCGACCTCAGCAAGGAAGATGCGGGGCTGCGCAAGACCTATCTCGGCACCGACAACTACCTGATGGGCTACAAGATCGGCGAGTACATCAAGAAGGGCAAGCCGGATGGCGGCAAGATCTGCACCATTGAAGGCAATCCGGCGGCTGACAACATCCTGCGCCGCGCCCAGGGCATGCGCGACGCGCTTTCAGGCCAGAAGGATCTCCCGGCGCTCAAGGGCGAGGGCGGCTGGACCGAGGTCGCCGGCTGCCCGGTGTTCACCAATGACGACGGCGCCAAGGGCGTGCAGGCGATGACCGATATCCTCGCCGCCAATCCCGACCTCGATGCCTTCGGCATCATGGGCGGCTGGCCGCTGTTCGGCGCGCCGCAGCCCTATCGCGACCTGTTCAAGCCGATGGCCGACAAGATCGCCAAGAACGAGTTCGTCATCGGCGCTGCCGATACGATCGGCGACGAAGTGGCCATTGCCAAGGAGGGTCTGGTGACCGCGCTGGTCGGCCAGCGGCCGTTCGAGATGGGCTACAAGGCGCCCTCGGTGATGATCGACCTGGTCGAAGGCAAGCCCGTCGCCGATCCGGTCTTCACCGGTCTCGACGAGTGCACCAAGGATACGGTCGATACCTGCATCCAGAAGTAGGTTCGCAGTTTCGGGGCGTCCGCTCGACGGGCGCCCCGTCACACCGGTTCACGAAAACCTGCGAGGCGACAGTGCTGGGGCGAACCGCTCCTGCTTTGCTGCGCCTTGAGTTCAGCCTGTGCCGGGGAACATGGATGTCGGACGCCAGATCGAAAAAGCGACTTACCACTGTCAAGGCACGGGCTACGGTCAAGGCACGGGCCAAGGTCAAGGCACGGGCCAAGGTCAAGCCGCCGGTCGCCCGCCCGGCCGGCGCCCGCCGGACCGATGCGGCGCTGATCCCCGGATCGAGCGTGCATGCGTCGCTGGCCAACGAGATCGGCCTCAGGATCGTGCGCGGCGACTATCCGCCGGGAACCATCCTTCCCAACGAGGCCAAATGGTCCGAGACTTTCGACGTCAGCCGCTCGGCGGTGCGCGAAGCGATAAAAATGCTGATGGCCAAGAGCCTGCTGGCCTCACGCCCCAAGATCGGCAGCTGGGTCGAGCCGAAAGAGCGCTGGAACCTGCTCGATCGCGACGTGCTCGCCTGGTATGCGACAGCGCCCGATCGCGAAATGTTCCTGCGCACTGTCCAGGAATTCCGTCACATCATCGAGCCGGAAGCCAGCGCCTTTGCGGCGATCCGGCGCAGCGACGAGCAGATGGCCGAGATCAGCCAGGCCTGCCGGGAGATGGGCGAGGCGGCGACGCTGCCGGAGCGCACCCGCGCCGATACGCGTTTTCACCTGGCCATCCTGCGCGCCTCGGGCAACGACCTGCTGGTGCCGCTCGGCGTGCTGATCGAATCGGCGCTCGATCATCTCTTCGTTTTCGTCACGCGCGAAACCAGCGACCAGCCTCGGGCGCAGGCGCTGCATGAGGCGATCGAGAAGAACATCCGCCTCCGGCGGCCGGCGGCAGCCCGCACCGCGGTGCACCGACTGCTCGCCAACACCGACGAGGTTATCGGGCGGTCGCGGCGGTAAGGTCAAACGCAATCGCTCTGAACGGCCAGGGAGCGGCGACTTGGAAGACTCACGTCGGGCCTGAAACCCCATATGCTTCGTTGACCTCCTCAGAGCGAGGAACGAACCCATTTGCCAGCACTCTTGCTGAGGAGTATCCTTTTGCGCAAAGCTGGCGGTGAGTGTCGGTTGAAAGGGGGAGCATGGCCAGACTTGTCGCACTCTACAAGACTCCGAAAGACGTGGCCGCCTTCGACCGTTACTATGTTTCGACCCACATTCCTCTGGCCAAAGCCATTCCCGGCTTGAGGAAATACGAAATCAGCGATGGCGGCGTCCATTCGCCGGGTGGGGCCTCAGGCTATCATCTTGTTGCTACGCTCTACTTCGATTCCGTTGCGGATATTCAAGCGGCCTTAGCGTCCCCCGAGGGTCGGGCCACGGCGGCTGATCTTGGCAATTTTGCAGATGGCGGAGTGGAGCTAATGCTCTTTGAGACTAGGGAAGTCTGAACCTCGCACAATCCGACCCCAGCAAGGTTTTAACCGAATTTCGGTTGTCGTTCCGCTGTTCGTCATGGGCTCGGTTGCGCCATGACCGTTCATTCTCGCCGCCCTGGACGAACGGCAACTCATGGCGTCGGCGCGTGAGCCATCGTAGAGGGCTTCTGAAGCATTGATGGCGTTTTCCGAGCGCCCACTTGGTGCATTAGATGTCGAATGTCATCTGCAGTATGACCGTAGATTGCCATGACCGTCAGGATGATCGGCTCGCTCAGGAGATCGTCAAGCGTAGGTTCACGCTCTTGCGTCATTGGTCGCCTCAAAATTCTTGTTTATTCCCGCAGCTTCTCCTCGAACGATGACAGTGAGACGGCGTTCGGGAAACTCCTCAAAAAGAGGTAGTCTGCATCGTCATTGTCGACTGATATGGGTGCAGGTTGCCGCCATCAACTTAGTGAGCGACTGTCTTGCTTTCCTGCCGCGCCCCGTAAAGCGAATACAGAAGCTGATTTGTTGCGCTGTGCCTCTCCTGGTGGGCGGCGGCTCAAGCCACTCTTGCCATGTTCGGCACCCGCGCTTTTTATCTGCTTGCTAGCTGGAGGAACTGAGGAGAACCGAACCTCTGACCTCGTCATTGCGAATGTCGAGTACGCGATTGCTTGCGGACATTACCCGGTGCTGCCGCAACTTCGCTTCTGGCGCAACCGCGAACTCCAAAATGTATGCCGGCAATGTCGGCTTACGAGAAATGGCAAAGCTGGCCTCTATGGCCGACATCGCGGCGCAGAGCGGAATATGGGCATCGCGCCGCGACTGTTGACATTTAATCGCGGCTCAGCGCTCGCCGGAGAGCACTGAAACGAATGCGATATTGCTGGGGCGTCAGTCCGATCTTGCGCCGGAACAGGCGCCCGAAAAAACTCGCATCCTCATAGCCCACTTCATTGGCCACCGCCTCGACCTGAAGGTCGCCCGTCTCGAGTAGTTCCTTGGCCGCCTCGAGCCTGAGCGCGTGGATGTAGTCGATTGCCTTCATGTCCGTGGCCCTTGCGAAGCGGCGCACGAAGGAGCGCCCGGAAAGGCCTGACAGCTTGGTCATGGCGGCGACGGGCGAGGGCGTCCGGTAGTTGAGCTCCGCCCATTTCTGGCAGCGGTTGATCACCGCGTCGTCGGTCTGGCGGAAACGCATCAGCGCGGCGAAGGGCTGCTGGCCCATGTCGTGCCACTGCAGCATGTAGACCTTGGCGACCTCCATCGCCTCCTTGAGGCCGACGAAGCGCGCGATGAGATAGAGGGCGAGATCCTGCCAGCTCGAGCCGCCCCCGGCCATGACGATGCGCTGGGCCTCGCCGCTCAGCACCAGCGACTGGCCCGGCTTCACCTGCACGCCGGGATAGTTGTTCGTGAGCGTCTCGACATAGCCCCAATGGATTGTGGCCTCGCGATTTTCCAGCAACCCCGCTTCGCCTAGCAGGACCGCGCCGGAACAGGCGCTGGCCAACATGGCGCCGTCCGCATGCGCCTGCCGCAGCCAGCCGGCCTCGGCATCATACTGCCCGGCGACGCTTTCGCCCGGATTGACGAAGAAATCGGGGATGCAGACGATGTCGGGTCGCGGGCAGTCGGAAAGCGCGTGGTCCGGGCGTACCCAGACGCCGTTTGCGGCGCGAAACGCGCTGCCGTCCCCAGCAACCACATAGGGCCGCATGCGCGGCGTGCCCGCGGCACCGCTGGTGATGAACAGGAAATCCCTGCCGGGCGAGGAAAACAGGTCGAACATGCCGTAGATCGTGGAGGCGGTAGCCTCCGGAACGGCAAGGATCGCCACATTCAATGGGCCGGTCTGTTCAACCATGGCAGAAATGACCACCTTCCAGCACTTTTGACTTTAGCGGTCGTGCCGGTGCTGCGCTAGCGTGCTTGAAACGAGGAGACCGCGACATGGCCACCGCCGCCACCCTTGCATCATCGAGCATCGAAAGCTTCCGTTCAGCGATGCGTGGCGAGGTGCTGGAGCCGTCTAGCCCGTCCTACGATGCGACGCGGGTCGTCTGGAACGGCATGATCGACCGCCGTCCCGCCGTCATCGCGCGCTGCCGGAATGCTGCCGATGTCGCGGCATCGGTGAATTTCGCGCGCGAAGAGCGGCTGGCGATCGCGATCCGCTCGGGCGGCCATAATGTCGCAGGCTATGCCGTCTGCGACGGCGGCCTGATGATCGACATGTCGCTGATGAATGGCGTGCGGGTCGCCGGCCTCGATCGTGCTTTCGTAGAGGGCGGCGCTACGTGGGCCGATGTCGATGCGGCCACCACCCCGCTTGGCCGCGCCACGCCGGGCGGCCTGATCTCGGCGACTGGCGTTGCCGGCCTGACACTCTCAGGAGGCATCGGCTGGCTGCGCGGCAGCCACGGCCTCAGCGTCGACAATCTGCTGGCCGCCGATCTGGTGACCGCCGATGGACGCCTCATCCAAGTCGATGCGACGCAGAACCCGGATCTCTTCTGGGCGTTGCGCGGCGGCGGCGGCAATTTCGGCGTGGTGACGAGCTTCGAGTTCAAGCTGCACCCGATCGAACCCGAGCTGATGTTCTGTGGTCCTGCCTATCCGGAAGAGCGCGCCAACGAGATCATTCCGCTTTGGCGCGACTTCATGCAAACCGCCCCCGACCGCCTGAGCGGGCTGGCCGAGTTCTCCACCATTCCGGAGGATCCCTCCGTTCCCGAACACGCCTGGGGCCGCCGCGTCCTGGCGCTTGCGCATGTCTATGACGGACCGGCGGACGAGGGCGAGCGCGTCGCGGCTCCGCTGCGCAGCTTTGGCGAATCGCTCGTCGATTTCAGCGGTCGCATGCCGTATCGCACCATCCAGTCGCTCTATGACGGCCTGTTCCCGAAAGGCCGCGACCGCTGCTACTGGAAGTCCACCTACCTCTCGCGCCTCGATGACGAGGTCATCGGGGAGATCACCGCGCGGATGGCGAAGCGGCCCTCCGAAATGACCTTTGCCTCGATCTGGAAGTTCGGCGGTTTCGTCCAGCGCGTCGCAGCCGATGCGACTGCCTTCGGCGACCGCTCCATGCCCTTCATGCTCAGCCTTGACGCCATCTGGCCAGGCACTGACGATGACGATGCGAACATCGGCTGGGTTCGCAGCTTCTGGCAGGACATGCAGCGCTACTCGACCGGCCGCCTCTACCTGAACTTCCCAGGCCATGGCGAAGGTGCGGATCTCGTGCGCGACGCCTTCGGAGCCGAGGTCTACGCGCGGCTCGCCAAGATCAAGCACAGATACGATCCGGACAATCTGTTCCGCCTCAACCAGAACATCCTGCCAATGCACTGACGCACAATCCAAATCGCGCGTACGGTTGCGACTCTCGTCTCGATCGTGATGGCTTTGATCGCGCTGAGTCGCGAGCGACGCCCAGTGTGGTCGCCGCGATGTGTGCTTTCAATCAGTGGCAAATCTGTCCGCAACGGCCGAGATCGGCCAGGCCTGCCGGGAGATGGGCGAGGCGGCGACGCTGCCGGAGCGCACCCGCGCCGACACGCGTTTTCACCTGGCGATCCTGCGCGCCTCGGGCAACGACCTGCTGGTGCCGCTCGGCGTGCTGATCGAATCGGCGCTCGATCATCTCTTCGTTTTCGTCACGCGCGAAACCAGCGACCAGCCGCGGGCGCAGGCGCTGCATGAGGCGATCGAGAAGAACATCCGCCTCCAGCGGCCGGAGGCGGCAAGGAGTGCCGTGCACAGGCTGCTCGCCAACACCGACGAGGTTATCGGGCGGTCGCGGCGGTGATTTCATGCACCTTTCCTTCTCCCACAAGGGGAGAAGGGACGGCGGCAGCCTCAAATCGTCTGCTTCTTCCCATCCTTCGTCGGCGTCAAATCGACGCCGTTGACCTTGCCGATATGCGTCGCCAGCATCGGCACATATTGATCGGCGGGCCCGGCGGCGAATGCGCCGGCGAAGGCGTTCTTGGTGGCGTTGCCGAGCGGGTTGGCGATGCCGGCGGCACCGGCCATCGATTCGAGGTAGGTGAGGTCCTTGAAGGCGTTGGCGATGGTGAATTTGTGCGCATCGCGGTCGCCTTCCAGCGTCCAGCGCATGAAAGTCTGGTAGAAGCCGCAATCCATGCGGCCGTTGCGGATGACGCTGTCGAAGCGCGGCGGCGAGATGCCGACCTTTTCGGCCAGCGCCAGCGCCTCGGAATAGATCGCCGCATAGCCCAGCGAGATGAAATTGTTGAGCAGCTTCATGCGGTGGCCGTCGCCGGTGTCACCGATATGGACGATACGTCCGGCCCAGGTGTCGACCACTGGCTTCAGCCGGGCAAAGACCGCGTCGGATGCACCGACCATGGCGTCCAGCGTGCCTTCCCAGGCCTCCTTCGGGGTGCGGCTGAGCGGGGCATCGACATAGTCGACGCCGAGCCCCTTGAGTTCGGCGGCAAGCGCCACCGTCGAAGTGGGATCCGAAGTCGAGCAATCGACGACCACCGAACCCTGCTTCAGGCCCTCCTTGAGGCCGCCCGGCCCGCGGATGATGGCCTCGACCTCGCGCGAGCCGGTGACGCAGATGAAGACGATATCGGATGCCGCTGCCACCTCGCGCGAGGTCGCGGCTTCCTTCGCGCCCCGGCCGAGCATGTCTTGCGCCGGCGCCCGGTTCTTGCGGCCGAGAAACGTCAGGGAATAGCCCTTGTCGACGATGTTCTTCGCGATCCCGTGTCCCATCAGGCCCAGTCCGATGAAGCCGATCTTTTCGCTCGCGGCGGTGGTGTTCATGGCGTGTAATCCTGTGTTGCGGTCTCGATGACGGCGCTGCACTTCGGCAGGCGAATTGTTGAAGCGGGTTTTCGCCGCAGGCCGTTGGCAGGCGATTGCGGAATGCCATATTGTCTGACAATACACATGTATTCCAGGGAATGTGGAGAGCAAAATGACGAAGCGGATCATGTTCACCGGCGGCAGCGGCAAGGCGGGGCGCCATGTCGTGCAGTATCTGGTCGAGCAGGGCTGCCAGGTGCTCAACATCGACACCAAGCCGCTCGACAATCCCAAGGTGCGCACCCTGATCACCGATATCACCGACAGCGGGCAGGTGTTCAATGCGCTGTCGAGCTATATGGGCCTGCATGAATTCGACCCGTCGCTGCGCGCGCAGCCGGTCGATGCCGTGGTGCACTTCGCGGCGATCCCGCGCATCATGATCACGCCCGACAACGAGGTGTTCCGCATCAACGCGCTCGGCACCTACAATGTCATCGAGGCGGCGGTGAAACTCGGCATCCGCAAGGTGGTGATCGCCTCCAGCGAGACGACCTATGGGCTGGTTTTTGCCAACGAGCCGCGCGACCCGACACATTTCCCGCTCGACGAGGACTATGACGTCGATCCAATGGACAGCTATGCGCTGTCGAAGATCGTCAACGAGAAGACGGCGCGCGCCTTCGCGCTGCGCAGCGGCATCGACATCTACGCCTTGCGCATCGGTAACGTCATCGAGCCGCATGAATATTCGCTGTTCCCGAAATGGTTCGCCGATCCAGGTTTCCGCAAGCGGATCGCCTGGAGCTATATCGACGCGCGCGACCTCGGCCAGATCACCCTGCGCGCCATCGAGAAGGACGGGCTCGGCTATCAGGTGTTCAACGCCGCCAATGACGACACCTCGTCCGACCTGCCGACGGCCGAACTCTTGAAGCGGTTCTATCCCGGCGTGCCGGTCAAGGGCGAGCTCGGCGAATACGAGACGCTGCTTTCGAACCGCAAGGCGCGGGATATGCTCGGCTTCCGCCCGGAACACAGCTGGCGGAAATACGTCAAGACGGCATGACGAGGCCGATGCATCCCGGCTGATCTGTGCACAGAAGCAGGCTTTGCCGCCCGAGGCTTGTCCGGTGCTTGACAGCTTTCGCAATCCGGACTTTGTGAACGCATGCGGGACGGCAAGCCGAATAAGCGAAAAACACCGGCCAGGGCGGCGTCGGCCGAGCGCCCGGCTGCCGTTCGCCGTGCCGATACGGCGCGCATGCCTGGGGCGAGCGTGCATGCGTCGCTGGCCAACGAAATCGGTCTCAGGATCGTGCGCGGCGACTATCCGCCGGGAACCATCCTGCCCAACGAGGCCAAATGGTCCGAGACTTTCGACGTCAGCCGCTCGGCGGTGCGCGAAGCGATAAAAATGCTGATGGCCAAGAGCCTTTTGGCGTCGCGTCCAAAGATCGGCAGCTGGGTCGAGCCGAAAGAGCGCTGGAACCTGCTCGATCGCGACGTGCTCGCCTGGTACGCGACCTCGCCCGACCGCGAGGTGTTCCTGAAAACGGTGCAGGAGTTCCGCCACATCATCGAGCCGGAAGCGACCGCCTTTGCCGCGATGCGGCGCACAGACGAGCAGATGGCCGAGATCAGCCGGGCCTGCCGGGAGATGGGCGCGGCGGCGACGCTGCAGGAGCGCACCCGCGCCGACACGCGGTTTCACCTGGCGATCCTGCGCGCCTCCGGTAACGACCTCCTGGTGCCGCTCGGCGTGCTGATCGAATCGGCGTTCGATCATCTGTTCGCCTATACGACGCGGGAACTGGACGATCTGCAGCACGCGCAGAAGCTGCACGAGGCGATCGAAAGGAACATCCGCCTGCAGCGGCCGGATGCGGCACGCAACGCGGTGCGCAAGCTGTTGGCCAATACCGACAGCGTCATCAAGTCGCGCTGAAAAAGCGCGGCGGACCACTGCAGCGCTTCATCTTCTTTCTCCACCGCCCGCAATTTCGCCGTTCGCAATCTCCCCGTTCGCGATCGCCGCCGGGCCACAGCCGCCAATCTCCAAGATTTGAGATTAGCCGCAGGGTCCCATGCCTTCGTCATCCTGGGGCGAAGCAAGGAGCGAAGCGACGCCGCGCAGACCCCAGGATCCATGCCGTTACCTTGGAGCACTGCTGCGGTGCAGGACCTTTGATCGCGGGAGGGACAGCGCCCCCCTCTGTCCTGCCGGACATCTCCCCCACAAGGAGGGAGATTGGCTTCATCACTGATTTCGCCAATCACCAACCTTGCGGACGCTGTCCGCGAAGCTGCCGATCTCCCCAAGTGGGGGAGATGTCGAGTCTTGGCAAAGAGGGCAGGACAGAGGGGGGCGCGAAGGATCGCTACAGAGCGCTTTTATTCTGAGCCGTTGCATTCTTCGGCGGCTGTCACGGAATGGCTCCCAGGGTCTGCGCCGCGTCGCTTCGCTCCTTGCTCAGTGTTCTCTCGGGCGCCCAAACGCGGCGCGCAGTTCGTCCTTGGCGTCCTCCAGCACTTTCTTCTGCTTGGCCGGCAGGTTCGTGCCGGCGCGGTTGATGTAAAAATTCAGCATCGACATGGCGGACTGGAACGGCTCGGCCTTGCGCCGGTCGCTGTGCTCGGCCGATCGCTTCAACGAGGCTGCGATCTTCTTGGGGTCGTGGGATTCGAAGATATGGTCCTCGAGGTCCAGCGCATCGCTGTGCTCGGTGACCTCGGCCGACCATTTCCTTTTCGCGGTCATGACAAGCTCCTTCCATTGCTAAGTTTGATGAAAAACTCCGGGACGGCGGCCACCGTTCCACTGCAGCTCAAATCCCTGGAGCCACGGAATTGCGCGATGTGGCGCTGCACGGCGCCGCCAATGTCCCGATAGTGGTGCCGAACCGTCGACTTGCGCACAACCGCGGACAGGAAACGCCTTGACCACAACCGCCTCCAGCCGGCCGAGCAGCCCCGGCATAGACAGCGCCTATGCCTGGCTGCGGCTCGGCATCTCGATGCTGCTGGCGACGATCGGCGGTGTCGGCATGTGGGCGGTGGTCGTGGTGCTGCCCGCCATGCAGGCCGAATTCGGCGTCGATCGCGCCGCCGCTTCGATGCCCTATACCGCGACCATGGCCGGTTTCGCCGTCGGCAATGTGCTGGTCGGCCGCGCCATCGACCGCATCGGCTACTGGATACCGGCGCTCATTGCCTCGGTGACGCTCGGTACCGGGTTCCTGCTGGCGTCGCTGACCACTTCGATCCTGCAGTTCACCCTTGTCCAGGGACTTTTGATCGGCGTCGGCACGTCGGCGATTTTCGGGCCGCTGATCGCCGACATCTCGCACTGGTTCAACCGCCGCCGCGGCGTCGCGGTGACGGCTGCCGCCGCCGGCAGCTATCTCGCCGGGGTGATCTGGCCGTTGGCAATGCCCTACGTCATACAGAGCGAGGGCTGGCGCTTCACCTATGCCGCGATCGGCGTCGTCTGCCTCGCCACCATGCTGCCGCTGATCACGCTGCTCAGGCGCGGCGCACCACATGCCGCCGCTCCCGGTTCACCTGGCAGCCGGCCGGTCCAGCCGATCACGCTGTCACCGGTAGCGCTGCAGGTGTTGCTCGTCGTCGCCGGCCTTGGCTGCTGCGTGGCGATGTCGATGCCGCAGGTCCATATCGTCGCCTATTGCATGGATCTCGGCTACGGCGTGGCGCGAGGCGCCGACATGCTGTCGATCATGATGGCGGCGGGCGTCGTCAGCCGGCTGGCGTCCGGCTTCCTTGCCGATCGTATCGGCGGCGTGAAAACCCTGCTGATCGGCTCGGTGCTGCAAGCCCTGTCGCTGTTGTTCTACATCCCCTTCGACGGGCTCGCGTCGCTTTACGTCGTCTCGCTGGTCTTCGGCCTGTCGCAGGGCGGCATCGTGCCTTGCTATGCCATCATCGTGCGCGAATACATGCCCGCCAAAGAGGCCGGCCAGCGCGTCGGTATCGTAATCATGGCAACGATCTTCGGCATGGCAATCGGCGGCTGGATGTCGGGCTGGATCTACGATCTGACCGGCTCCTACGCCGCCGCGTTCCTCAACGGCATTGCCTGGAACCTGCTGAACATAGCAGCGATGGTGCTGCTGTTGTGGAAGGCGCGGCGCAGCGCCGCGGCGATGGCCTGAGCACTGACCCGCTGGCCAGAGCGATGGCAGCGACATGGGGTAGGCCCCGTGACGCGGAGCCCGGTCCAGGTTCCTGCTTGACGTACACATATCTCGGCGGTTATTGGTTTCCAATAGCCAGAGAGTTATCGATCGCCATGTCACAGCCCCACGAGATCCTCTTCAAAACGCTTGCCGATCGGACGCGACGGGCCATCTTCGAGCGGCTGTGTCGCGACGGAGACCAAACCGTCGCGGCCCTGACCGCTCGGGCCGGGGTCTCGCAACCGGCCGTGTCAAAGCATCTTGGGGTGCTGAAGCAGGCCGGGTTGGTGCGCGATCGCCACGAAGGCCGCAACACGCACTATAGCGCGGAACTCGGCGCCCTGGCGCCGCTGATCGACTGGACAAACCAAATGGCTGGGTTCTGGCAAAGCCGGTTCGACAACCTCGAAGATCTGCTCAAAAGGATGGACCAATGACCAATACCGAGACCGAAACGCGCGCCGTCATTGTTGAACGGGAGGTTGCTTTTCCGCCGGAAAAGATCTGGCGCGCGCTCACCCAATCAGATTTGATCGAGGAGTGGCTGATGAAGAACGATTTCAAGCCAGACGAGGGGCACCGTTTCAATCTGAGCGCGGACTGGGGGACGGTCGACTGTCAGGTCCAGGCAGTCGAGCCCAGCAAGACGCTGTCTTACACGTGGGATACCAAGGATCTCAGAAGTGTCGTCACGTGGACGCTCACCCCTACGAGCACGGGGACCCATCTGCGCATGGAGCAGTTGGGCTTCCGGCCGGATCAGCAGCAGTACTATCAGGGCGCCCAACACGGATGGCAGCGGTTCTTTGCGAAGCTGGAGCAGGTCCTGGCGCGAATAGAATAGGCGTGCCGGCGCCATAGGCATCTGCGGGCGAAACGCAATGCCCAACAAGACGTCTGTCAACGAAACAAGGTAGCAAAAAAGCCGCCAAGCGGGTCGTGCGGCTCGTCTTCAGAGGAGGTCCCAAATGAACTGGAACACGTGGATCCGGCAATTCCACCGCTGGCTGTCGATCATTTTTACGGCGGTCGTCGCTGCCATCTTCATCACCTTGGGCGTAGGTGTCGAGCCGGCCTATTGGGTATATCTCATGCCGCTGATCCCGCTCGGCTTGCTCATCCTCAGCGGTCTCTATCTGTTCGCGTTGCCCTATGCCACGAACTGGCGCAGCGGACGACGCACGGCGTAGAAGACTGAGCACGGTGGACGACAAGACGCCCGCTCACCACCCACAGCCGAAATTCAAACAGTGGCGCTACCCGAGTTCGGGTAGCGTCCTGCCCGGTTCGCTTGACAATGGGGAAAGGCTGCGCGACGCCAGACGGGTGTGGCAAGTCGGGTGCGGCAAAGTCGGATTGGCATGGCGACAGTGGCAAAGACGCTGAACAGCATTTCGCGGTCGCGCTTCGGCGAGGGCGCCGCGTTCGGGACCAGGCTATGACCAAACCGCGCTCGCGCCGTGGCGGCGGCCGTCCGACGATCGCCGATGTCGCGCGCAAGGCCGGCGTCGGCGCCATTACCGTCTCCCGTGCCTTGCGCGAGCCGGAGCGCGTTTCGGAGGATCTGCGCCGCCAGATCCAGGCTGCTGTCGATGAGCTCGGCTATCTGCCCGATCCGAATGCGCGAGCATTGGCTTCGGCGCGCGCCGAGGTCTTTGGCGTGCTGGTGCCGTCGCTCACCAACAGCGTCTTTGCCGAAGTGCTGCGCGGCATCTATGACAGCCTGTCCGACAGCTCCTACCGCATCCAGTTCGGCAACACCCATTATTCCGGCCTCGAGGAGGAACGGCTGCTGCAGGTGTTCGGCCCGCAGCGCCCGGCGGCGCTGATCGTGGCGGGCATCGACCAGACGCCAGTTTCGCGAAGACTGCTCGAGACGGCCGGCTGCCCGGTGGTGCAGGTCATGGAGACCGGCCCCGATCCGGTCGACATGATGGTCGGCTTCTCGCATTTCGATGGCGGCAGGGCGGCGACTGAGCACATGATCGAAATGGGCTATCGCTGCATCGGCTTCATCGGCGCGCGCATGGACCCGCGCTCGCAGCGGCGTCTGGCCGGCTATCGCGCGGCGATGGAGGCGGCCGGCCTGTTCAACTCGCGGCTTGTCACCACCACGCCGGTGCCGTCCAGCGTGACGCTCGGGCGCGAATTGTTTCGCGACGCGCTGGCCAAGATGCCGACGCTGGACGGGATTTTCTGCAACAATGACGACATCGCGCTTGGCGCCCTGTTCGAGTGCCACCGCGCCTCGATCGCCGTGCCGAAGACGATCGGCATCACAGGCTTCAACGATCTCGACATGATGGAAGTGGCTTTCCCCTCGGTCACCAGCGTCCGGACGCCTCGCTACGAGATCGGCCGGCTGTCGGTCGCCATGGCGCTCGCGGCGATTGCAGGCAAGCGGCCGCAACAACCGGTCGTAGACCTTGGCTTCGAACTCAAGCGCCGTGAGAGCACTGCCCGCTGAAAGCGCTTGCAGGCATCGCCAAATGCCGCTTTACTCCACGTCATGGTAGCGCTACCAGTTATATCCAGGCGAAAGCTCGCGAAACAGCGAAAGTCTGTTTATTATATATAAGCGACAGCTGATGCTTGTTTATTATGTATAATATGATAGTTTTTATTCCGGTTTACTGAGCCACGAGGGAGGAGATCGGGTTGGCATTCGGCCACCCTGAAAGCGCGACGGCAAGGCAGGAGGTGCCGAGCCAGGCACGCGAGACGCGTAAGAACAATCAGAAACTGCAACTGGGAGGAATATCGATGATCAAGTCACTCGTAGGTGGCGTCGTCGCCGCCACTGCATTCGTCATGCTGAGTTCGTCGGCGCTCGCCGAACCGGAAATCGTCGCAGGCCCATCCGCCGAGCCGGAATGCTTCGCGCCATGGGCCGCCGACACGCAGTTCTTCAAGTTCCCCAAGAAGGAAGGCCCGTACCGCATCGCGCTCGCCAATGGCTACATCGCCAACACCTGGCGCATCCAGATGGTGCAGACGGCAAAAGCCTATGCGGCGCAGCCGGAAGTCGCGGCCAAGCTCAAAGAATTCAAGGTCGTCTCGACCGGCGAAGACGTGCCGGCGCAGATTTCGGCGATCAATAATTTCATCGATTCCGGCTATGACGCGATCGTTGTCAACGCGCAGAATCCGACGGCGTTCGGTCCGGTCATCAAGCGCGCCAAGCAAGCCGGCGTGGTGCTGGTCGCCTTCGACAACATCCTCGACACCAAGGACGCCATCAACGTCAACGTCGACCAGAAAGGCCTTGGCGAATTGTGGGCCAACTGGCTAATCAAGCATATCCCCAATGGCGGCAAGCTCCTCGAGGTGCGCGGCGTTGCCGGCACGTCGGTCGACACCGACCGCCACAACGGCATCCATGAGGCCCTCGACGCTTCAGGCAAGAAGTGGGAGGTCACCGAAGTCGTCGGCAAATGGGACGATGGCGTGGCGCAAAAGGCTACGGCCGACGCGATCGCCACTAACGGTCCCTTCGACGGCGTCACCGGGCAGGGCGGCGACACCGGCATCGTCCAGGCGATGATCGACGCCAAGCATCCGTTCGTGCCGTTCGGCGGCGAAACGGAGAATGGCTTTCGCAAATTCTGCGCCAAGTTTGCCTCAGAAGGGCTGAAATGCTCGTCGGCCGGAACCGGACCCGCCCAGGTGGCGGTCGCCATCAAGACGGCGATCGCCGCGCTCGAAGGCCAGGTCGTCCCGCAGGCGGTGAAGCTGCCGCTGGCGATCGTCGAGGATCCGAACTTCAAGGAGGGCGAGGACTATTTCCCCGACCAGTCCGACAATTTCTTCGTCGGCAATTCCTTCCCGACCTGCGGCATCAATTTCACCGCGCAGGAAATCATGGGCCAGAGCAAGGAGAACCAGTAGGCTGGTCGCTCGGCGCCGCGGGTATTACGCGGCGCCGGTCCCGAAGAACAAGCGCCTTGGAGGGGCCGATGGACGGTGCGGTTCCGCTCTTCCGCATGGAGGGCATATCCAAGCGCTATGGCGGTGTGCGGGCGCTGGAAAAGGCCGAGCTTTCGGTCACGCCAGGCAGCATCCACGCCATCCTCGGCGAAAACGGCGCCGGCAAATCGACGCTGATCAAGGTCATGGCCGGCGTCGTCGCGCCTGACGAAGGCCGCATGATGCTGGACGGAAGCGAGGTGAGCTTCGCCTCGCCGGCCGCGGCCAACCAGGCCGGCATCGTCTGCATCTTCCAGGAATTGTCGCTCGTCCCCGAACTCAGCGTCGCCGACAACATCGTCATTTCCGATCCGCCGAAACGGTTCGGCATGATCGACCGCAAGGCGCAGCGGCGCATCGCGGAAGAAGCCCTGGCTCGTGCAGGCGCCGCCGACATCCACCCGCTGGCGCTGGTCAAGGACCTTCCGCTTTCAAGACGGCAGATGGTCGAGATCGCCAAAGCACTTGCCAGGAAGCCGCGCATCTTGATCCTCGACGAGGCGACCTCGGCGCTGACCGCGGCCGACGTCGCCAAGATTTTTGGCGTCTTGAAGCGGCTGCGCTCGGAAGGGTTGGCGCTGCTCTACATCTCGCATCGGATGAACGAGATCGCCGAACTGGCCGACCAGTGCACGGTGTACCGCAACGGCCGCAACGTCGCCAGCTATGCTGCGGGCTCGAAGAGCGACAATGAAGTCGTCGAGCTGATGATCGGCCGCGAATACAGCCATATTTTTCCACCGAAGCCGGTGCGCGCCCCGGGTATAACCGCTCCGGTGCTTGAGGCGCGAAAACTGTCGTGGACCGACCGGCTGGACAATATCTCGCTCACGGTCGGGGCAGGAGAGGTCGTCGGCCTCGGCGGTCTCGACGGCCAGGGCCAGCGCGAATTGCTGCTCGCCTTCTTCGGCGTGCTGCGCGGCCTCAGCGGCCAGATACTAATCGACGGCAAACCGGTGGCGATCGCCAGCCCGGCCAAGGCCCGCGGTGACCGGATCGGCATGGCGCTGATCCCGGAGGACCGCAAGACCGAAGGCCTGATGCTGCCGATGACGGTGCGCGAAAACCTCTCCTTTGCCGCACTCGACCGGTTATCCAGGGCCGGCATCATCGACCGTGCCGCCGAGCAGCGGCTGATCGACGAAATGGTCGCCCTGCTGGCGATCAAGACGGCCGGCCTCGACATCCCGGTTGGCGCGCTGTCCGGCGGCAACCAGCAGAAGGTCGTCATCGCCAAATGGCTGATGCGGCAGCCGCGCATCATCCTGCTCAACGACCCGACGCGCGGCATCGACGTCGGCACCAAGCAGGAACTGTATCAGCTGATGCGCAAGCTTGCCGACCAGGGCGCGGCGATCCTGTTTTACTCGACCGACTATGACGAGCTGATCGGCTGCTGCGACCGGGTGCTGGTGCTCTATGACGGAGCGGTCAAGCGCGAGCTGGTCGGCGCCGAAATCACCGAGCGGGCGCTGATCGCCAGCGCGCTCAACATCCATGGCGAAGAGATGCCCGTCAGAGGCATGGCGAAGACGCCAGCCCGAGGAGCAGACGCGTGAAGGATTGGCGCTACTGGCTTGCCGAACAACGCGGAACGCTGCTGGCGTTCGGTATCTTCATCGTGATGTTCACGATCTACACCTCGAACCATCCGGCCGGCTTTACCGCCAATGTCGTGCAGACGGCTTCCAACAAAGGCGTGCTGCTTGCCTTCGTCGCCATGGCGCAGACGCTGGTGGTGATCACCGCCGGCATCGACCTTTCCGTCGGCATGATCTTTCTGCTGACCAATTGCCTGGCCTCATGGCTGGTCATCGGCACCGGCATCGAGACCGCCTTCGGCGTCGTCGCGGTGCTCGGCACCGGACTGCTGTGCGGGGCGATCAACGGCGCCATCGTCATCTACGGACGGCTGCAGCCGATCGTCACCACCATTGCCACCGGCGCGGTCTATTTCGGCATCGCGCTGCTGCTGCGACCGTTCCCGGGCGGTTCGGTCAACGAGGATCTTGCCGACGCGCTGACCGGGCGGCTGTTCGGCGTGGTGCCGGCGAGCCTGGTGGCGCTACTGGCCATCGTGCTCGTCGTCTGGGTGCCGTTCAGCCGGTCGGTGCTCGGCCGCGCCGCTTACGCGGCCGGATCGTCGGAGATGGCAGCCTACATGTCCGGCGTGCCGATCCGCCGGGGAAAATTCGCCGCCTATGCGCTGGCCGGCCTGCTCGCCGCGATCGGTGGGCTGTTCCTGACCTTCTTCACCTATACAGGCGAGGCGGCCTATGCCAGCGGCAATGCCTATACGCTGTTCTCGATCGCCGCCGTGGTGCTCGGCGGCGTCTCATTGTTCGGCGGCAAGGGCAGCGCCATCGGCGCGATTTTCGGCGCGCTCGCCTTCCGCACCATCGGCGACCTGCTCTTCGTCTTCGATTTCGATCCGCTCTGGCAGCCGCTGTTCCAGGGCGTCATCCTGCTGATCGCCGTCAGCCTCGGCGCCTTCGCCCTGTTCAGGGTCCGCAACCGGCTGGAGTGGTTCCTGTGAGCGAAACGACCATCGCCGGCATCGCCGGCCGCATGCCGAAATTCATCCGCCGCGCCGACCCTGCGGTGCTGGCCGCCTTTGCCTGCATCGTGCTGCTGCTGTTTGTCGGCAGCCTTTATTCGCGCAGCTTCCTGTCGCCGGAATATCTGCTGCAGCAGCTCAAGGTGGCGTCGTTTCTCGGCGTTATCGCCACCGGAATGATGCTGGTCATCCTGCTTGGCCAGATCGACCTGTCGGTGCCGTGGTCGGTGGCGACGGGCGCGATGATGGCCTGTGCGGCCGCCGCCTACGGCCCGCTCGGCGTGGCGCTGGCGATCCCGTTCGGCATTTTCTGCGGCGTCGCGATCGGCATCGTCAACGGCATCGGCGTCGCTTATCTGCGCATTCCCTCGATGATCATCACGCTCGCCACCAATGCCGTCGCGCAAGGGCTGATGGTGGTCTATACCGGCGGCTTCTCGCCACAGGATTCGGCGACCCGGGCGATGCGCTATCTGGCGACCGGCTTTGCCATTCCGGGCGTGCCCAACGCCGTCGTCATCTGGGCGCTGATCGGTGCTGCGATGGTTTTCGTGCTGACCCGCACCGGCTTCGGCCGCACGGTCTACGGCATCGGCAACCGCGAGCGCGCCGCCTACCTTTCCGGCATCGACACGCGGCGCGTGGTGCTGATCGCCTTCGCCGTATCCGGCGGGCTCTCCGCCTTCGGCGGCGTCCTTCTGGCCGGCTATGCCTCCAAGGCGGCGCAGTCGATGGGCGACGCCTATCTCCTGCCGTCGATCGCTGCCGTGGTGCTTGGCGGCACCTCGATCCTCGGCGGCCGCGGCTCCTATCTCGGCACGGTCGCGGGCGTCATCCTGATCACGCTTTTGCAATCCATTCTTTCCGTCATGCAGATGCCGGAGGCGGGGCGGCAGATCATCTATGGCGTCGTCATCGTCGCCATGCTCCTGCTTTACGGCCGCGCGCCGGCCAGCCGCTGACCCGCATCGTGGACGAAAAGACAGCACAAATGCAGAGCGATCGCATTCGGCCCGCACCGGCCGTCGTGGTGATGGGCGTCGCCGGCTGTGGCAAGTCGGCCGTCGGCCAAGCGCTGGCGGCGGCGCTGGGCACTGTCTTCGTCGAGGGCGACTGGCTGCATCCACCGGAAAACGTCGCGCGCATGGCAAGCGGCGAGCCGCTGACCGACGCATTGCGCGAAGGCTGGCTCGACGCGATCGGCCGGCGCATTGCCGGACCGGTCGGCGATGGGCAGAGCGTCGTCGCCGCCTGCTCGGCGCTCAAGCGCAGTTATCGCGAGCGTC
The DNA here is from genome assembly GCF_055811335.1 of Mesorhizobium sp. WSM4847. Taxonomy (NCBI): domain Bacteria; kingdom Pseudomonadati; phylum Pseudomonadota; class Alphaproteobacteria; order Hyphomicrobiales; family Phyllobacteriaceae; genus Mesorhizobium; species Mesorhizobium sp. WSM4847. Next base: position 122,145 of record NZ_JBVVPY010000014.1, on the reverse strand, counting down.
TGCGCGGTTTTTGCCAGGACATTTTGTTCCTCTACCTGGAAATCGACCCCGCGACCGCAAAGCAGCGTGTCGGCTCCCGCCAGGGCCATTTCATGCCGGCAAGCCTGGTCGACAGCCAGTTCGCGACGCTCGAACCGCCGGCAGCCGACGAGAAGGTATTGACGCTCGATGCGACGCGCCCGATCGCCGATATTGTGGCTGACGTCACAAGCCTGTTCGAGGCGAATTCATGAGGGTTCGCTGGCGCCGATTCCACTTCAAGACGCCAGATCAGATCTGTGACGTCAGTTCGACTGGAAAATCGTCATTGTCGGCGTCGCGCATGGCGGCGAGGCTGCGATTGTCCAGCACCTCGGCGATCGCATGGCGCACCTCCAGCATCATGTTCCGGACCTGGCATGTCGCCTCGTCGCAATCATCGCAGCGCTGATATTGGGTGCGGCTGGCGCAAGGGATCGGCGCCAGCGGCCCGTCGAGGACACGCACGACATGGCCGATCTTGATCTCGGAGGCCGGCCGGGCGAGGCGATAGCCGCCTTCCTTGCCCTTGCGGCTCTGGACGAACCCGGCATTGCGCAATTCGCCCAGAATGGCATCGAGGAATTTCTTCGGGATGTTGTTGGCGACGGCAATGTCGTTGACGAACGCCAGCTGGCCGACCGGCAAGCCTGACAGATGCACGAGGGCCTTGAGGCCGTATTTGCCTTTTTTGGTAAGCATGCCCGATTCAGTTCATGAAAACCCCAACCGCCCGCATCTGGCGGTTGTTTGTGTGCAAATCATGACGTTTTGTCGCGCGATGCAGTTTCGCGAAACAAGCCGTCCGCGGGCACAGTACGCACAAACACGTTGATTCTTCGTGACGTTTTGGACGGCGCGCTAGGAACGTGCGGGAAATCACCTGTCCGGAGCGCGAAAAACGAAGAAGGCCGGCAAAAGCCGGTTTTCTATCGATTTCGAAGATCGCTTGCTTCAGCGGCTGCCATAGGTCTGGTCGAGCAGTCCGCCGGCGGCGAAATGCTCGGCCTGGATCTTGGCCCAGCCGCCGAAGACATCTTCGACCGTCAGCAGCCGGACGTCGGGAAACTCGGCCTTGTATTTGGTGGCGACCGCCGCGTCGCGAGCCCGCAGGCCGTTGCGGGCGGCGATGTCCTGGCCCTGCGGCGTGTAGAGGAAATCGAGATAGGTCTTGGCGAGGTCACGCGTGCCATGCTCGTCGGCGACCGTGTCGACGATCGCCACCGGAAACTCCGCCAGCAGGCTGACCGAGGGCGTCACCTGCTCGAACTTGTCATCGCCATACTCCCTGCGGACGCCGCGCGTTTCCGACTCGAAGGTGATCAGCACGTCGCCGATCTCACGCTGCACGAAGGTGGTGGTGGCGGCGCGCCCGCCAGAGTCGAAGATCGGCACGTTGTTGAACAGCTTGGTGACGAATTCCTTGACCTTGGCGTCGTCGCCCTTCAAGGCCTCCTTGGCGTAGGCGGTGGCCGCGAGATAGGTGTAGCGCGCATTGCCCGACGTTTTCGGGTTGGGGAAGATCACCTGGACGTCGTCGCGCACGAGATCGTTCCAATCCTTGATGTTCTTCGGGTTGCCGGCGCGCACCAAAAAGGACGGCAGCGAATAGAAAGGCGAGGCGTTGTCGGGGAAGTCCTTCTGCCAGTCGGCGGAGATAAGCCCCTTCGAGACCAGGAAATCGATGTCGAGGACCTGGTTGAAGGTGACGACATCGGCGCCGAGGCCTTCGGCGATGGCACGCGCCTGCGCCGACGTCCCGGCATGCGACTGGTCGACGGTCACACCGGGGTGCTCTGCGACGAAGGCCTTGTTGATCTGCGCAAACAGTTCGCGGCCGACATCATAGGACGCGTTCAGCAATTTGTCGGCCGACCAGGCTTGGGAGGATGCGAGGAACAGGCCGGCCAATGTGGCGACGCCAAGCAAAAATCGCTTCATGAAAACAGGACTCCGATGCAGTGCGCTTATTGCCGAACCATAGCGGCAAGGCATGGTGGGCGACGAGACACGCAGAGCGGCTTCACCACGCGATCGCGAGAAAAATGTTCCCATTCCAGGCCGTTGCTAGGATTTTCTTTCACCCGGAGTCTTGCGAGGCACCTGGGCAGCGGTCCCCATGCGTTGGCAAAACGATTGCATCGCGACACTGCCTGGCATTTTACAAATAGTATAAACAAAGGAGCCATCGCTATGCCCCAGCGACCGCCATTCCAAGACTCCGCCGAAAGAGGCGAAGCTGTTTCGCAACAATCGCAGCCAGGCGGTGCGCATTCCTGTCGAGTTCGAGCTCCCCGGCGAAAAGGTCTTGATCAGCCGTGAAGGCGACCGCCTGGTCATCGAGCCGGTCCGCAAACCTGGCCTCTCGGCGCGGCTCGCGCAATGGGCGCAAGAGCCACCACTCGGTCCCGAGGACGACTTCCCCGGAACCGACGATATGCCTGTCAAATCCGAAAGAATTTTTTAATGCGGCTCATGCTGGACACCAACTTGTCAGCGACATGATCCGAAACCCGGCGGGCAGAGCCACTATTGGCCAAAACGACCTTTTTATTGCTGCCCACGCCTACGCGCTGGACACCACCCTGGTAACCGCCAACATGGGAGAGTTCAACCGGATCAAGGGCCTGAAGGTCGAGAACTGGCTGAGTAGCGCCGGAAGGGATCAAGCGGCCGGAAAAAGCTTCCAGCGCCGCGGCCTGAACGCTACCCGGCTCTTCTGCGCCGCCGGATGGTCGACCGGCAGCTCGATCTCGACCCGCTGGCGCTCGCCGCCGATTTCGAGCTCCACCCGTCTGGTGCCGGCGACGCGGCGGCTGGCGGCGACGGTGCCGGCGATGCAGCCATTGCATTCGTCCACCAGGTCGACATCGTGCGGGCGGAAGAACAGCGTTGCTTCGCCCCGCGGCGCCTGCGGCGCCGACAGCCCAATCGGGCGATCGGCGATCCAGACCTGGCCGTCCTCGACCTTGACCGGAAGCGCGCTCGATTCACCGATGAAGCCGTAGACAAAGGGCGAATTCGGCGTGTCGTAGATTTCGTCGGCGGTGCCGACCTGCTCTATGCTGCCCTGGCTCATCACCACGACGCGGTCGGCAAGCTCGAGCGCTTCTTCCTGGTCATGGGTGACAAAGACCGTGGTGTGGCCGGTGGCGTCGTGGATGTCGCGCAGCCAGCGGCGCAATTCGCGACGGACCTGGGCGTCGAGCGCGCCGAACGGCTCGTCCAGCAAAAGCACGGCCGGTTCGATCGCCATCGCGCGGGCCAGCGCCACGCGCTGGCGCTGGCCGCCCGAAAGCTGCGCCGGATAGCGCTTTTCCAGGCCGGAAAGCTGGACGAGGTCGAGAAGCTCTGAGGCACGGCGGCGGATTTCCTGCGCCGACGGCCGTGACGCGCCATGCCGAACTTTTAAGCCAAAGCCGATATTGTCGGCGACCGTCATATGGCGAAACAGCGCATAATGCTGGAAAACGAAGCCGACATTGCGCTGCTGGATCGACTTTTGCGACGCATCCTCCTCGCCAAAGAAGATCTTTCCTTTCGTCGGCCGCTCCAGCCCGGCGATCAGCCTGAGCAGCGTCGTCTTGCCGGAGCCGGACGGCCCGAGCAGCGCGATCAGTTCGCCGGACTTGATGTCGAGCGAAACGTCGTGGAGGGCCGGAAACCGCTCAAACTCCTTACGCACGTTGGCAACGCGAACTTCCATCAACCGTCCCTTTTTTCAGTGTCCGCGCGTCGCGGCGAGCTCGGCGCCGTAGCGCATCTCGAGAAGTGTTTTCAAGACCAGCGTGACCAGCGCCAGGCCGGCAAGCAGTGAAGCGACGGCGAAGGCGGCTGCGGCATTGTATTCGTTATAGAGGATTTCGACATGCAGCGGCATGGTGTTGGTCAGTCCGCGTATGTGGCCCGACACGACGGAGACCGCGCCGAACTCGCCCATGGCGCGGGCATTGCACAACAAGACCCCGTAGAGCAGCCCCCATTTGACGTTGGGCAGCGTCACGTACCAGAACGCCTGCCAGCCATTGGCGCCGAGCGACAGCGCCGCCTCCTCGTCGCCATTGCCCTGTTCCTGCATCAAGGGGATCAGTTCGCGAGCGACGAACGGGAAGGTGACAAAGATGGTGGCCAGCACGATGCCCGGCACGGCAAACAGGATGACGATGCCATGCGCCTTCAGCCAGGCGCCGAACAGGCCTTGCGCGCCGAATAACAGCACATAGACCAGGCCGGAAATGACCGGCGATACCGAAAACGGCAGGTCGATCAGCGTGGTCAGGAAGGCCTTGCCCTTGAACTCGAACTTGGCGATCGCCCAGGCGGCGGAGACGCCGAAGACGATGTTGAGCGGCACCGAGATCGCCGCCACCAGCAGCGTCAGGTGGATCGCCGAACGCGTGTCGGGATTGGTCAGCGCCTCGGTATAGGCACCGATGCCCTTTGCGAAAGCCTCGTTGAAGACGACGATCAGCGGCAACAGCAGGAAAATGCCGAGGAAGGCAAAGGTCACGATCATCAGCACGGCTTTCGCCGGGCGGCTCTCGGTCACTGCCGCCGACTGGCTTTCGTGGTGCGGTGCGTAGGATTTGATCTCCGGATCAGCCATAGCGCTTGCGGCTCCACGTCTGCACCAGATTGATGACCAGCAGCATCACGAACGACAAAGCGAGCATGATCGCCGCGGTCGCGGTCGCCGCCGCATAATTGTATTCCTCCAGCCGGATGACGATCAGAAGCGGCGCGATCTCGGATTTGTAGGGCAGGTTGCCGGCGATGAAGATGACGGAGCCGTACTCGCCGACACCGCGCGCGAAAGCCAGCGCGAAACCGGTGACGATGGCCGGCGCCAGGCCCGGAAGCAGAACCCGGGCGATTGTCTGGAAGCGATTGGCGCCGAGCGTGGCAGCCACTTCCTCGACCTCCTTGTCGATCTCCTCCATGATCGGCTGGACGGTGCGCACGACAAAAGGCAGGCCGATGAAGATCAGCGCGATGACGATGCCGAGCGGCGTATAGGCGACCTTGACGCCGAGCGGCGCCAGCAGGCTGCCGAGCCAGCCGTTCGGCGCGTAGAGCGTGGTCAGCGCGATGCCGGCGACCGCCGTCGGCAAGGCGAAGGGCAGGTCGACCATGGCATCGACGATGCGGCGGCCAGGAAAGCTGTAGCGCACCAGCACCCAGGCAACGATCGTGCCGAAGACGACATTGACCATGGCGGCAATGAAGGCGGTGCCAAAGCTGATTTCAAGCGCGTTGATGGTGCGGCGGTCGGTGGCGATCGCCCAGAAATCGGCCCAGCCAAGCGCGGCCGATCGCCAGATCAGCCCTGACAGGGGAATGAGGATGATGAGCGTGAGGTAGGCAAGCGAGAAGCCGAGCGTCAATCCGAAACCCGGAATGACGCTCGGCTGTCTGAACCGCCACCCCGCCTTGGCGGGTGCTGTGGTCATGTCGTCCTGATCTAGAGTCTAGCTAACTGGGTCTACTGGGCCGGCTTGTAGATCTGGTCGAATATACCACCGTCGCCGAAATGGTAAGGCTGTGCTTTCTTCCAACCGCCAAAAAGCGGATCGTCGATGGTGATCAGCTTGATCTCAGGCAGTTTGGCGAGGTCCTCGGGCGGTACCAAATCCGGCTTCGACGGGCGATAGTGGTTCTTGGCGATCAGCGTCTGGCCTTCCTTGGAGTAGAGGTAGCTCAGATAGGCTTCGGCGACTTTTCGCGTGCCCTTGGCATCGACATTGGCGTCGACCACGGCGACCGGCGGCTCGGCCAGGATCGAGGTCGGCGGGTAGACGATATCGAAATTGTCGGCGCCGAATTCGTCGAGCGCCAGATAGGCCTCGTTTTCCCAGGCCAGCAGCACGTCGCCGAGGCCTTTTTGCGCGAAGGTCACGGTTGCGCCGCGCGCACCGGTGTCGAGCACCGGAACATGAGAGTACAGATTGCCGACGAATTCCTTTGTCTTGGCCTCGTCGCCGCCATCCTTGGCGTTGGCATAGGCCCAGGCGGCGAGATAGTTCCAGCGTGCGCCGCCCGAAGTCTTGGGGTTGGGCGTGATCACCTGGACGTCGTCCTTGACCAGATCGCCCCAGTCCTGGATGCCTTTCGGATTGCCCTTGCGGACGAGGAAGATGATGGTCGAGGTGTAGGGCGCCGAATTGTTCTCGAATTTGGTCCGCCAGTTGGGATTGATCTTCTTCGATTTCTCGACGATGGCGTTGATGTCGCCTTCTAGCGCCAGCGTCACCACGTCGGCGTCGAGGCCGTCGATCACGGCACGGGCCTGTGCGCCCGACCCGCCATGCGATTGCTGGACGGTTACCGTCTCGTCGGTCTCGGCCTGCCAGTGGGCGGCGAACGCTTCGTCGAATCGCTTGTAAAGCTCACGCGTCGGGTCATACGACACATTGAGGATGGTGGTATCGGCGAACGCGAAACCGAGCGTGCCGAACTGGACAGATGTGGCGACCAGTGCGCCGAGCAGTTTCGTGAAATGAGGATTGGTCATTTCCGCCTCCGTTGAGATCACCTCAATCTACTGAATTGGTAGAAATTAGATGCAATCAATGTTGTTTTTTTTGGCCTTATGAAGCAATTTTTCGCCGGCTTTCGGCATCACGAAGAAATTCTTTCCTCGCAACGCTGCAGTGCCGAATCCGGGCACATGAAGCAATCTATCTAGAGACAGGTCGCGCCTCGGCAGTGGCCTGAGGAGTCGAGCGTGTCTTGCTTACTCGCCGACCTAATGGAAAGCCAATTCCCTGAATCGCTTGGCGCATTCTATTCAACGAACACTTTCACGCTGGCCGCGCGCCCGGCCGCGTCGATCACGGTCAGGGTCGAATAGCCGGCGCCGTCCGGCTGCCAGGTCGCGGTGCGCCGCCGGTCGATGCCGACCAGCGGCTTGCCATTGGCCAGCCAGCGGAAGGGGGCGCGGCCGCCTTGCAGCTTCAGCACCAGTGGCGTGGCGTCGGCGGTGGTAGCGGCGAGATCGACGTGGGCGCCGTCGGGCGGAAAGATGATCGTCGGCGCGGGCTCGGTCGGCGTCGCCTGGACCAGGCCGTCGGCGCCAGAACCGAAGCGCGCCAATGTCACCGGCAGATCGTCGCGCCTGGGTCTGGTGACGCCGGCCAGCTGGCCTGGCAGCGGCACGGCAGCCAGGCCGGAGCGGACAAAGCCCTCGAACAGGATCGGTGCGGCCGAGACATAGCCGGACAGGCCGGGCACCGCGCCGGCGTCGGGGCGGCCAACCCAGACGCCCAGCACATAGCGCCCGTCGAAGCCGACCGACCAGGCATCGCGGTAGCCGTAGGAGGTGCCGGTCTTGTAGGCGATGCCGCGCTGGGCGGCGCCCTCAGGCGGCTTGACGCCCGACAATATGTCGGTGATCTGCCAGTTCGCCTGATCGTCGAGGATGGTAGCGGTCGAGCGCTCGGCATTCGCCGGCTCGGTGCCGTCATGCAGCGTGTGTGCCTTGCCGCCATTGGCGAGCCCGGCATAGAGCTGGACGAGGTCGCGCAACGTCACGCCGACGCCGCCAAGGCCGATGGCGAGACCCGGCGCCTTGTTGACGGGCAGGATCGGCGTGACGCCGGCCTGCCGGAAGCGCGCGAGCAGCCGCGCCGGCCCGACCGCGTCGAGCACACTGATCGCCGGCACGTTGAGCGACAGCTGCAGCGCCTGCCTGATGCTGACGTCGCCCTGATAGCCCATGTCGAAATTCTTCGGCCGATAGCCGGAGAAATCCGTCGGCCTGTCATCGATCAGCGTTTCCTGCGCCACCAATCCCTGCTCGAAGGCGAGCCCGTAGATGAACGGTTTCAGCGTTGAACCGGGCGAGCGGGCGATCCTGGTCATATCGATCCAACCAGAGCGGCTGGCGTCGAAATAGTCGGCGGAGCCGACTTCGCCGAGGATGTCGCCGGTGCGGGCGTCGGCCAGCACCATGGCGACGGACAGGCGAGGGCCGAGCCTGGCGGCGGCATCCCTGGCCACCTGTTCCAGCCCTTCCTGGACACTCTTGCGGATCGTCAGCCGCAGCTTGTGGCCGGGGACGGCCCGGGGCAGCACTGCATAAGCGGCATGGGCGGCGAGTGCCGGCAGCGGGCGGCGGCTGGCGGGAACATCGTCGAGCGCGGCACGTGCGGCCTCGCGCTCGCCGAGCAGGCCTGATGCGACCATGCGCGTCAGCACCCGGTCGCGGGCGGCGTGAGCGATTGCCAGGTTGCGGTCGGGCCGGCGCTTTTCCGGCAGTTGCGGCAGCGCGACGAGCAGCGCCGCCTCCGAGACGTCCAGCCGCTTCGGCTCCTTGCCGAAATAGGCCAGCGAGGCGGCGCGCACGCCTTCGAGATTGCCGCCATAGGGCGCCAGCGTCAGATAGCGTTCGAGGATCTCGCCCTTGCTGAGCCGCCGCTCGATCTGCAGGGCGCGCAGCAGCTGCTTGAGCTTGGAGCCGAGGCTGCGGCTGTCGCGCGGTTCGGTCAGCCGGGCGAGCTGCATCGACAGCGTCGAGCCGCCGGAGACGATACGGCCATTGGTCGCGAACTGGCCGGCGGCGCGGGCCAGCGCCAGCACGTCGACGCCTTCATGATCCCAGAAGCGCTTGTCCTCGTAAGTCACCAGCATGTCGACGAACTGTCTGTCGACCTGGTCGAGGCGGGTGGCGAGCCGCCAATAGCCGTCCGGCGTGGCGAAGGCCCGCAACAGTTGGCTGTCGCGGTCCTGGACTTCGGTCGATACCGTCAGCGCCGCCGGCAGCGGCGGCGGAAAGGCGCGGTCGAGCTGCCAAAGGGTGGCGGCGGCGATTGCTGCGAAGCCGGAGAGGGAGGCGGCGGCGATGGCTGAACGGCGCAGGAATTTTTTGGAGAGCACGGCGCTGCCCCTCATCCGCCTGCCGGCACCTTCTCCCCGTATAGCGACGGGAAGAAAGGGGCTGTCACGGCCCACGGCGGCTTTTCTGCAGCGTTCGAATTTGGCGAAAACTTCGGCGCAGGCCTCTTTCTCCCCGTCACTATACGGGGAGAAATGCCTGGCAGGGCAATGAGGGGCAGCGCCATCGCCATGTTCGTGTTCGCCGCCTTACGGCGCCCTGACCTCCATCATGCCGGTCGCGGTGCGGGCCGAATATTGCGGCCGGTACATGTCCTCGACGGATGCCGCCGGGTGGGCATAGGTGCCCGGCGTCACCGCACGCACGACATAGGCGAGCGTGATGTTGCGCTCGCCTTCGCCGTCGTTCGGATTGAAAGCGGCGACGAAACGGTCGTCGCGGAATTCGAGATGGGCGGCGTCGGTCTGGGCCAGCCAGGAGAAATTCGACAATTGGGCGCTGGAAACCAGGCCCGGATTGTCGATCTCGAAGCCGGCCGGCAGCAGATCGGTAATCACCAGCCGCGACGGCCATTTGTTCTGCTCATAGACATTGAGCACGACGACATAGCGTTCGTTCTGGGTCGCCTGCGTGACATTGGCTTCGGTGCCGTCGAGCTTGTAGTAGGTGCGGCCGATGGTGAAGCCGTCGCCGCTGGCCGGCAGCGGCTGGATCGGCGAGGCCACCGTGGTGACGACCGCCTGCAACGGGTTGCTGCCGTTGTTGGCGACGGTCAGCGGATTGTCGGCAATGTCGCTGCCGGCGATCTGGTCCGAATAGGCGCCGGCATGCGGCGCGCCATTGATGGTCAGCGCGATCGCATCATTGCCGGCCTTTAGGGCACGCGCCGCCAGCAGCATCCAGGACTCGTCCTGCGTGCTGGTCCATCTGACGGCGGCGCGTTCCTGCGTCACCCGCTTGATCAGCACCGGCACGATCGTCGGCACCGGCTTGGATTCGGCGGCAAGCGCCAGCATCGCCGCGCCGTCACGCAGCGGCGAGCCATAATCGGACCTGTAGTAGTCGTATGCCGAGGTCGAATTGGCCAGTTGCAGGGCGGCCTGGAAGGTGGCTTCCGAGCGCTGCGTATCGCCATAGAGCGCCAGGCCCGCCGCCAATTGGGCGACGGCCATCGGGCTGGTAAAGGCTTCGAGCTGGGTGTCGGCATAGTAGCGCAGATCGCCGATCGAGGCCTTCTTGTTGCGGGCCAGCACATAGAGCGCATAGGCGATCTCGCTGCCGCGATCCTTGACGTCCTGGTCATAGCCGATCGCGTTTTGCAGATTGCTCAGCGCCTGGTTCATCGCCAGCGCCGGCACGTCATATTTCTGCTCGTGCGCCCGGGTCAGGAAGTCGGTGACATAGGCGTCGAGCCACAAATCGCCGGAGCCCGGGCCCCACAGGCCGAAGCTGCCGGCCGAGGCCTGATAGCTCAGCACCTTGTAGATGGCGTCCTGGATGCGGCCGTACAGATCGGCGTCGCTGGCCATGCCGGCGCCCGACGCCATCTCGTTGACATAGAGCAGCGGCATGGCGCGGCTGGTGGTCTGCTCGGCGCAGCCATAGGGGTAGCGGTCGAGCGTCATCAGCAGCGAGGGCACGTCGAAGGCCGCCGCCTGTGAAACGCCGACGCTGACCGAAGCACCGTCGAGCAGGCTTGCCGCCAAGAGCTCCTTGTCGACGCGCAGCGAGCCGCCATTGCCCTTGAGGTCAACCACCATGCGGGTGGTCACCGGCAATTGCGCCGGGCGCACCGGGACATAGAGCGTCTGCTCGACAGCGGTGCCGTCGGCATGGGCGAGCTTGATGGTGATCCAGGCGTTGCCCGGCGTCTCAGCGATCAGCGGCACGGTCAGCGTCTGCCGCTTGCCTTTGGCCAGTGTCAGCTTTTCGGGCAGGGCGGCACTGCCGGTCGAAAGATCGCCTGACGTGTCGATCGACAGCGCATAGTCGCCCTCCGGACCGTCGGCGTCGGTGACGTCGAGCCGCATGACGGCCGAATCGCCGGGCGCCAGGAAGCGCGGCAGGCCGGCGGTGATCACCACCGGATCGCGCACGATCACGTCGGATTGGGCATGGCCGACCCCGTCCTCGGTCCAGGCGACGGCCATGACACGCACGGTGCCGTTGAACTGCGGGATGTCGAAGTCGACCCGCGCCTTGCCGTCGGCGTCGAGCTGGACCGGACCGGAGAAGAAGGCGACCAGCTTTTCGGTCGGCGGGCTGCCTTGCGACTGGATGTTGGCGCCGTCGCCGCCGCTGCGCAGCTTGCCGGTCGTGCCCAGCGAGCCGTCGATCAGGCGGCCGTAGAGGTCGCGTACTTCAAGGCCGAGCATGCGCTGGCCGAAGAACCAGGTCTCCGGATCCGGCACCTTGTAGTTGGTCAGGTTGAGGATGCCGACGTCGACGGCCGCGACCATGACATAGGCGTTGGCGCCCGGCTGCACGCCGGCCACCGAAACCGGGATCGACAGCTGCTGGCGCGGCATGGTCCTGTCCGGCGGCGTCAGGCTGACCGCGAGTTTTTTCGAGCCCGGATCGACCTTCAGCCATTTGACGCCGATGGCGCGCGCCGGCATGCGGGTTTCCTGCGCATCACCCGGCCTGAACAGCGTTGCCGTGACATAGGCGCCGGCGCCCCAGTCGTCGCCGACCGGGATGTCGATGGTGCTGCCGCCGGCCGGCACGCTGGCGGTGACGGTCTTCAGGAGCTTGTCGGCGCCGATGGTGACGAGCAGCTCGCCGGCAAAATGCGGCGACACTTTGAGCTTGGCCACTTCGCCGGCCGCATAGCTGTCCTTGTCGAGGGCGATTTCGAGGCCGTCGGGCGTTTCGGTGGTGGTGGAGCTCACATACCAGCCGGCGTCGAACTCGTAGCTGGTCGCCGGGCCCTCCGGGTCAGACGTCTCGATCTCGAGCCGGTAGCGGCCCCAGTCGACCGGCAGCGAGACGGTGGCCTCGCCGTCGGCGGTCATGTCGACCTGGCCGCTGGCCACCGACTTGGTGAAGGTCACCGGCTCATAATTCCAGGAATTGCTGGAGCGGTACCATTGGTAATTGCGTTCGACCTTGACCAGCGACCATTGCGCGCCCTGCAGCGCCTCGCGCTTGCCGTCGGGGTCGACAGCAATCAGGCCGAACTTCGCCGTGCCGCCTTGCGGCACCTCGTCGCCGTCGAAATCCGGGCGGATGCCGATCATCTGGCCCTGCGGCCGGATGGCGATGTTGAGCGAGCGTTCGACGGCGCGGCCGCCGGTCTCGCGCATCCTGACCGTAACCTTGGCGTCGACCAGCCTGGTGGTCGAGGGCAACTGGTCGACGGAAACCGGGAAGGTCGCCTTGCCGTCGTCGCCGACCACCGGCAGGCCGGTGAACGGGGTGACTGACGGTTCCGCCGACTGCTCGTCGGCGAGGCCGAAGGAATAGCCCTTGAAGCGGTCCCAGGCGCGGGTGGTCGACAGCGTCAGTTCGCCTTCGAGCGCCAGCCCGGCGGCCGGCGCGCCATAAAGGAAGCGGCCGTCGACGGTAACGTTGGCGGTTTCGCCCTGCGCGATCTCCTGCTTGTCGGAGGACAGGTCGAACTCGATGCGATCCGGCACGAAATCCTCGACCAAAAACATCTGGCTGGCGACCGCCGCCTGCTTGGGGTCGGTGTGGATCGCCACCGTCCAGGTGCCGCGCATGGCGTTGGCTTCGAGCGGTAGGTCGACGGCATGGCCGCCGGCCGATGCGCCGTCGCTGACGATGCGGCGGTTCTCGACGCCGTCGGGACGGGTGAAGATGAAGGTCAGCGGCAGGTTCTCGACCGCCTTGGCGGCGCTGTCGCGGGCAAGTGCTGCGACATGGACGTCCTCGCCGGCGCGGTAGATGCCGCGTTCGGTCCAGGCATAGACGTCGAGCGCGCCCGGCGCCGGACGCCCGGTGACGCCGCGATCGGAAAGATCGAAGCCGGCGCGGCCCATGTCGAGGAAGACGAAGTCGCTGTCACCCTGCTTGGCTGTCAGCACGGCCGGCACCATGCCGCCGTCGCCGCGCGTCAGTCCGGGGTTGAAGACGGCGCGGCCTTCCGCGTCCGTGGTCGCGGTGCCGAGGATCTCGTTGTTCCTGGCCAGCAGCGTCAGTTCAGCACCTGATATCGGCTTGGCGGTTGCGAGCGAACGGGCAAAGACGTTCAGCCCGTCCTGCCCGGTATAGGTCGACAGGCCGATATCGGAGACGACGAACCATTGCGTGGCGCGCGAATCATAGTCGTCGTCGTTCTCGTCGACCGGTTGCGCGGTCAGCACATAGACGCCGGGCTTGCGCTGCGGCAGCGCCTCGTCGACCGGGAAGGAGGTGGTGACTTCCTTGTTCAGGTCGTTGGCGATGTCGAGCTGGCCCTGCCAAACCGGCTCGCCCATCTGATCGGAAATGTTGGAGATGTCGTAGCCGTCAAGCTGGCGCAGGAACTGGTAGCCGGACAGAAGCTGGGTCAGCGAGCGATCGCCGATGCGAAAAAGCTTCATTTCGGCGGCGCTCATGTTGACGGTGACGACCGGGATGCCGCGGCGCGTGCCGGCCGGCAGCACGAAGCTGTCGCCGGTGAAACGGGCGGACGGGGCGCGGTCCTGCACATAGATCGACAGCACCACAGGGGTGGAGATCACCTCGCCGATGGCGGCCGGCAGGCCGGGACGGAAGGTCACGTCGTAATGCTGGCCGTGCTCGAGCCCCTCGACGCAGATCTGCTTGTCCTTGGCCTCGACGCCCTTGGGGGCGGCGTTGTCGACAGTGACGAATTGCGCGTAGTCGACGCCGGTCTTGACCAGGTCTTCGGAAAATTGCGCGCAGATGCGTGGCGCGCTGGTGTCGGCGTCGACCGTGTGATCGACGACGCGGAAGCCCTTGCGCGCCTTGAGGTCGTGGTAGGCGGCCGTGACCCAGGGCGAACTGACCAGCGCGAGGCTCGCTTCGTAGGCCTGCAGGGCCGGCCGAGCGAGGTCGCGGCGATCGAGCCCGTCGCCAAGCAGTGCCAGCGCTTCGGCACGGGTTTTTGTGGTGCGCAGCAATTTGTAGGCGTTGAAGCCGGCGGAGGTGGCGTTCGTCGGCAGGGTCGACGCCTCGGCGCTGTTGGCGGTCGGCTGCACGGCAAGTGTTTCCCGCGCCAGTTCAAGCCAGAGTTGGCCATCGTCGGGCAATACCGAAACCAAAGCCTCGTATTTTTGAACGGCCAAGCGGTGGTCGCCGGTCTGCGACGCTTGCCTTGCCGCCTCCCGCAGCGCCGTCAGTCCTTCGGTGGGCTTGGTGTAGGCCGGGCCGGTGAGCCTGTTGCGGTATTGCTGGGCCTGGTCGGCCATCCAGGCGGGGAAGAAGGCGAGCGCCGGCGGCGCGCCGATGTCGGGGTCGCCTTCGACGTTGACGACCTTGCCGGCGACGGCGCCCTTGAAGGGCTTCAGCGTGTTATAATCGGATTTGAGAAAACACCATTTGGCCTTGGGGTTGTAGGTGAAGGCGCGGCAGGCGGGATCGCCGAGACATGTCGTCGTGCACTGATCGAGGCTGACGTTCTGGTCGGATCTGAGATCGAAGCCGAAATAATCGGAATTGTCCGATGTCACCACCCGGCGCGCTTCGGCCGCTTGCGCGACACTGCCCCAAGCGAAAAAGAGAAGAAAAAGAATCGACAGACCACGAGCCGCGCGCATTGCCATGACACCCCTCCGGACACTGCTTACGTTACGTCCACGTTACGCCCAGACATGTTCAAGCTTCGGTCCAGCTTGTCAACACAAGGACGCGGCAGGTTCCCGCCTGCCAACGGTTTCCTTTCCGGCCGATGACCGGTAGTACCTCCACAGGACAGGGATCACGCTTTCTTGCGGCGACGCAGAAGGTGTGAATTCCAAGCCCTGTCCATTTCAGACAGTTGGATTGTGGCATTTGGATTGTGGCCCGTTTACGAGCAATTCAGAACTTCATTCCAATTTTAGCTTTGGCCGCTAGTGTAGAGTTGTAATGTCGGCGTATGAAAGGCAGATGTCGGGAGGAACCGCGCCACGGCGCGTGTTTTCGCTCGCCTTGCTTTCCGCCTTGCTATGCTCGACTGCACTGATTGGCGCGAGCGGAAATGCGGCCGCTTTCGAGATCTTCGGGATCAAGCTGTGGGGATCGTCGGAGGATGAAGATGCCGACATCGTCGATCCGCTGCGCTATGCGGTGACCATCGAGGCGCCCGACGCCGACGAGGATCTCGCCGAAAAGCTCGAAAACGCCTCGGCGCTGAAGGACGACGAAGAACGTCCGGTCTCCGGTTCGCTCGGCCTGCTGGCCAAGGCGCGTGCCGACCGCGATCAGCTTGTCGCCGCCCTTTATGCGGACGCCCGCTACGAGGGCGTCGTCACCATTACCATCGAAGGCAAGCCGCTCGACGATTTGCCGCCGGACGCCGAATTCTCGGGTCCGCAGCCGATTCCGGTGGTGATCAACATTGCGGCCGGGCCGAAGTTCACGCTTGGCGACATCAGGCTGGAGGGCGATGCGGCGGGGCTGTCGGGCGCCGATTTCGGCCTGATCGCCGGCGGCGATGCCGGTTCCGGTGCCGTGCTCAAGGCCGAGGCGTCGATCGTGCGGGCGCTCAAGGAGGACGGCAGGCCGCTGGCCAAGGTGACCGCCCGCGAGATCGTTGCCGATCACGCCACCTCGACGCTCGACGTGGCGCTGACCGTGGCCGCCGGGCCGGTTGCCGGCTATGGCGACACCACGGTCGAAGGCACCGAAAAGGTCGACCGCGATTTCACCGAATACATGACCGGCCTGAAGCGCGGCCGCCAATATTCGCCGGAAGAGGTCGATGAGGCGCGCGACCGGCTGCTCCGGCTGGAAGTCTTCAACAGCGTCACGCTGAAGGAGGCCGACAGTCTCGACGCCGGCGGCAACATCCCGATCGGCGTCGAAGTAAGCGAGCGCAAGCCGCGCTATTTCGGCCTTGGCGGTACCTTCTCCAACACCGAGGGGCTCGGCCTCGAAGGCTATTGGGGTCACCGCAATCTGTTCGGCCGTGCCGAAAAACTGCGCATCGAGGGTGAAATCAGCGGCATCGGCAGCAACGAACTGACCGAGCTCAACTACAATGCCGGCATCATGTTCGAAAAGCCGGGCGTGGTCGGGCCGGCGTCTAAATTCTTCGCCGGCGCCAACACCGTGCTGGAGCATCCCGACGCCTACGACCGTTTCTCGGTCAAGGGCAACACCGGCCTGTCGTATGACCTCGACCGGCAGCAGACGGTTTCGGCGGAAGTCGCGCTCGACTATTCGAAGATCACCGATTCCTTCGGCAAGCACACTTTTCTGATCGCCAGCATTCCGCTGCGCTATGTCTACGACAACCGCGACAACCGGCTCAACCCGACGACCGGATTCAGGGCGCTGGCCTATGCCGAGCCGAGCTACGACATTTTGAACGGTGCCGCCTTCGTCAAGCTTAGGGGCGAAGGATCGGCCTATCAGTCGCTCGACGCGGCCTCGAAGTTCGTCCTGGCCGAACGCGTCGTCATCGGCTCGATCATCGGCGCCGGCCTTCAGGATGTTCCGGCCGACCGGCGCTTCTATTCCGGCGGCGGCGGCTCGGTCCGCGGGTATGCCTATCAGGGCATCGGTCCGAAGGACGCCGACGGAGAGCCGATCGGCGGGCTGTCCTTCTTCGAGACCTCGTTCGAGATGCGCATCGCCATCAACGACACGATCGGCGTCGTGCCGTTCGTCGATGCCGGCACCGTCTCGACCGATCAATTCCCGGATTTTTCCGGCATGAAGGTCGGCGCCGGCGTCGGCTTGCGCTATATTACGCCGTTCGGACCGTTGCGCATCGATGCGGCGGTGCCGCTCAACCCGGATCCCGACGACCCGGATTTCGGCATCTATGCCGGTATCGGCCAGGCGTTTTGATGACAATGTTCAAGCGCATCCTTCGCATCGCCCTTTACACGCTGCTCGTCCTGGTGGCGGCGGTGGTCGGTGCGCTCGTCGTGCTGACCAAGACCGAGCGCGGCCGCGCCAATCTCGCCGGCATCATCTCGACCGTGGCGTCGACCGATGACCAGAAGGTCACGGTCAGCGGCATCGACGGCATCTGGTCCGGCGCCCTGACGGTCGACCATGTGGTCCTGGAGGATCGCCAGGGCGCCTGGCTGGTGGCGCGCAAGGTGGCGGTCGACTGGTCGCCGCTGGCGCTTCTGTCGAAAAACTTCAGCGCCGGCCGCATCGGCGCCGATCGCATCGAGCTGGCGCGGCTGCCGGTGGCCGGCACGCAGCCGAGCCAAGGTGGCGCCACCACGCTGCCGGTGTCGCTCGACATCAAGCAGATCGACCTGCCGGAAATCGCGCTCGGGCAGGCGCTGGTCGGCAGCGGTATCGCCGAGCTCGCCGCCAAGGGATCGTTCAAGGCCGATGCGGCGCCATTGGCGCTCGCAACCAGCCTCAACATCACCCGCCGCGACGGCAAGCAAGGCAAGCTCGACGCCAACATCCATTTCGCGCCCGCCGACAACAAGCTGGACCTCGATCTGAAGGCGTCGGAGCCGGCCGGCGGCATCATCGCCAATCTGCTCAAATTGCCGGATGCGCCGCCGGTCAACATCGTCGTCACCGGCACCGGGCCGGTCGCCAATTGGAGCGGCATCGGTACCTTCGTCGTCGACGGCCAGATCGTCACCCAGCTCACAGGTCGCCACCAGCTCACCGACAAGGGCAACTATGTCGAGGCCAAGGGCGACGGCGACTTCCAGCGCTTCTTGCCCGACAATCTGAAATCCTTGTTTGCCGGCAAGACCAGCTTCGACCTCGCCGGAACCGCGATCGTGACGGGCGGCGTCGAGGTCGAGCGCGCCAGCATCGACAGCGATGCCGTGCATGGCACCGCCGCGGGCATCATCGACCCCAACGGCGCCAGCGACCTTTCGGTGGAACTCGCCGCCAAGGGTCCACCAATCGTGCTCAGCCTCGGCGCCGCGGCGCAGCCGGTGACGGTCGCGATCACCGGCGCCACGGCTCGCGCGTTCGGCGGCGGCAAAGCGCCGATAATCGACATCGGCGCGTCCCTGGTCTCGGTGGTGGCGGGCGGCACGCGGGTGGACGATCTGGTGGCCGAAATCCATTCCGACGGCTTTGACATCCAGGACCGCAGCGGACCGGTCACCATCAAGCTTATCGCCGGCGGCCTGAACACCGACGTGGCGACGCTGGCGCCGCTGGTGACCGGCAGGGTCACCGCCGACCTCGCCGGGTCGGTCAGCAATGACGAGATCGTCGTCGATCAAGGCACGCTGCGCAGCGATGCGCTCAATGCCTCGGTGACATCCAAGGTGACGCTGGCCGATCTGGCGATGACGCTCAAGATGAATGCCGATGCCGTCTCGACTGCGCTGCCGCCGCAGATCCGCCCGGTTCTCGGCGAGCGTGTGACATTCTCGGCGACCGCGACCCGCGACCCGCAAGGCTTGTTTGCCGCCAATGCGCTGCAACTCAATTCGGGCTCGCTCAGCGCCAGCGGCACCGCCAGCGCGACGGGCACCGACATCCAGGCCGACATCAGGGGCACGCTCGGCGATGTCTCGGTGCTGTCGCCGATCGTTGGCGTACCGGTCGGCGGGGCCGTCAATTTCGCGCTGACGGCGAGCGGCGCGCGCTCGGCACCGGATTTCTCGGTCTCGGCCGACAGCGACAGCCTGACCGCGTCGGGCCGGACGGTCAAGACGATCAAGCTGACAGCGACGGGCAAGGCCGACATCGTCAATCCCGCTGCCGATGTCGCACTGACAGGGTCCGTCGACGACCAGCCGCTCGATCTCAGGGCATCTTTGGTGACGCGTGACGGAACGCGTTCCCTCAACGGGCTTAGCCTGTCGCTGGCCGACAACAAGGTCTCGGGCGATCTCGTGCTCGACGACAGCTTGCTGCCGCTCGGCACGCTGACCCTCGAAGCGCCCGATATCGGCCCGCTGGCCGCGCTTGCCGGGCAGACGGCGGCCGGCGACGTGCAGGGCAGCATCCGCCTCTCGAATGATAATGATGGTGGCGCGCCGACGGTAGTCATCGATATGACGAGCGGGTCTATTTCCCGCGGCGATCTGGCGGCGAAGACCATCGCCGTCAACGCGCTGGTCGCCAACTTTCTCAAGGCGCCGGCGATCTCCGGCACGATCAAGGCCGATACGGTCACATCAGGCGCCACCGTGATCAGCGGCATCGGTGTCGATTTGAAGCGCGACGGCGACTGGACCGGGTTTTCCGGCGGCGCCACCGTCGCCGGCATTCCGGCCAGGGCCGAAGGCAGGGTGAAGATCGCCGACGGCACGACAAGCGTCGAGATCGCTTCCGGCGAAGCGACCATTCGCGGCATCAAGGCGGCGATCGCGCAGCCGTCGACCCTGAGCATCGCCAATGGCAACGCCAGCATCGAGAAGCTGATGCTCGATGTCGGCGGCGGATCGGTGACCGTATCCGGCACCGCCGGCCAGACGCTCGACCTTGCGGCAGAGTTTTCCCGGCTGCCGGCCGCCCTGGCCAATGATTTTTCACCCGGCCTCGACGCCGTGGGCACGCTCGGTGGAACGGCGCAAGTGACGGGACCGTCGGCAGCCCCTGACATTCGTTTCGATGCGCAGCTCAACGACGCCGAGACCAGCCAGACCCGCCAGGCGGGGCTTGGGCAGCTCAACCTCGATGCGGCAGGCAGCTTCTCCTCCGCCGGCGGCGTCGCCATCGACAACGCGACGCTTGCCGGGGACAAAATTTCCGGCAAGGCTGCCGGCACCATCAATCCGAACGGCGCCAGCGATTTTTCGCTCGACCTGGCCTCGACCGGCCCGAGCCTGCCGCTGGCGCTTGGCAGCACCGAGAGCCCGATCAAGCTCGAGTTGCAGGCGCTGTCTGTGGAGGTCGCGGGGCAGGGCACGCAATCGACGCTGAATATCTCCGCGACACTGCCGTCGGTCGCCACCAACCTCGCCAAGGCCGAAGGCATCGCGCTTGCGCTCCATTCCGACGCCTTCGATCTGAAGAGCCGAACAGGGCCGATCTCCGGTACGGTGACGGCGGGCAAAATCGGCCTGGACAATCCGACCATCGCGCCGCTGCTCGCCGGAAAGATTACTGCCAAGGTCGCCGGCGATCTCGCTACCGATACCATCGTCATCGACAGCGGCTCGGTAACGAGCGAGGTACTGGACAGCGGCTTTAATGGAAGGGTCTCCCTGGCCGATGGCGCCATCGATCTCAACCTCAGGGCGGTTGCGGCTTCCGCGGCACTGCCGGCGGCAGTGCGCGGCGTGCTCGCCGAGCGGACGCAGCTCAGCGCTGCACTGAAGCGCGACGCCAACGGCAATGTTATCGCCAACGCCATCAGGCTGGTATCAGGTGCATTCAGCGCCGACGGGCAGGCCAGCCTCGCCGACAACAAGGTCAGCGCCGACGTCAAGGGCGCGCTCGCCGACATCTCGCTTCTGTCCGGGGATGCCAAGGGCGCCATCACCTTCGCGCTGAACGCGCAAGGCGCCAACACCGCGCCCGACCTGTCGCTGACGGTCAACAGCGACCGGCTTTCGGTGGCGGCGCGAGAAATCACCGGGCTAAAGCTCACCGCGACGGGGAAGGGCGACATCGCCAGCCCGGCGGCCGATATCTCGCTCACCGGATCCGTCAATGACGAGCCACTCGATTTCAAGGCGTCGCTGGTAACGCGCCAGGGAAAGCGGTCCATAAACGGACTAAGCCTGTCACTGGGCGACAACAAAGTTTCGGGCGACCTTGCTCTCGACGATCGATTCCTGCCGCTCGGCACGGTTGCGCTGGATCTACCCGATATCAGTCCGCTCGCAGCCCTGGCGCTGGAAAAAGCTGACGGCGACGTGCGTGGCACGATCGTCTTCTCGAAGACCGGCAATGCGCCTCATGTCGCCATCAAGGCGACCACAGATTCAATTTCGCGCGGCGATCTTTCGGCAAAGACGGTCACCATCGATGCGCTGATTGCCAACTATGTCGCCGCACCGGCGATCTCCGGTAAAATCCGTGCCGACAGCGTCACCTCCGGCGGCACCGTGATCAGCGGCATCGATGTCGATTTGACGCGCGACGGCGACTGGACCGGGTTTTCCGGCGGCGCCACCGTTGCCGGCATTCCGGCCAGGGCCGAAGGCAGGGTGAAGATCGCCGACGGCACGACAAGCGTCGAGATCGCTTCCGGCGAAGCGACCATTCGCGGCATCAAGGCGGCGATCGCGCAGCCGTCGACCCTGAGCATCGCCAATGGCAACGCCAGCATCGAGAAGCTGATGCTCGATGTCGGCGGCGGATCGGTGACCGTATCCGGCACCGCCGGCCAGACGCTCGACCTTGCGGCAGAGTTTTCCCGGCTGCCGGCCGCCCTGGCCAATGATTTTTCACCCGGCCTCGACGCCGTGGGCACGCTCGGTGGAACGGCGCAAGTGACGGGACCGTCGGCAGCCCCTGACATTCGTTTCGATGCGCAGCTCAACGACGCCGAGACCAGCCAGACCCGCCAGGCGGGGCTTGGGCAGCTCAACCTCGATGCGGCAGGCAGCTTCTCCTCCGCCGGCGGCGTCGCCATCGACAACGCGACGCTTGCCGGGGACAAAATTTCCGGCAAGGCTGCCGGCACCATCAATCCGAACGGCGCCAGCGATTTTTCGCTCGACCTGGCCTCGACCGGCCCGAGCCTGCCGCTGGCGCTTGGCAGCACCGAGAGCCCGATCAAGCTCGAGTTGCAGGCGCTGTCTGTGGAGGTCGCGGGGCAGGGCACGCAATCGACGCTGAATATCTCCGCGACACTGCCGTCGGTCGCCACCAACCTCGCCAAGGCCGAAGGCATCGCGCTTGCGCTCCATTCCGACGCCTTCGATCTGAAGAGCCGAACAGGGCCGATCTCCGGTACGGTGACGGCGGGCAAAATCGGCCTGGACAATCCGACCATCGCGCCGCTGCTCGCCGGAAAGATTACTGCCAAGGTCGCCGGCGATCTCGCTACCGATACCATCGTCATCGACAGCGGCTCGGTAACGAGCGAGGTACTGGACAGCGGCTTTAATGGAAGGGTCTCCCTGGCCGATGGCGCCATCGATCTCAACCTCAGGGCGGTTGCGGCTTCCGCGGCACTGCCGGCGGCAGCGCGCGGCGTGCTCGCGCAGCGGACGGAACTCAGTGCCGCGCTGAAGCGCGACGCCAATGGCAATGTCACCGCCGATGCGATCAGGCTGGTATCCGGCGCGCTGACCGCCGACGGGCAGGCCAGCCTTGCCGACAACAAGCTCACCGTCGACATCAAAGGCGCGCTGGCCGACATCTCGCTTCTGTCAGGGGACGCCAACGGCGCCATCACCTTTGCGCTGAACGCGCAAGGCGCCAGCACCGCGCCCGACCTGTCGCTGACGGTCAACAGCGAGCGGCTTTCGGTTGCCGAACGCGAGATCACCGGGTTGAGCCTCACCGCCACCGGCAAGGCCGATGCCGCCAACCCCTCGGCCAATGTCCAACTGACCGGAAACGTCGCGGGCCAGCCCCTGCAAGGCAGCGCCGTGCTGGCGACGTCAGACGGCAAGCGCGCCATCGACGGGCTTTTGCTGTCGCTCGGCAAGAATCGGATATCAGGCGACCTGGCGCTTGACGAGGCGTTCGTGCCTGAAGGCACCGTGGCGCTCGACCTACCTGACATCGGACCGCTGGCAGCGCTTGCGCTGGAAAAGGCGGAAGGCGACGTGCGCGGCACGATCGTGTTCTCGAAGACCGGCAATGCGCCTGGCGTCACCGTCAAGGCTTCGACGGCGTCGATTAAACGCGGTGATGTTTCGGCGAAGACGGTGACCATCGATGCATCGATCGGCAACTATCTCGCGGCACCGGTGATCTCCGGAAAAATCCGGGCCGACAGCGTCACCTCCGGCGACACCGTCATTCGCGGCATCGATGTCGATCTCACCCGTGACGGCGACTGGACCGGCTTTTCCGGCGGCGCCACCGTCAAGGACATTCCGGCCAAGGCGGCCGGCCGCGTCAGGGTCGCCAATGGCACGACGACGGTTGAGCTCGCCTCCGGCCAGGCGACGATGCGCGGCATCAAGGCGGCGATCGCCCAGACCTCGACCATCACCATCGCCAACGGCACCACCAGCCTGGACAGGCTCGCACTCAACCTCGGCGGCGGCACGGCGACGGTTTCGGGCAAGGTCGGGGAGGCGCTCAATCTCAACGCGACGCTGGCGCGGGTGCCGATGTCGCTCGCCAACAGTTTCTCGCCCGGCCTCGATGCCGCCGGCACGATCTCGGGCACGGTGAAGGTGACGGGCGCGCCGGCCAATCCGGCCGTCGCCTTCAAGGTCGACGCCGCAGGCGTCCAGACGTCGCAGACCCGCGGCGCCGGTTTCGGCGGCATGGGCGTTTCGTCCTCCGGCACGTTTTCCGGCAACCGACTGACCTTCGAGGCCAACATGAGCGATGCCGCCGGTCTCGGCCTCAAGGGCGGCGGCACGATGACGACATCAGGCACGCCGACGCTTGATCTCGACTTTTCCGGCAAGGTGCCGTTCGCCTTCCTGACCCGGACACTGGCCGCACAAGGCCTGTCGTTGAGCGGCACTGCCGACGTCAATCTGAAGGTGCGCGGCCCGGCGACGGCGCCGGTGATCACAGGCACGGTCCGCACGTCAGGTGCCCGCCTGATCGATGCGCGCTCGGGACTTGCAATCAACGACATCACCGCCGATGTGGCGATCGGCGATGGCGTCGCCAGGATCAACCGCCTGACCGGCAATTTGTCGACGCGCGGCAGCCTGTCGGCCAGCGGCACGGTCGGCATCAATCCGGCGCAAGGCTTTCCGGCCGACCTGTCGGTCAAGCTCGTCGACGGTCGCTACACCGACGGCAGGGTGGTCACCGCCAATCTCGGCGGCGACCTGACCATCAAGGGGCCACTCGCATCGGCGCCGTTGATCTCGGGTACGATCAACCTGGCCAAGACCGTCATCACCGTTCCCGAAAAGTTGCCGGGCTCGCTGGCGGCGCTCAACATCAGGCACAAGAACGCACCGGCCGCCGTGCGCGCGCAAGACAAGGCGTTGCGTCCGGCGACGGCGAGCAGCAGCAGCGGTGGTGGCGGCCTCAACCTCGATGTCACGGTCAACGCGCCCAGCCAGATCTTCATCCAGGGCAGGGGCGTCGATGCCGAGCTTGGCGGTTCGCTGCGGCTGACCGGCCCGGCATCGTCGCCGCAAGCGGTCGGCACCTTTGACTTGCAGCGCGGTCGGCTGTCGATCCTGGCCAAGCGGCTGACCTTCACCGAAGGCACGGTCGGCTTTTCGGGGTCGCTGGTGCCCTATCTCAATCTCACGGCGACATCGACGACGAGCAGCACCACCGTCACCATCGTGGTGTCGGGCGAGGCGACCAATCCGAAATTCAACTTCTCGTCGGTGCCGGCATTGCCAGAGGACGAGGTCCTGGCGCAACTGATTTTCGGCCGCTCGATGTCGAACCTGTCGCCGCTGCAGATCGCCCAGCTTGCCGAAGCCGCCGCGCAACTGGCCGGCATCGGCGGCTCGACCTCGCTGCTCCAGAACCTGCGCAGCGCCATCGGCGTCGACGATCTCGACGTCGTCACCGACGAGGAGGGCGGCACCGCGGTCTCGGCCGGCAAATATCTCAACGACCGCACCTATGTGACGATCCAGAAGGGCGACAAGCCGGGTTCGGGCAAGGCGGCGATCGATCTCGACGTCGGCCGCGGCGTCAAATTGCGCGGCGAAGCCACCGATGCCGGCGAAGCCAAGGGTGGCATTTTCTACGAACGCGAGTACTGAAGCCGGCCTGCGTGATAGGGGCCGGCAGTCCGACAGGCCTCGTCGCCGTTCTGGCACTCATCCGCGATCGGCCGGCGCGGTGCAAAGCTTCGCGCATGACCGCGAGAATCGAAATCGATTTCGGCGCAAAATCAAACCGCTACAGCGTCCGTTGCGCGCCCGACGGGACGTGCGGCGCGGTAGTGAATGTCTCAGTTTGATCGATGCCGGAGATTCGAACGAAATCTGCCGGGCAATAGCAATTTTGCGCCAAGACTGTCGTTATCACGCGAACTGCTTCCCTTCCAAAGTTGCACATTCCTTGGCATGTTCCCAATCCGGTGCCGTTTTTGACATCACGGCCCGGATGCGGAATGGTAAAAGGCAGAAAGCCAACAATGGGAGTTCTCGATGACAATCTACAAGAGTAATGGCGACCGCGTTCCGGATCACATCCATGCGATGGCCCAGGAAGCCAGGGCCGGACGTGTCGATCGCCGCGAGTTTCTCGCTTTGGCCAGCATCTTCGGCGCGTCCACGGCGATGGCCTATGGCATGCTCGGCCTCGCCGACCCGACGCCGGCGAGAGCGCAGGACGCGCAGGGCAAGAAAGGCGGCATACTGAAGGTCGCTATGTGGATCAAGGATCCGAAGGATCCGCGCAAGGCCGACTGGTCGGAGATCGCCAATGCCGAGCGCCAGGCGCTCGAGCCGCTGGTCAAGTACACGAACGAATACACGTTCCGCCCCTACCTGCTCGAGAGCTGGGACGTCAACGACGACGCCACCGAATACACGCTGCATGTGCGCAAGGGCGTCACCTGGAACAACGGCGATCCGTTCACCGCCGACGATGTCATCTTCAACTTCAAGCGTTGGGCCGACAAGAAGGCCGAAGGCAATTCCATGCCCGGTCGTCTCGGCTCGCTGGTCAAGGACGACAAGCTGGATGAGAGCGCCGTCACCAAGGTCGACGAACACACGGTCAAGCTGACGCTCAGCTCGCCGGATATCGCGCTCATCCCCAACGTGTGCGACTATCCCGGTCTCGTCGTCCACAAGACCTTCGACGAAAAGGGCGGCGATTTCAAAGCCTGCCCGATCGGCACCGGCCCATTTGAACTGGTCTCCTACGATGTCGGCCAGAAGGTCGTCTACAAACGCCGCGAAGACAACAAGTGGTGGGACGGTGAGGTGTTTCTCGACGGCGTCGAGTTCATCGACTATGGCACCGATCCGGCGGCGATGGTCAGCGCTTTCGAAGCCGGCGAAGTCCATACCAATTTCGAGACGTCGGCCGACTATGTGTCGATCCTCGACGGTGTCGACCTGGTCAAGTCCGAGGTGGTCACCGCTTCGACGATCGTCTGCCGCACCAATGTGACCAACAAGCCGTATGACGATCAGAAGGTTCGCAACGCGCTGCAGCTTGCGGTCGACAACGCTGTCGTCCTGCAGCTCGGCTACGGCAATGCCGGCACAGTTGCCGAAAACCACCATGTCTCGCCGATCCATCCGGAATACTTCGAGCTGGCGAAGATTGCCCGCGATCCGGCCAAGGCTAAGGCGCTGATGGCTGAAGCCGGCCAGGCCGACTTCGAGCACGAGCTGATCACGGTCGACGAAGACTGGCACAAGAACACCGGCGATGCGATCGCCGCGCAGATGCGCGACGCCGGCATCAAGGTCAAGCGTACGGTGCTGCCGGGCTCGACCTTCTGGAACGACTGGACCAAATACCCGCTGTCGATGACCAACTGGAACATGCGGCCGCTCGGCGTCCAGGTTCTGGCGATCGGCTATCGCACCGGTGAAGCCTGGAACGAGACAGGCTGGGCGAATGCGGAGTGGGATGCCAAGCTCAACGCTGCGCTCGCCGTTGCCGACCCCGCCAAGCGCAAGGAAATGATGAAGGACATCGAGCAGATCCTGCAGGATGCCGGCATCATCATCCAGCCTTACTGGCGCAAGCTCTACAGCCATTCGGTCGCTTCCGTTAAGAACTACGCCATGCACCCGACCTTCGAGCGCGACTACGGCAAGGTCTGGCTCGACGAGGAGGCCTGATCGGATCGATCGTGGAAGGGGCGGTTCGCCCCTTCCACCCACGCCATGCATGATCCCACAACCGCAGGTCGGCGCAGAAAAAAGCGCAGACTCTTCGGAAAGGGGCGTGCAATAAGACAGGGTTGATCGCATTCTGAGGGTCCGTTTGACAGCCAGCTCTGCCGATTGCGGCCGAACTGGCTCCGAGCCGGCCTCAACCCCAACCAGCCGGCAGGGGACCGCCATGCTTTCTTTCATCCTTCGACGCCTCGGCACCATGGCATTGACGATGCTGTGCCTGACGATGGTCGTGTTCTTCCTGATCAATCTCGATCCCAATCTGAAAAAGCTGGCGATTAGCCAGACCGAAATGCACACCTCGGCCGAGCAGCTCGAAAACTGGCTGGTCAACCATGGCTATCGCCAGAATTTCTTCTCCCGCTATGGCCAATGGCTGGGTATCGTGCCCAAACAGCCGGTCACAGATCCGGCGACGGGCAAACCCACGCGACGTTTTGCCTTCTGCAACGATCCTGTCGAGCCGACCTTCTCCGGCGTGCTGCAGGGTGACTTCGGCTGCTCGACCAAGTTCAAGACGACGGTGGCGTCAAAACTTTTCCCGGCGCTCAGCGCCACCGGAATCCTGATGTTCTGGGTGCTTGTGGTGATGGTGCCGATCTCGCTGCTGATCGGCATACTCGCCGGCATGCGCGAAGGCTCGCGAACCGACCGGACATTGTCGGTCGCCTCGATCGCCTCGACGGCGACGCCCGAATATGTGTCCGGCGTCATTTTCACCGTTATCTTCGCCTCATGGCTCGGCCTGCTGAACGGTTCGGCGGCTTCCGCCAGCCGGGGCATCACCTTCTACAACTTCACCTTGCCTGTGATGACGCTGGCGATCTATGGCATCGGCTATATCGCCCGCATGACCCGCGCCTCGATGGTCGAGGTGATGACGCAGCAATATATCCGCACCGCCCGGTTGAAGGGCCTCTCCTTCGGCAGCGTCGTGGTCAAGCACGCGCTGCGCAACGCGCTGATCGCGCCATTCACCGTCATCATGCTGCAATTTCCCTGGCTGCTCACCGGCGTCGTCATCGTCGAGGTGATGTTCCGCTACCAGGGGTTTGGCTACACGCTGGTCGAAGCGGCCGGCAACAACGATATCGATCTTTTGCTCGGCTGCTCCCTGGTCTCGGTGTTCATCGTCCTGATCACGCAGCTCATTTCCGATGTCGGCTACGCGTTTCTCAATCCGCGTATCAGAGTTCAATAGGGGATCGAGCGGATGCAGCTTGAATATATCGGCGCCTTCAATGTGGTGCTTGGCGTGCTTGCGCGTTTCTGGCCGGTCTGGATCGCTCTCGTCCTGGTGATGGGGGCGAGCTTCGCCTACAAGAAGAGGCTTGGCCTCTACGGTCAGCTCTTCGACAGCAGCGTCGGCATCGTCGGCGTCGGCATCTGTCTATTCTGGCTGTTCACGGCGATCTTCGCGTCGACCGTCTCGCCCTTCAATCCGCTTGTCCAGATCCCGATCATGAAGGACGCGCTGCCGGGCGCGGTCGAGCCGCAATCGGGACTTGTCTACCTGTTCGGCGGCGACAAGCTTGCCCGCGACGTGTTCAGCCGCATGGTCTACGGCAGCCAGATCGTGCTGATCATCGCGCCGGCGGCGACCGGTTTTGCGCTGATGGTCGGCATCACGCTCGGCCTGCCGGCCGGCTATTATGGAGGCAGGATCGATACGGTGCTGTCATTCCTCGCCAATCTGGTGCTCGCCTTCCCGGTGATCCTGCTGTTCTACCTCCTGGTGACGCCGGGCATCATGGAGACACCGATCCCCTATGCGATGGCCGGCCTGTTCTTCATGTTCCCGATCATCTTCTTCAGCGTGCTGTTCTGGACGCGCTACAAGAAACGGCCCGACCGCCTTTACATCCTGCTGGGGCTGACGCTGATCATTGGCGGCTGGGTCTATGCCGGCCTGGTCTTCGATGCCGATCCGTTCAGGATCATCCATATCGATCCCAACCAGCTCAACATCTTCGTGGCGGTGGTGTTCGCCTCCAGCCCCGGCGTGTTCCGCATCGTGCGCGGCCTGGTCATGGACATCAAAACGCGCGACTATGTGGCGGCGGCGCAGACGCGCGGTGAATCGCCCTGGTACATCATGCTGTGGGAGATCCTTCCCAACGCACGCGGGCCGCTGATCGTCGATGCCTGCCTGCGTATCGGCTACACCACGATCCTGCTCGGCACGCTCGGCTATTTCGGCCTGGGGCTGGCGCCCGAGAGCCCGGACTGGGGCACTGCGATCAAGGATGCCAGCCGGCTGCTGCGCTCCTTCATCCATCCGGCGCTGCCGCCGACGATCGCGCTGATGTCGTTCGTGCTGGGCCTTAACCTGCTGGCCGACTCGCTGCGTGAGCAATCGATGAAAGATTGATGGACGGGTTCTCGACCCGATATGCTGAAAGAACAAGGATTGGAGCGACCCATGAATGAGGCAGTTCGAAATCCCCCCAAGCCGACCAACGGGCCGACCAACGGGCCGATCATCGAGATCGAGAACCTGTCGATCTCCTTCTTCACCCGCAAGGGCGAGATACCGGCCGTCATGGATTTTTCCTGCACGGTCATGCCTGGCGAAGCGATGGGCATCGTCGGCGAATCCGGCTGCGGCAAGTCGACCGTGTCGCTCGGCATCATGCGCGACCTCTCCAACATCGGAAAGATCGTCGGCGGCCGGATAAAATTCCAGGGCAAGGACATGGGCGAGCTGTCCGACGAGGAACTGCGCGCCATCCGCGGCAACAAGATCGCGATGATCTACCAGGAGCCGATGGCCAGCCTGAACCCGGCGATGAAGGTCGGCCAGCAACTGATGGAAGTGCCGCTGATCCACGACAAGGTGTCGAAGGAAGAGGCTTACAGGCGCGCGCTGGAAATGGTGCGCGCGGTCAGGCTGCCCGATCCGGAGCGCATGATGCGCTCCTTTCCGCACCAGCTTTCCGGCGGCCAGCAACAGCGCATCGTCATCGCCATGGCGCTGCTGTCGAAGCCGGCGCTGCTGCTGCTCGACGAGCCGACGACGGCGCTCGACGTGACGGTCGAAGCCGGCATCGTCGACCTGGTCAAGGGGCTCGGCGAGAAGTTCGGCACCTCGATGATCTTCGTGTCGCACAATCTCGGCCTGATCCTGGAAACCTGCGACCGCATCACGGTGATGTATTCGGGCGAAGCGGTGGAGACCGGCAAGATCAAGGACGTCTTCGACCGGATGCGCCATCCCTACACGCAAGGCCTGTTCCGCTCGATCCCGCTGCCCGGCGCCGACAAGAATTCGCGGCCTCTGATCTCAATCCCAGGGCAATTGCCGCTGCCGCATGAGCGGCCGAAGGGCTGCAATTTCGGCCCCCGCTGCCACCATTTCGTCGAGGGCGTCTGCAACGCTGCAGAAATCCCGATGATCACGGTCGACGGCCATGAAGGCCATTTTTCGCGTTGCGTGCGCTTCAACGAGATCGACTGGGAAGCGCTGCCGCCCGGCGCCAAGAAGGTCAACGAGCGCGTCGAGCCCGGTGCGCCGGTGCTCAAGATCGAGGATCTCAGAAAGTACTACAAGGTCGGCGGCAGCGAGGTGTTCGGCTCGAGCGAGGGCCGCGTCGTCAAGGCCAATGAGACGATCTCCTTCATGGCGCGCGAATCCGAGACCGTCGCCATCGTCGGCGAGTCCGGCTGCGGAAAGTCGACGCTGGCCAAGGTGCTGCTCGGACTGGAGACGGCAAGCTCCGGCAGCGTGACGCTCGGCAACCAGCAGATCCAGTCGATCGGGGTCGAGAACCGCAGCGTCGAGACGGTGTCGTCGATCCAGATGGTGTTCCAGAATCCGTTCGACACGCTCAATCCCAGCCATACGGTCGGCTCGCAGATCATCCGCACGCTGGAAAAATTCAATGTCGGCAACACCGTTGCCGATCGCCGCAAGCGCATGCTGGAACTGCTCGACCTGGTGAAGCTGCCGCGGGCGTTCGAGACCCGCAAGCCGCGCCAGCTTTCCGGCGGCCAGAAGCAGCGCATCGGCGTGGCGCGGGCTTTTGCCGGCGATGCCAAGGTGGTAGTGGCCGACGAGCCAGTCTCGGCGCTCGACGTGTCGGTGCAGGCGGCGGTGACCGAACTGTTGATGGACATCCAGCGCAAGAACAAGACGACGATGCTGTTCATCAGCCACGACCTGTCGGTGGTGCGCTACATCGCCGACCGCGTCGTCGTCATGTATCTCGGCTATATCGTCGAGCAGGGCACGACCGACCAGATCTTTTCGCCGCCCTATCATCCCTATACCGAGGCGCTGCTGTCGGCGATCCCGATCGCCGATACCAGCGTGATCAAGAAGCACATCGTGCTGGAGGGCGACATCCCGTCGGCGATGAACCCGCCAACCGGCTGCCCGTTCCAGACCCGCTGCGGCTACAAGAAGCTGGTGCCGGACAATCTTTGCGAGACGCAGGTGCCGCCGGTCAAGCATCTCGGCGACGGTCATATGAGCCTGTGCTGGCTTGCCGACGACGTGCTGGCGAAAATGGAGCCGGTGATCAAGTTCGACAAGGAGCATGCCGCCAATGAAGGCGTGCCCGACGACGCGCCGCAAGGCATCGGTCCGGGCTTTGCCGGCGCTCCGCCGCAGCGTCCGCACGGCAAGAGGCCGAAGCTGACGGACGATTAGATCCGTGGCGCCATCAACGCGCGCATTGGCGTAGCTGCGCGGCGTAGTCCCGAGCCATCTGCTCGGTGGCCCGCGCATAGCGCTGCACGCCGGCATCGCCGCGGTTGCCGCGGCCATAGGCCGTCCAGCCGAGATAATAGGCCAGATAGAGATTGTAGGTGTCGTTGCGGGCGACGCCGAGCGTGTCTGATGTCTTGGAATGATACCAGCCGACGAAATCGACGGCATCGGCGAAGCTGGTGCGGCGCGCCGCCCAACTGCCGGTCTCGCTCTGATATTGCGCCCAGGTGCCGTCAAGCGCCTGCGAGAAGCCGGTGGCGCTGGAGGCACGTTTCCAGGGAATGAAGCCGAGCAGCTTCTTGCGCGGCGGCCTGGCGTTACTCTTGAAGCCGGATTCCTTGCGCACCGTCGCCATCAGCACGGGAACCGGCACGCCGTGCTTCCGTTCGGCGCGTTCGGCCGCCGCCTGCCAGTTGTCGAACCAGCCGTCATTCTGGTCGAAGACGGCGCAGACATTGTTGATATGGCTCGGCGGCGTCGCGCAGGCCGACAGCGCCAGCAGCACGGTAACGGCTACAATTTTGCTAAAACTCGACCTACCCATTGGAAGAGGATTAGGCTGGAATCATAAAGGGAATCTTGCAGCGTTCCTTAACGGCTGATCGGCCGCTTTGGCCGGGACACAGCGAGGATAGATATTCCGACGTTTTCCGTCGCTTTTGTCGGCACGAAAATCCCAAAATGCCGCCTTGGCTAAAATCGCGCCCGCAGGTGGCGGATTTCTGACAGCCCGATCGTCGTGCCGGCGCTTTGATGCGCCGCATGACCGAACCGAGACGCAAGCGCGGCGCCGAGCGAACCAGCAACAGGGGACCGGCCGCCATCCCGCAACTGCCGTTGCGCCGCGTGACAAATCCCTATCCGCCGATGGCGATGCTCTCGGCCGATCAGATCGAGGCGATCCACCAGGCGTCGATGCACATTCTGGAGAATTTCGGCATCGAGGTGATGAGCCCGCGGGCGCTTTCGCTGTTCGAGAAGGCCGGCGCCAAGGTCAATCATGCGTCGATGACTGTCCGCATCGACCGCGGCATGGTCGACGAGGCACTGAAGACGACGCGGTCCAGCTATACGCTGACGCCGCGGAACCCGGCCCACACAGTCCATCTCGGCGGCAACACGATCAATTTTACGCTCGTCGCCGGACCGCCGAACGTGCATGACATGGAACGCGGCCGGCGCGCCGGCAATTTGCGCGACTATTGCGACCTCACCCGGCTGGCGCAGCATTTCAACTGCATCCACATGCTCGGCAATCAGGTCTGCGCACCGGTGGAACTGCCGGCCAATTCACGCCACCTCGACACCTATTTCGCCAATCTGACGCTGACCGACAAGAGTTTTCACGTCTCGGCGATCGGCCGCGGCAGGGCGCTGGACGGCGTCGAAATGATGGCGATTTCGCGGGGCTTGAGCCTCGACCAAATGCGCGACGATCCCGGCGTCACCACCATCATCTCGGTCAACTCGCCGCGCCGCTTCGACGAAATGATGGCCGAAGGCCTGATGACCATGGCCGAGTTCGGTCAGTCGGTTGCGGTGACGCCGTTCACGCTGATGGGGGCGATGAGCCCGGTGACGCTTGCCGGCGCGCTGGCGCAACAGAACGCCGAGGCGCTGTTCGGCGTGGTCTTGACGCAGCTTGTCCGCCCCGGCGCCCCGGTCATGTATGGCGCCTTCACCTCCAATGTCGACATGAAGTCCGGTGCGCCGGCCTTTGGCACGCCGGAGAACACCAAGGCCAACATCGCCTCCGGGCAATTGGCGCGGCGCTATGGACTGCCCTACCGGACGACGCCGGGCTCGGCCTCCAACGCCGCCGACGCGCAAGGCGCCTATGAGACGCTGATGGCGCTGTGGGGCGCGGTGCTCGGCCACGGCAATCTCGTCTACCACGCAGCCGGCTGGCAGGAGGGCGGGCTGACCGCGTCGTTCGAAAAGTTCATCATCGACGTCGAGATGATCCAGCACATGATGGAGTTTTTGCGCCCGATCGAAGTCAACGAGGCGGAACTCGCCGTCGAGGCGCTGGGTGCCGTGCCGACCGGCGGCCATTTCTTCGGCGAGCCGCACACGCTGGAGCGCTATGCAACCGCCTTCTACCAGCCGATGCTCTCCAATTGGCAGAACTACGAGGCCTGGCAGGAGGCCGGCGGGCTAGACGCCACGGCGCGGGCGACGCGGCTGTGGAAGAAGGCGCTGGAGGATCATGTCGAACCGACGATTGATATTGCCGTGCGCGAGGCGCTGGAGGCGTATGTGGCCAGGCGCAAGGAAGCGATCGGGCAGGGCGAGCCGTGATGGTCGAAGGCTTGCGCTCGTGTACCCCCCCTCTGTCCTGCCGGACATCTCCCCCTCAAGGGGGGAGATTGGCTGTCACGTTCTCCTTCGCCAATCACCACCGTTGAAAAGAGCGCGGCGGCGTTGAAACTGCCAATCTCCCCCCTTGAGGGGGAGATGGCTGGTAGGCCAGAGGGGGGTGGCTTGGCTCCTCCCGCACCGATTCATCCCACCCCTCCAACTCCCTGAAATAACGAGAAAAACCCATGAAATCGCATGCGAAGGTCGTGGTCATTGGCGGAGGCGTCGTCGGCTGTTCGGTGCTGTTCCATCTCGCCCGTCACGGCTGGACCGACATTGTGCTTCTGGAGCGCGACGAGCTGACTTCCGGCTCGACCTGGCACGCGGCCGGCGGCATGCACACGATCAATGGCGATCCCAACGTCGCCAAGCTGCAGAAATACACGATCTCGCTCTACAAGGAGATCGAGGAGCTGTCCGGCCAGGCGACCGGCGTGCATCTGACCGGTGGCGTGCTTTTGGCGGCGACCGAGGCGCGGCTCGACTGGCTGCGCGGCGTTGTCGGCAAGGGCCGCTATCTCGGCATCGACCTCGAGGAGATCTCGCCTGATGAGGCGGCCGAGTTGATGCCGCTGCTCGACCCGAAACAGTTCGTCGGCGCGGTGCGCAACAAGGAGGACGGTCATCTCGACCCGTCCGGCGTCACCCACGCCTATGCCAAGGCGGCCAGAAAACTTGGCGCCGAGGTCGAGCGCTTCACCAAGGTCGAGGATATCGTGCGCCGCGCCGACGGGTTCTGGCGGATCATCACCAACAAGGGCGAGGTGGTGGCCGAGCATGTCGTCAACGCCGGCGGCCTGTGGGCGCGCGAGGTCGGCCGCATGGTGGGCCTCGAACTGCCGGTGCTGGCCATGGAGCACATGTACCTGATCACCGAGGACATGCCGGAGGTCGCCGCCTGGAACCAGAAGACCGGCACGGAGATCATCCACGCGGTCGATTTCGACGGCGAGCTCTATCTGCGCCAGGAGCGCGGCGGCATGCTGATGGGCACCTATGAGAAGGCCAACAAGCCATGGTCCGAGCTCCAGACACCGTGGAATTTCGGCCACGAGCTGCTGGAGCCCGACATCGACCGCATCGCGCCGTCATTGGAAGTCGGGTTTCGGCATTTCCCGGCCTTCCAGAACACCGGAATCAAGCAGATCATCAACGGCCCCTTCACCTTCGCGCCCGACGGCAACCCGTTGGTCGGGCCGGTGCGCGGCCTGCCTGGCTTCTGGGTCGCCTGCGGCGTCATGGCCGGCTTTTCGCAGGGCGGCGGTGTTGGCCTGGCGCTGTCGAACTGGATGATCGAGGGCGATCCCGGCGCCGACATCTGGGCGATGGACGTCTCGCGCTACGGCGACTGGGCAACGATGGCCTACACCAACGCCAAGGTGCGCGAGAATTATTCGCGGCGTTTTTCCATCCGCTTTCCCAATGAGGAGCTGCCTGCCGGGCGGCCGCTCAAGACCACGCCGGTCTACGACCTCTTGTCGGCCAAGGGCGCGCAGTGGGGCGTGGCCTATGGGCTGGAAGTGCCGCTGTGGTATGCGCCCGAAGGCGTAAGGGACGAGTTCTCGTGGCGGCGCTCGAGCGATTTCGAGCATGTCGCAAAAGAGGTGAGGACGGTGCGGACAAGTGTCGGCCTGTCGGAAATCTCGTCCTTCGCCAAATACAGGGTGACGGGCGCGGGCGCGGCGGCCTGGCTCGACCGCCTGCTTGCCTGCAAGCTGCCAAAGCCCGGCCGCATGACGCTGGCGCCGATGCTGAAGCAAGACGGCAGGCTGATCGGCGACTTTTCGCTGGCCAATCTCGGCAGCGGCAATTCCAGCGGGGAGGGCTGGTTCCTCGCCGGTTCCGGCATTGCCGAGCAGTATCACATGCGCTGGTTCGAGGCGCATCTGCCGCAAGATGGCTCGGTCCATATCGAGGCGCTGGGGGCGAGACTGACGGGCCTGTCGATTGCCGGTCCGAGGGCGCGGGACGTGCTGGCAAAAGCCACGCGGGCGGATGTGTCGAATGCGGCGTTTCCGTTCATGGCGACGGCCAGGATGGATATCGGCATGGCGCCGTGCCTGGTCGGCCGCGTCAGCTACACCGGCGATCTCGGCTACGAGATCTGGGTGGCGCCGGAATATCAGCGTGCCGCGTACCAGACCCTGATGGCGGCCGGCGAAGACTTCGGCATCGGCCTGTTCGGCGCGCGCGCGCTCAACGCGCTGCGGCTGGAGAAGAATTACGGCTCGTGGGCGCGCGAATACCGGCCGATCTACGGACCGCTGGAGGCCGGGCTCGACCGTTTCGTCGCCTACGGGAAAGAAACCGATTTCATCGGCAAGCAGGCGGCACTCGCCGAGCGCCAGCAAGGCGGCAAGCTGCGACTGCGCGCCTTTGTCGTCGATGCGGCAGACGCCGACGTCATCGGCGACGAGCCGATCTGGTTCGACGGCGCGGTGCGCGGCTGGGTCACGTCAGGCGGCTACGCACATCATTCGAAGACGTCCGTGGCCCTGGGCTATGTGCCGAAGGAGATCGCCGACGAGGCCGATGGTTTCGAGATCGAGCTCCTGGGCAAGCGCTACACCGCCCGGGTGCAGCCGACGCCGCTGTTCGACGCGAATCTCGTGCGGATGCGCGGGTGAGGGCGCTGCCATTGCGCGGGGCCGGCGGGACAGCGCCCCCTCTGTCCGGCAGGACAGAGGGGGCGCGAAGGATCGCCCACTTCGACAAGCATGACGCCGGCCCAGCTACCGCACCGGCGCCGTCAGCGCGAAATGAGCACCCTGTGGGTCCGTGCACATCACGATCCAGCCGCCGCCGGGAACCTCCATCGGTCCCATCAGGATCGTGCCGCCATTATCGGTGACACGCTTGGCCGCCGCGTCGATTGCGGGGACATTGAAATAGAACTGCCAGACCGGCACCGGAACCTGCTCGGGCTTGTTCATCATGCCGCCGACAGGTTCGCCGCCGGCGGCAAACAGCTGGTAGGTGCCCATCGGCCCCATATCCATGGCGTCGCCCTTGGTCCAGCCGAATTGCCCGGCATAGAAATCGAACGCGGCGTGCCAGTCGGTCGTGTAGAGTTCATGCCAGCCGATATTGCCGGGAGTAGTAGCCGGCAACGGCGGCTGGTCAGGGCCAATCGGCTGCAGGAAGTTGAACACCGCGCCTTGCGGATCGGCGACGACGGCAAAGCGGCCGACGCCCGGAATGTCATCGGGTTCGCGGTGAACCGCACCGCCGGCGCCCTTCAGCGATTTCGTGGAAGCATCGACATCCCCGGTATGGATGTAACCGACCCAGGCTGGCGGCATGCCCGTCTTGCGCACTTCGTCCGGCTGCGTCATCAGCCCGCCGACGCCGCGCTGGCCGACATTCATCACGATATAGCGCGGCATGCCGGGCGCGCCGTCGAAGGGCTGCGCCTTCCAGCCCACCACATCGGTGTAGAACGCTTCGGCAGCGTCGAGATCGGTGGTCATCAGCTCGTACCAGAAGAAGGACATCGGGGAGTTTGGCATTGTCGTGCTCCTTGGGTTTCCAGTCAGCGATCATGCGTGATCCATCTAGGACGATCTTCGCGACGGAATTCCGACAGCCAAGGCCAATATAGAAAACATGAGTATTGATATCATGTTTTTTCGTGGCTTTTCAGCGGCTTGCGTCGAAAATTGACCAATTGATAAAAAAACAAAACGTGCTAGCCTTCCGCAAAACAACAAGGAATGGGGAAGCGGAATGGCGACTGGTCATTTCAAGCAGGGCATTGCCGGTGGGCGGCTTTCGCCCGAGCAATATGCCGATAATTTTTCCGACCTGCATCCGCCGCTCGATCATCACGAGGCGCTGGTCGAGTCCGATCGCTGCTATTTCTGCTACGATGCGCCGTGCATGAACGCATGCCCGACCTCGATCGACATCCCGCTGTTCATCCGCCAGATCTCGACCGGCAATCCGATCGGCTCGGCCAGGACGATTTTCGACCAGAACATTTTGGGCGGCATGTGCGCCCGCGTCTGCCCGACCGAGACGCTGTGCGAAGAGGTCTGCGTGCGCGAAGTGGCTGAAGGCAAGCCGGTGCAGATCGGCCGCCTGCAGCGTTATGCCACCGATGTCGCGATGGCTGAGAACAAGCAGTTCTATGCGCGCGCCGCTCCGACCGGCAAGACGGTCGCCGTGGTCGGCGCCGGACCGGCCGGGCTTGCCGCCGCCCATCGGCTCGCCCGCCACGGTCACGACGTGACCATCCTCGAGGCCCGCCCGAAAGCCGGCGGTCTCAATGAATACGGCATCGCCGCTTACAAGAGCATCGACAATTTTGCCCAGGCCGAGGTCGACTATGTCATTTCGATCGGCGGCATCGACATCCAGAACGGCAAGGCGCTTGGCCGCGATTACCAGCTGTCGGACCTGACCAGGAATTACGATGCAGTGTTCCTCGGCATGGGACTTGGCGGCGTCAACGCGCTGCGCGCCGACGGCGAGGACGCGCAAGGCGTCACCAATGCGGTGGAGTTCATTGCCGAGCTTCGCCAGGCCAGCGATCTTGCCAGCCTGCCGGTCGGCCGGCGCGTCGTCGTCATCGGCGGCGGCATGACGGCGATCGACGCGGCGGTGCAATCAAAGCTGCTCGGCGCCGAAGAGGTGACGATCTGCTACCGGCGCGGTCAGGAGCACATGAACGCTTCCGAATTCGAGCAGGACCTGGCCGCCGCCAACGGCGTCATCATCCGTCACTGGCTGCAGCCGAAGCGGGTCATTGCCGAAGGCGGCAAGGTCTCGGGCATCGAGCTCGAATATACGGCGATGGATGGCGAGAAACTCGTCGGCACCGGCGAGCGGCTGACGCTCACTGCCGACCAGGTGTTCAAGGCGATCGGCCAGAGCTTTGTCCCGGCTGCGCTCAACGGCAGCGGCGCCTTGCTGGCGCTGGAAGCCGGCCGCATCAAGGTCGACGCCGAAGGCCGCACCTCGCTGCCAAACGTCTGGGCCGGCGGCGACTGCATCTATGGCGGCGACGACCTCACCGTCTCGGCAGTCGCGCAGGGGCGCGACGCGGCCGAATCGATCCACCGGGCACTGACCTCGAACGGGAGGGCATGAGCATGGCAGATATCAGAAACAATTTCGTCGGCATCAAATCGCCGAATCCGTTCTGGCTGGCCTCGGCGCCGCCGACCGACAAGGCCTACAATGTCATCCGCGCCTTTAGGGCGGGCTGGGGCGGCGTTGTCTGGAAGACGCTCGGCGAAGAGGGGCCGCCGGTGGTCAATGTCAACGGCCCGCGCTATGGCGCGATCTGGGGCGCCGATCGCCGCCTGCTCGGCTTGAACAACATCGAGCTGATCACCGACCGCGACTTGCAGACCAATCTGCGCGAGATCAAGCAGGTCAAGATGGACTGGCCCGAGCGCGCCATCGTCGTCTCGCTGATGGTGCCTTGCGAGGAGCATGCGTGGAAGGCGATCCTGCCGGTGGTCGAGGAGACCGGGGCCGACGGCATCGAGCTCAATTTCGGCTGCCCGCACGGCATGTCGGAACGCGGCATGGGCGCCGCCGTCGGCCAGGTGCCGGAATACATCGAAATGGTGGTGCGCTGGTGCAAGGCCAACACCCGCATGCCTGTCATCACCAAGCTGACGCCGAACATCACCGATATACGCAAGCCGGCGCGTGCCGCCCTTGCCGGCGGCACCGACGCGGTGTCGCTGATCAACACCATCAATTCGATCACCGGCGTCAATCTCGACAGTTTCGCACCGGAGCCGACCATCGACGGCAAGGGTTCGCATGGCGGCTATTGCGGCCCGGCGGTGAAGCCGATCGCCATGAACATGGTCGCCGAGATCGCCCGCGATCCGGAAACGCACGGCTTGCCGATCTCCG
This sequence comes from Mesorhizobium sp. WSM4847, assembly GCF_055811335.1. Taxonomy (NCBI): domain Bacteria; kingdom Pseudomonadati; phylum Pseudomonadota; class Alphaproteobacteria; order Hyphomicrobiales; family Phyllobacteriaceae; genus Mesorhizobium; species Mesorhizobium sp. WSM4847. Next base: position 82,361 of record NZ_JBVVPY010000014.1, on the reverse strand, counting down.
GTATCGGCGGCATCACCACCTGGCGCGACGCTGCCGAATTCATGGCGCTCGGTGCCGGCAATGTGCAGGTGTGCACGGCGGCGATGACCTATGGCTTCAAGATCGTGCAGGAGATGATCGCCGGCCTGGAAAACTGGATGGACGAGAAGGGCCATGCCTCGCTCGACGACATCGTCGGCCGCGCCACGCCCAACGTCACCGACTGGCAATATCTCAACCTCAATTACGTCGCCAAGGCGCATATCGACCAGGAGGCGTGCATCAAATGCGGCCGCTGCCACATCGCCTGCGAGGACACTTCGCACCAGGCGATCACCAGCATGGTTGACGGCAAGCGGCATTTCGAGGTGATCGAGGCCGAATGCGTCGGCTGCAACCTCTGCGTCAATGTCTGCCCTGTCGAGAACTGCATCACCATGGAGCCGCTGGCGGCCGGCGTCATCGACCAGCGCACCGGCAGACCGGTGTCGCCGGTCTACGCCAACTGGACGACGCATCCAAACAACCCGATGGCCAAGGTGGCCGCGGAGTAAGTTTGGTCGAAGCGCCAGATCGGTTTCGTCCGGTTGAATTGTCGAGGTTGGCGCTGCCCCTCATCCGCCTGCCGGCACCTTCTCCCCGTATCGTGACGGGGAGAAGGGGGATTGCCGCAACCTCGCCGCCCTTTTTGCACCGCCGACAATTGGCGAAATCATCGGTGATAGCGTCTTTCTCCCCGTCACTATACGGGGAGAAATGCCCGGCAGGGCAATGAGGGGCAGCGCAACCCTTTGAAAAGGAACCGTAGGCCCGGATATTCCTATTGCGGATAAAAATTATCCACGATAAGATATATCCATGAATTGGAATTCAGAAAAATGAAGCTGGGCGAGGGCGTTGAAGCGGCCATCCACTGCGCCGCCATGCTTGCCGGCGTGGAAGGCGCGTCGACCATGCCGGGTGCTGCCATGGCGGAAGCGTTCGGCCTGTCGCCAAGCTATCTGCTCAAGCATCTCAACGCGCTCACGGCGTCGGGCATCCTGGAATCGGTGCCCGGGCCATCGGGCGGTTTCCGGCTGGCGCGGCCGGCGGAGCGCATAACGCTGCTCGACATCGTGCTCGCCGTCGAAGGACGCGAACCGGCCTTCCGTTGCGGCGAAATCCGTCAGCGCGGGCCGGCCAGGCTCGATGCCTCGGCCTATGTCAAACCCTGCGGCATCAGCGTCGCGATGCTGAAGGCCGAGCGCGCCTATCGCGCCGCTCTTGCCGAGTCCCGGCTGTCCGACATCGTTGCGGAATACGTGAGCGATGCCGATCCCCGTTCAGTCGCCGCCAACTGCGCCTTTGTCGAGCGTCATCAACGACCGCAGAAATCCAGTTCAACCAAGCAAGCGTGAAGGGAAAGAGAATGAAGCAGAGGCTGCAATTCTTCGGCGCGGCGCCGGAAATCATGAAAGCGGTATCGGCGCTCAACAAGGCGGTCGACGAGTGCGGGCTCGAGGAAGGCCTGCTGCATCTGATCAAGCTGCGGGCGTCGCAGATCAATGGCTGTTCGTACTGCGTCGAGATGCACAGCCGCGAGGCGCGCCGAGATGGCGAGACCGAGCAGCGGCTCTATCTCGTCTCCGCCTGGAAGGAATCGCCGTTGTTTTCCGAGCGCGAACGTGCTGCCTTCGCCTGGACCGACGTGGTGACGAAGATCGCCGACAGCGGCGTGCCGGACGATCTCTATGCTCGCACGCTTGAACACTTCTCGGAAGAGGAATTGGTCAAGCTGTCCGTCGCGATCGGCATGATCAACACCTGGAACCGGCTCTGCGTTCCCTTCCACGCCATTCATCCGGTAGCGGCGGCCAAGGCCGCCTGAGCAGACGAAACTGGATGCGCGGCCTTAACGCCCCGCGCGTCTCTTTTTGCTTTGGGATCAAGACCATGTTGTCGAATTTTGAGAATGAGATTCTGGTTGCCGCACGCCTGCTGCTTGGCGGCGCCTTTGTCTTTGCCGGCCTGCGCAACATCCAGAATGCAGGCTTCCTGACCCAACTGATGACGACGCGAGGCGTGCCGCAGGCGCGGCTGATGCTGTGGTTGGGGATCGTCCTGCAAATCGTTTCCGGAGCGCTGGTGATATCAGGTGTCTGGACCGCTGCCGCGGCTCTGTGCCTGGTGCTGTTCCTGATGGTGGCCACGCCGATGTTCCACAATTTCTGGGATCATCAGGGCCCCGAGCGCGCGTCGCGCATCAACGGCTTTGTCGGCAACGTGGCGCTGACTGGAGGTTTCCTGGCGCTGGCGGCGCAGCCGCTTTGAAGGTTCGGTGGCCGCCTCGCGGAGGCAGCCGCCGCAGCCTCTGGCAAACGGTCTCAATCTGTCAAACCAATTGCTGAAGTTTCAGCTCTTCGGCTTCAGCCCGTCGATGAACAATTGTTCGAGAAACCTTGCAGCATCCTCGAAGCGGCCGTCGCCGCCGCGGTCGGGGCCGAGCACGGCGCGGACCTGAACGTCGAAATCGGCATAGTGCTGCGTCGTCGCCCAGATCGAGAAGATCAGGTGCCAGGGGTCGGTGGGCGCGATCTTGCCGGCGCGCATCCAGCCCTTGATGACGGCGGCCTTCTCGTCGACCAGCGTCTTCAGCTCGCCTTCCAGCATCGGCATGATGCGCGGCGCGCCCTGCAGGATCTCGTTGGCGAACAGGCGGCTTTCCCTGGGGAAATCGCGCGCCATTTCGAGCTTGCGCCTGATATAGCTGCGCAATTCGGTCAAGGGATCGCCGATGTCGTCGAGTTCGCGCAGCGGCGCCAGCCAGGTGTCGAGAAGCCGCTGCATCAGCGTCTCGTGGATGTCCTCCTTGCGGCGGAAATAGTAGAGCAGGTTCGGCTTCGACATGCCGGCGGCTTCGGCGATCTGGTCGATGGTCGAGCCGCGAAAGCCGCTGGTCGAGAACACCTCGAGCGCCGCCTCCAGGATCAGCTCGCGCTTTTCCTGCTGGATGCGGGTACGGCGAGGAGCCGGAATTTCCATGTCGGCCGTCACCGCGGCATACCATGGCTTGGAGAGCCATCTGGACCAATTCTCTGGACCAGTTTTTCTCCGGCCTGTGGAGCGCGCCTCAGCTGCCGCATTTCCGCTAGTAATCCCTTGACCGCCGACAGGGCGGTGCTAACGTTTGTCCAATCGGTCAAAATTTGCGTAGCACGAAAACGCAGCAGAGACCAAGTGTCGGGAAGACCAAGCGTTAGCCGCACCGAAACAGGTTACAAGGGGAAGTCTTGGTCATGTCCAACCGGCTGAAAGTCACGCCGAACGATCTCAGCGCATTCTGGATGCCGTTCACGGCAAACCGGCAGTTCAAGCAGGCGCCGCGCATGATGGTGTCCGCCAAGGACATGCATTACACGACGAGCGACGGTCGCACGGTTTTAGACGGCACTGCCGGCCTGTGGTGCGTCAATGCCGGCCACTGCCGGCCGAAGATCACCGATGCGATCCAGAGCCAGGCCGCCGAGCTCGACTATGCGCCGGCGTTCCAGATGGGTCACCCGATCGTCTTCGAATTGGCGAACCGTTTGGTCGACCTGGCGCCGGAGGGCATGGACCACGTGTTCTTCACCAATTCCGGATCGGAATCGGTCGAGACCGCGTTGAAGATGGCGATCGCCTATCACCGCGCCAGAGGCGAGGGCTCGCGCACCCGCCTGATCGGCCGCGAGCGCGGCTATCACGGCGTCAATTTCGGCGGCATCTCGGTCGGCGGCATCGTCACCAACCGCAAGATGTTCGGCACGCTGCTCGGCGGCGTCGACCACATGCCGCACACCCACCTGCCGGAGAAGAATTCGTTCACCAAGGGCGTGCCCGAGCATGGCGCGGAACTGGCCAACGAGTTGGAGCGCATCGTCGCGCTGCACGACGCCTCGACCATCGCGGCCGTTATCGTCGAGCCGGTGGCGGGTTCCACCGGCGTCATCCTGCCGCCGAAGGGCTATCTCGAGAGGCTGCGCGAGATTTGCACCAGGCATGGCATCCTTTTGATCTTCGACGAGGTCATCACCGGCTTCGGCCGTCTCGGCACGCCGTTTGCCGCCGACTATTTCAGCGTCACGCCCGACATCATGACCACCGCCAAGGGCGTCTCCAACGGCGTCATCCCGATGGGCGCGGTGTTCGTCAAGAAGGAAATCCACGACGCCTTCATGACCGGCCCCGAGCATATGATCGAGTTCTTCCACGGCTACACCTATTCGGGCAATCCGATCGCCTGTGCGGCGGCGCTCGGCACGCTCGATACCTATAAGGAAGAGGGCCTGCTGACCCGCGGCCAGGAACTGGCGCCGTATTGGGAAGACGCGCTGCATTCGCTGAAGGGCGAGCCGAACGTCATCGACATCAGAAACATCGGCCTGATCGGCGCGATCGAGCTGGCGCCCATCCCCGGCAGTCCGACCAAGCGTGCCTTCTCGGCTTTTGTGAAAGCGTTCGAGCGCGGCGCGCTGATCCGCACCACCGGCGACATCATCGCGCTGTCGCCGCCGCTGATCATCACCAAGGGCCAGATCAACGAATTGATCGACCATGTGCGTGAAGTGCTGAGGGCGGTGGATTGAGAAACGCGGCGCAGCTTTCCCGGGGGGACGCTGCGCCATCGATGAGGTTTTAGAAAATGGCCGCTCCGGGCGAGAATCTGCGAATCAATTCAGACCGTTTGTGGGATTCGATAATGGAGATGGCGAAGATCGGCCCCGGCGTTGCCGGCGGCAACAATCGCCAGACGGTAACCGACGCGGACGGCGAGGGGCGGCAGCTGTTCAAGCGCTGGTGCGAGGCGGCGGGACTTGAAATGGGCCTCGACGAGATGGGCACGATGTTTGCCCGCCGCGAGGGCACCGAGCCCGATCTGCCGCCGGTCTATGTCGGCAGCCATCTCGACACCCAGCCGACCGGCGGCAAGTATGACGGCGTGCTTGGCGTGCTCGGCGGCCTGGAGATCGTGCGCTCGCTCAACGAGCTCGGCATCAAGACAAAACATCCGATCGTCGTCACCAACTGGACCAACGAGGAAGGCGCGCGTTTTGCGCCGGCGATGATGGCATCCGGCGTATTCGCCGGCGTCCTCGACCAGGCCGACGTGTACGAACATGTCGACAAGGACGGCAAGAAATTCGGCGAGGAGCTCGAACGCATCGGCTGGAAAGGCAGCGAGAAAGTCGGTGAGCGCAAGATCCACGCCTTCTTCGAGCTGCATATCGAGCAGGGCCCGATCCTCGAGGACGAGGGCATCGACATCGGCGTTGTCACCCATGGCCAGGGATTGAAATGGCTGCAGGTGACGCTGACCGGCAAGGAGGCGCATACCGGCTCGACGCCGATGCCGAAGCGCCGCAATGCCGGGCTCGGCATGGCGCGGGTGATCGAACTGGTGCACGAGATCGCCATGGACTACCAGCCCGACGCCGTCGGCGCGGTCGGCCACATGGAGGTCTATCCGAACTCGCGCAACATCATCGCTGGCCGCACCATGTTCACCATCGACATCCGCTCGCCGGAAAAGGAAGTGCTCGACGCCATGGACGGGCGCATCCGCGAAGGCATCGACACGATCTGCGAAGCGCTCGACATCAAATATCAAATCGACCAGGTCGGCCATTTCGATCCGGTGACTTTCGATCCGGGCTGCGTCAAGGCTGTGCGGGATGCGGCCGAGCGCCTGGGTTATACGCATCGCAACATCGTCTCCGGCGCCGGCCACGACGCCTGCTGGATCAACCGCGTCGCGCCGACGGCAATGGTGATGTGCCCCTGCGTCGACGGGCTGTCGCACAACGAGGCCGAGGAAATCACCAAGGAATGGGCGGCCGCCGGCGCCGATGTGCTGTTCCACGCGGTGCTGGAGACAGCGGTGATTGTGGAGTGAGACGTCGGCGCTGTACCCCCACCCCTAACCCCTCCCCACAGGGGGGAGGGGGACTGGCAATGCCGGCTCCTCTTCCTGTGGCGAAAGCTTTGATGGGTTCAGCTGTGATAGTGCGACGAAAAGCCTCCCTCCCCCTTGTGGGGAGGGATTGAGGGTGGGGGTACTCGTCTTGGCACCGACCCCGATCGATCCAACCGCCATAAAGCGTGCCAGGGCACTGCGCCGGAACATGACGGAAGGCGAGCGCAAGCTCTGGTCTGAATTGAAAGAGTTCCGTCGCCTCTACGGCCTGCATGCCAGGAAGCAGGCGCCGATCGGACCTTATATTGCGGACTTCGTGTTGCATGAGAAGAACCTCGTCATCGAGGTCGATGGAGAGCATCACTTCACGCCGGAGCAGATGGACAAGGATCGAATACGCGATGCATGGTTTGGCCGACAGGGCTATCGTGTGCTGCGGTTTTCGACAGGAGACCTGGCAAATTCTTTCGACGGTTGCGTCGAGGAGATATTGCGGGAAGTTGGAGTCATGTAGAGGCCGTTCAGGGCTCGATCCCGAACCGATCTGATCAAGCAGGCCGCTCACCAAGAAGCGCGAAGAGAACAAGGGAACAAAAAAATGTCCAAAGTCATCAAGAACGGCACCATCGTCACCGCCGATCGAAGCTGGAAGGCCGACGTGCTGTTCAAGCACGGCAAGATCATCGCCATCGGGCCGGACCTGCATGGCGATCACGAGTTCGACGCCACCGGCTGCTACGTGATGCCGGGCGGCATCGATCCGCACACCCATCTCGAAATGCCGTTCATGGGCACCTATTCGGCCGACGATTTCGAGAGCGGCACCCGCGCCGCGCTTGCCGGCGGCACCACCATGGTTGTCGATTTCTGTCTGCCGGCGCCGCAGCAGTCGCTGCTCGAGGCCTTGCAGATGTGGGACAACAAGACCTCGAAAGCCTCCTGCGACTATTCCTTCCACATGGCGATCACCTGGTGGGGCAAGCAGGTGTTCGACGAGATGGCCACCGTCGTCGACAAGGGCATCACCTCGTTCAAGCACTTCATGGCCTACAAGGGCGCGCTGATGGTCGACGACGACGAGATGTATTCGTCGTTCCAGCGCTGCGCCGACCTTGGCGCGCTGCCGCTGGTCCATGCCGAGAATGGCGACGTGGTGGCGGCGCTGTCGCAGAAGCTGCTGGCCGCCGGCAATAACGGCCCCGAAGGGCACGCTTATTCGCGGCCGCCGGAAGTGGAAGGCGAGGCGACCAACCGCGCCATCATGATCGCCGACATGGCCGGCGTGCCGCTCTATGTCGTGCATGTCTCCTGCGAGCAGGCGCACGAAGCCATTCGCCGGGCGCGGCAGAAGGGCATGCGGGTGTTCGGCGAGCCGCTGATCCAGCATCTGACGCTCGACGAGAGCGAATATTTCAACAAGGACTGGGACCATGCGGCGCGCCGCGTGATGAGCCCGCCGTTCCGCAACAAACTGCACCAGGATTCGCTGTGGGCCGGCCTGCAGGCCGGATCGCTGCAAGTGGTGGCGACCGACCATTGCGCCTTCACCACCAGCCAGAAGCGCAACGGTGTCGGCGATTTCACCAAGATCCCGAACGGCACCGGCGGGCTTGAGGACCGCTTGCCGGTGCTGTGGACGACGGGCGTCAACACCGGCCGGCTCACGATGAACGAATTCGTCGCGGTGACCTCGACCAACATCGCCAAAATCCTCAACATGTATCCGAAGAAGGGCGCCATCGTCGAAGGCGCCGACGCCGACATCCTCGTCTGGGACCCGAAGCGCAAGAAGACGATCACCTCCAAGAAGCAGCAGTCGGTGATCGACTACAACGTCTTCGAAGGTTTCGAGGTGACCGGCCTGCCGCGCTTCGTCTTTTCGCGCGGCGAATTGTCGATCCAGGAGAACGAGGTCAAGGCGAAGCCCGGCCATGGCGAGTTCGTCGCTCGCGAGCCGAATGCCGCGGTCAACCGGGCGCTGTCGACCTGGAAGGAAATTTCCGCGCCGCGCAAGGTGGAACGATCAGGCATTCCGGCGACCGGGGTGTGAGCTTGCGCGGGTTTGTCGAAGTCGGCGCCGCCCCTCAGGGGCAGCGCAAACCTGAAGCGATTGCACTGAAGCCGGCCTCAGGCGACCAGCCCATCCAGTTGCGGCAGCAGCACGACGCTTTCCTGTTCGTTGGGATCGGTGCGGGCGATGACCGCCGAGGCCGGGCTGTCGCTCAGATTGGCCGGCAGATGCGGCACGCCGGCGGGAATGTAGAAGAGGTCGCCGGCCTTGGCCACGGTCTGCTGCTCGAGCCGGTCGCCATACCAGGTATGGACCTCGCCGGAGAGCACATAGATCGCCGTCTCATGGCTTTCGTGCATATGCGCCTTGGCGCGGGCACCGGGCGGCATGGTGAGCAGGTGCATGCAGATGCCGGTAGAGCCGACCGTCTCGGCGGCGATGCCGGTGAAATAACTCAATCCCTGCTTGCCTTCATAAGAGCCTTCGGGGCGGATAAGATGGCAGGTGGGTTTGGACGACATCGGGCAAACTCTCGATCGAGTGGGACAAGATAAGTGGAAAGCAGCATTTTGGCAAAAGCAACGGGAGTGCGGCCGGCGCGGCGGCGGTGCGAAAAGCCAGGCTGCGGCCTATGACCGGACAGTCGCCAGCCGTCGTTTCGGCAAGCAAGCTCGGCCTGACCTTCCAGACCAGCGACGGTCCGGTGCAGGCGCTGTCGGATGTCGACCTGACCATCGGCAAGGGCGAATTCGTCTCCTTCATCGGGCCGTCCGGTTGCGGCAAGACGACCTTGCTGCGGGTCATCGCCGATCTCGAGAAACCGACATCGGGAAGCATCTCCGTCAATGGCGTGACGCCGGAGCAGGCGCGCGAAAACCGCGCCTATGGCTATGTCTTCCAGGCGGCCGCACTTTATCCGTGGCGCACGATCGAGCGCAATGTGGCGCTGCCGCTGGAGATCATGGGCCTGTCGAAGGCAGAGCAGGCGGCGCGCATCAAGCGCACGCTCGATCTCGTCAACCTGGCCGGCTTCGAGCAGAAATACCCGTGGCAGCTTTCCGGCGGCATGCAGCAGCGTGCCTCGATCGCGCGGGCGCTGGCGTTCGATGCCGATCTTCTGTTGATGGACGAGCCGTTCGGCGCGCTGGACGAGATCGTGCGCGACCACCTCAACGAACAGCTGCTGGAGCTTTGGGATCGGACCAACAAGACCATCTGCTTCGTCACCCATTCCATTCCCGAGGCGGTCTACCTGTCGACGCGGATCATAGTCATGTCGCCGCGCCCGGGCCGCGTCAGCGATGTCATCGAATCGACGCTGCCGAAAAAGCGGCCGCTCGACATTCGCGAGACGCCGGAGTTTTTGGCGATCGCGGCGCGGGTGCGTGACGGGCTCAGGGCAGGGCACAGCTATGAGGATTGAGCGGGATGGGCTCTCTCCTCTCCCCGACGGTGCCAGCGGGCCCACCCATGCCTTCGTCATCCTAGGGCGGAGCAAGGAGCGAAGCGACGCGGCGCAGGGCAGGGCACAGCTATGAGGATTGGGCGGGATGGGCTCCCTCCTCTCCCCGACGGGGAGAGGGTGGCCGGAGCGAAGCGGAGGTCGGGTGAGGGGGCGGCGCCGACAGATCCGACCAAAAGAAATGCCGGGGCAACCGCTCGCGCTCGAAAGCTGCGGGTCGACGAAACCGAGGCTGAGTACCGACTTCGGGGGGATCTGAGAGGACGTCATCTCAACGGCTACAAATTTGTGAGGCAAGTGCCGCTTGGACCTTTCATCGCGGATTTCGTTTGTCGCGAGAAGGGTCTGATTGTCGAACTCGATGGCAGCCAGCATGCGGATTCACCAACCGACCCCGCCAGGACGGCCTGGCTGAATGGGCATGGTTATTCCGTTCTCCGGTTCTGGAACCATGAAGTTTTGGCCGAGCGCCGAGCGGTCCTTGATACGATCCTGGCTTGCCTCGACGGAAAGATTTCTACCCCCTCACCCGGCCTCCGCTTCGCTCCGGCCACCCTCTCCCTGTTGGGGAGAGGAGGGGAGCTTCGCTGATGGACTCCTTTCGCGACAAGATCGTTCCGGTGACCTCGATCCTCGCAGGCGTGGTGGTCGTCTGGTATGTTTTCGCCGTCATCCTCAACGCGCCGTTCCAGCGCGATCTCGACCGCCGTGCCGGCGAGACGCCGGGGATCGTGGAGTTCATCGGCAAGACGATGGCGCAGCCGAAGCCGACACTGCCGGCGCCGCATCAGGTGGCGGTGAATTTCTTCGAGAACACGTTTCTGCGCAAGGTCACCAGCAATCGCAGCCTTGTCTACAATGCCTGGGTGACGCTGTCCTCGACGCTGCTCGGCTTCGCTTTCGGCACGGCGCTCGGCATCCTGATTGCCGTCGGCATCGTCCATGTGGCGACGCTCGACCGCAGCCTGATGCCGTGGATCATCGCCTCGCAGACCATTCCGATCCTGGCGGTGGCGCCGATGATCATCGTCGTGCTGGCGGCGATCGGCGTTACCGGCCTGATCCCGAAGGCGCTGATCTCGACCTATCTGTCGTTCTTCCCGGTGGCGGTCGGCATGGTCAAGGGGCTGCGTTCGCCCGAACTCACCCATCTCGACCTGATGCACACCTACAATGCCAGCCCCTCGCAGACCTTCTGGAAGTTGCGGGTGCCGGCATCGGTGCCGTTCCTGTTCACCTCGATGAAGGTGGCGGTGGCCGCCAGCCTGGTCGGCGCCATCGTCGGTGAACTGCCGACCGGTGCCGTCGCCGGCATCGGCGCCAAGCTGCTCGCCGGCGCCTATTACAGCCAGACCATCGATATCTGGTCGGCGCTGGTGGCGGGCTCGGTGGTGGCGGCCCTTTTGGTGATGGTGGTCGGCATAGCCGGGCGCCTCGTCGACCGCGCCATGGGCGGGAGACCGGCATGAGCGATCTCCTCAGCCTTTCGTCGATCACCCCCCGCTCGTGGCAAGGGTATGCCTCGGTTGTCCTTCTTGCCGGCGCGCTGCTTCTTTGGCCGCTTGTCGATGCGGCGCCCGGCTACGGTGTCGGTACTGCGGCTTTGATTTTCTTGTTGCTGCTCCTGGCAATTGGGGCCGATAATTTCCCGCCGGCAATTGGGGTGGTGTTGCTCTTCCTTGGCGCGCATGGCGCAGCGTGGCTGCTGCTCGCCGGTATAACCGGCAATGAGGGCACCGCCCGCGCGTCGTTCTATCTGCTGCTTGCCGCGGCATGGCTCCTGGCCTGGCGCTGCGTGACGGTGCTGTCCGCGCTTCGCCCGGCCTCGCGCTGGGCGGCGACCGCTTTGAGGCTGATCATTCCGGCGATCTTCGGCGCCTGGATCCTGATCATCTGGGAGGCGGTGACGCGCGGCGCCGGCATTCCCTTCATCCTGCTGCCGCCGCCAAGCGCCATCGGCGTGCGCATCGCCAATTCGCTGCCGGTGCTGGCGGCCGACGTGCGGCAGACCATCTTCAAGGCGGTGATCTTCGGCTACATCGTTGGCAGCGGTGCCGGCTTCCTTGCCGCCATCGCGGCCGACCGCGTGCCGTTCCTGCGCCGCGGGCTTTTGCCGATCGGCAATATGGTGTCGGCGCTGCCGATCATCGGCGTAGCGCCGATCATGGTCATGTGGTTCGGCTTCGACTGGCAGTCGAAGGCCGCCGTCGTCATCATCATGACCTTCTTCCCGATGCTGGTGAACACGGTCGCCGGGCTTGCTGCCTCCGGCCATATGGAACGCGACCTGATGCGCACCTATGCGTCGAGCTACTGGCAGACGCTGTTCAAGCTGCGGTTGCCGGCGGCAGCGCCCTTCATCTTCAACGCGCTGAAGATCAATTCGACGCTGGCGCTGATCGGCGCCATCGTCGCGGAGTTCTTCGGCACGCCGGTGGTCGGCATGGGATTCCGGATTTCGACCGAAGTCGGACGGATGAATATCGACATGGTCTGGGCCGAAATCGCAGTTGCAGCACTTGCGGGTTCGGTCTTTTATGGCGTGGTCGCTCTTTTCGAGAGAGCAGTCACGTTTTGGCATCCCTCCGTCCGTGGTGGATAGGGCGGTGGCGGGTTTGGAATCAGGGTTGGATTGAAGGTCCTGGTCCTAAAAGGGTGAACACTTAACTCCAGAGGGTAAAAGCATGAAAAGACTTGTTGTTTCGATGCTGGCCGGCGCGATGTCGCTTGCCGCGTTCCAGGCGATGGCCGCAGACAAGGTGACGCTGCAGCTGAAATGGGTCACACAGGCCCAGTTCGCCGGCTACTACGTCGCCAAGGACAAGGGTTTTTATGAGGCCGAGGGCCTCGACGTCGAGATCAAGCCGGGCGGTCCCGATATCGCGCCCGAGCAGGTGATCGCCGGTGGCGGCGCCGACGTCATCGTCGACTGGATGGGCGGCGCGCTGGCCGCACGCGAAAAGGGCGTGCCGCTGGTCAATATCGCCCAGCCGTTCAAGAAGGCCGGCATGCAGCTGGTCTGCCCGAAGGACGGCCCGGTCAAGACCGAGGCCGACTTCAAGGGCCATACGCTCGGCGTCTGGTTCTTCGGCAACGAGTATCCGTTCTACGCCTGGATGAACAAGCTCGGCCTGAAGACCGACGGCGGCCCGGATGGCGTCACCGTGCTGAAGCAGAGTTTCGACGTGCAGCCGCTGATCCAGAAGCAGGCGGATTGCATTTCGGTCATGACCTACAACGAATACTGGCAGCTCATCGATGCCGGCTACAAGCCGGAAGAGCTGATCGTGTTCAACTACTCGGCCATGGGCAACGACCTGCTTGAGGACGGGCTCTATGCCCTGGAGGACAAGCTCAAGGATCCGGCCTTCGAGGACAAGATGGTGCGTTTCGTGCGCGCCTCGATGAAGGGCTGGAAATACGCCGTCGACAATTCCGACGAGGCGGCCGGCATCGTCATGGACAATGGCGGCCAGGACGAGAACCACCAGAAGCGCATGATGGGCGAAGTCGCCAAGCTGATCGACAATGCCGACGGCAAGCTCGACCCGGCGACCTACGCGCGCACCGCCAAGGCGTTGCTCGACCAGAAGATCATCACCAAGGAGCCGACCGGCGCCTACACGACCGCTATCACCGACAAGGCCATCAAGTAAGGGCCATCAACCGGGGCCTCTGGGGCCCGCAATTCGAAAAAAAGGGGACGGGCGACCGCCCCCTTTTTTTGGCATGTAAAATAGCCGTTACCGGTGGAAACATCCGCTCGCCACAACCGTTGTTCCAGTGCATCCTGCTTCAGCGGATGTCATCGCCACAACGGAGAATTCCATGCGCATGCAATCCTTCTCGCCGATGCTTTCGGCGCTGGCCGTTTCGGCTGCCTTCCTGTGCGGTTCACCGGCCTTGGCCGACATGATGAAGATGAAGGCGACGCTCGATGGCGCTCAGCAGAATCCACCTGTCACCACGGAGGGCAAAGGCGAGGCCACTCTCGGCTTCAACACCGACACGAAACAGCTAACCTGGAACGTGATGTATTCAGGTCTCAGTGGACCGGCGACGGCCGGACATATTCACGGTCCGGCAGCAAAGGGTGAAAATGCCGACGTCGTCGTCCCGTTCAAGGGCGCTGCGAAAAGCCCGTTCAAGGGGGCCGCGATCCTGACCGACGCGCAGGCTGCCGACCTGATGGCCGGCAAATACTACATCAACATCCATACGGCGGCCCACAAGGACGGCGAGATCCGCGGGCAGATCGAGAAGGCGGCGACGATGTAGCGCAACGTCGGCCCGGCGGAGCGCTGCACTAGCCTGTCGAAGTTTGCGGCACAGCGCCGCGAAGAAATTCGGCCTATGCCTCTGCCGCTCAGGTCCTGTCCCGTATCTGGGTCATCGTCCGGGTCGGCGTGATCGCCTCGGGGTCGAGCCTGATCTCGACGATCGACGGCTTGCCGCTGGCGCGGGCGCGTTCGAAGGCCGGCGCGAAGTCGGCCGTCTTCTCGACGATTTCGCCATGGCCGCCATAGGCGCGGGCGAGCGCCGCGAAGTCGGGATTCTTCAGGTCGGTGGCGACGACGCGGCCCGGATATTCGCGTTCCTGGTGCATGCGGATGGTCCCGTAGATGCCATTGTTGACGACGATGACGATGATCGGCAGATCGTACTGCACGGCGGTGGCGAATTCCTGGCCGTTCATCAGGAAGCAGCCGTCGCCGGCGAAGGCGATCACGTCGCGCTCGGGAAACAGTTCCTTGGCGGCGACCGCTGCCGGCGTGCCGTAGCCCATCGAACCGGAGGTCGGCGCTGCCTGCGTGGCAAAGCGCCGGGAACGGTGGAAACGGTGCACCCAGGTGGCGTAGTTGCCGGCGCCGTTGGTGAGGATGGCGTCGTCGGGCAGCATTTTTTCGAGATAGTTCATGATCGGCCCCATCTGGACGGCGCCGGGGCCGCTTTCGGGCGGTGTCGACCAGTCGAGATAGGCGGCGTGCAGCTTCGCTGTTTCATCCGCCCAAACCGGCGAGGCGGCCGGCTTGCGCCCGGCAAAGGCTTCGACGAAGGCGGACGGCGAGGCGTTGATCGCCAGTGTCGGCCGATAGACACGGCCGAGCTCGCCGGCGTCGGCATGGACATGGACCAGCGTCTGGTCGGGATAGGGGCTTTTGAGCAGCGTGTAGTCGGAGGACGGCATCTCGCCCATGCGGCCGCCGATCAGCAGCACGATGTCGGCCTGGTTGATGGCGGTCGCCAGCTTCGGGTTGATGCCGATGCCGACATCGCCGGCATAGTTCGGGTGGAGATGATCGAACAGCATCTGGCGGCGGAAGGAACAGCCGACCGGCAGGGACCAGGCTTCGGCGATCGTCCGCATCCGCGCGACGGCCTCCGCATCCCAGCGCGTGCCGCCGAGGATGACGAAGGGGCGCTTTGCCTTGTTGAGAAGCTTTTCCAGAGCATCGAGCTCGGCCTCGCCCGGCCGCGTTTCGACAGGCGTGTGGGGCAGGGCGGCCGGCGCTTCGGCCAGGCTGGTCAGCATGTCTTCCGGCAGCGAGATGACGACCGGGCCGGGACGGCCGGATGTCGCCACCGCGAAGGCGCGGGTGACGAATTCGGGAATGCGCGCGGCGTCGTCGATCTCGACGACCCATTTGGCGATGTCGCCGAAGAACCTGACGTAGTCGACCTCTTGAAAAGCCTCGCGCTGCATGGCGTGGCTGGCGACCTGTCCGATGAACAGGATGACGGGCACCGAATCCTGCATGGCGATGTGGATGCCGGCCGAGGCGTTGGTGGCGCCGGGGCCGCGGGTGACGAAGCAGATGCCTGGCTTGCCGGTCAGGCGGCCATGGCAGTCGGCCATCATCGCAGCACCGCCCTCCTGGCGGCAGACGATGGTGCGGATCGGCGAGTCGTGCAGCGCGTCGAGCACCGCAAGGTAGGATTCGCCGGGCACGCAATAGATACGGTCCGTTCCGTTGGCTTCGAGCGCATCGACAATCAGTTGTCCGCCGGTCTTCATTTTCCTGACCTCTCCAGTTCGGCAAGGATTTCTTCGGTGTGTTCGCCGAGACGCGGCGAGGGCCGTTCATAGAACAGCGGCGTGCCCGACATGACCATCGGCGCGCGCACCGAGGGCAACAGATTGCCATGGCCGTCGTCGAGGTCGAGCCGCATGCCGCGCGCGATGGTCTGCGGGTCGGCGAACATCTCGCCGATCGTGTTGATCGGGCTGGCAGGCACGCCTGCCGCCTCCAGCCTGGCCAGCAGCGGATCGCGATCGAAGGTTTTCAGCGCCTCGATTATATGCCCGCGCAGCTTGGCCCGGCTGGCGACGCGGGCGGGATTGGTGGCGAAATCGGGGTTCGATGGCAGCTCGTCCAACCCGACGGCCGCGCAGAACTTGGCGAACTGGCCGTCATTGCCGATGGCAAGGATGATGTGGCCGTCCTTCACCGGCACCACTTCGTAGGGCGCGATGTTCATATGCGCGTTGCCCATCTGCACCGGCGATTTTCCCGAAACCAGATAGTTGAGATTCTGGTTGCCGAGCGCCGAGATCTGGCTGTCGTAGAGCGCCATGTCGATATGCTGGCCCTCGCCGGTCTTCTCGGCATGGCGAAGTGCGGCCTGGATGGCGATCACCGAATAGAGGCCGGTGAAAATGTCCGAAATGGCGACACCGGCCTTTTGCGGCTCGCGGCCAGCCTCGCCGGTGATCGACATCATGCCGGCCATGCCCTGGATGATGAAGTCATAGCCGGCGCGTGGCGCATAGGGCCCGTCCTGGCCGAAGCCGGTGATGGAGCAATAGATCAGCCGCGGGTTGATATTGCGCAAGCTGTCATGGTCGAGCCCGTATTTCTTCAGCCCGCCGAGCTTGAAGTTCTCGATCAGCACGTCCGATGTCGCGGCCAGTCGGCGCACTGTCTCGGCGCCCTCGGGCGTCGAGAAATCGATGGCGATGGAGCGCTTGCCGCGATTGCAGGAATGGTAGTAGGCGGCCGAAAGGTTTTCGCCGTCATGGCTCATGACGAAGGGCGGACCCCATTTCCGGGTATCGTCGCCGCCATCAGGGCTCTCGACCTTGATCACGTCGGCGCCTAGATCGGCAAGCAATTGCCCCGCCCACGGCCCGGCCAGGATGCGGGCGAGTTCGATTACGCGGATGCCTTTCAGCGGAGGCTCGGTCATGGATCACCGTGATTGATCGAAAGCGCAGGCTCTGGTTTTCTTTTTATGCATGTCCTTATCCCAAAACCGCTGCGCACTTTTGGGCAACATGCACTATCAATCCCGCGTGCCGAAGTCACGGCTCTTGCAATGGGCCAACCGGACCTCTCGATCAGGCTTGTTTCAGCACGCTGTCGGCCCATGCGGCGAAATCGTCCATGATGATATTTCGATTCACCTCGTTCAGGCTTTCGTGGCGGGCCTCGGCGTAAACCTTTGAAACGAGATTCGAAAAGCCCATCCTGTGCAGGCGCCCAGCGAGATGGCTGACCGCCTTGCCACGATCGGTAGCAGGATCCTTTTCGCCGCCGACCAGGCAGATCGGCAGGGTCTTGCGGATGCCGGAAAAATTAGCGTCGTCGGCGCCGTCGAAGACAAAGCCGAACAGGTCGCGCCACATCGACACCGACGCATCCCAGCCGCACAGCGGATCGGCGATGTATTTGTCGACTTCCGCCGCGTCGCGCGACAGCCAGTCGAACGGAGTGCGGTGACCGGGGACGGCCTTGCCCCAGGCCTGGAAGGTCAGTCTCGGCAGCATGCGCGACGGCATGTCGGAGCCGAGCCGGAATTTTTCCCAGGCCAGGATGACTTGCGCTGCACGGCTGGCGAGCCCGGCGGAAAAATTGGCGTTCCAGATGGCGGCGGCGTGCAGCCGGTTGGAATGGTGAAGCATGAAATTCACCGCGACGAGGCCGCCCATGGAATGGCCGAAGACGATGACCGGCAGGCCGGGATGGTCGCCGGCGATCAGATCATGCACGGCGGCGACATCGGCGATGACCTTGGCGCCGCCATCCACATTAGCGAATCTGCCGAGCGGAGCGTCTGGCGCCTTGGTTGCGCCATGGCCGCGATGGTCATGGGCATAGACGTGGAAGCCGCACTCGCCCAGAAAGGTAGCGAATCGGACATAGCGCGCGGCATGTTCGGCCAGTCCGTGATTGATCTGGACGACCGCACGCGGGCGGCCCTCGGCGCGTTTCACGTAAAGGTTGAGCTCGGCGCCGGTCGGCGATCGCAGCACGCGCTGCTGGCTGAATGACATTGTCGCTTCGTCTCCAACGCGTCTTTAGCGCCTGCGAACGTTTGTGTGCGCCGACGCCGGTTTTGCGTCAATCCGTTCGCGGTGTTTTGCAGCGCTGTTCTTGCGTCGCAACGCGGGTATCGCAATTCTGACATGGAGAATTTGCTACCCAGAGAGGGCGGCAGTCTGTTGCCCAGCATTATTCAACCGGAGAGTACCTATGCGTACGCTGACAGGTCTTGTTTTCGGATTGGCGCTTGTCGCCGCGCCGCTGACGGGTGCTGCGCGGGCCGAGGTCAAGATGAGCGGCTCTTTCGTCGCCGACGCCACCTGTCCAGCCACCCAGGCCATCAGGAGCGGCAGGAACCCCGGCAATATCGCGACCGATGCGGGACAGAGCTACGAGCTTCTGGCTGGCAACAAGGATGCTCCCACCCACTATCTGATCCGCGTCCCCGGTGCCGATCCGGAGCGTCGGTGGGTGAAGGTCGATTGCGGCCATGTTTCGGGTGGCAGCGCGTCTACAGAACCGGCAGCACCTGTGCCGGCCGATCGGAAGAAGCCTGCTGCGCCGGCGTCGCGAAAGCCCGAATATGTCCTCGCGCTGAGCTGGCAGCCGGCGTTTTGCGAGACCAAGCCCGGCAAGACCGAATGCAAGGCGCAGACCGCGGCCGGTTTTGACGCGACGCATTTCACCTTGCATGGGCTGTGGCCGCAGCCGAACGGAAATTTCTATTGCCAGGTGGCAGCAGCCGACAAGGCGAACGACAATCCGGCGCGCTGGCAGGACCTGCCGCCGGTCGAGCTCGAGCCGAACACGCGGTCGGAGCTCGATCGGGTGATGCCAGGCACCGCATCCGCTCTCGACAGGCATGAATGGATCAAGCATGGCACCTGTTACGGCAAGAGCCAGCAGGCGTATTTTTCCGATGCGCTGAACTTGACGCGCGCGGCGAATGCTTCACCGGTGCGTGATCTTTTCACGCAAAACATTGGCCGGGATCTGACCTCTGGCCAGATCCGCGCCGCCTTCGACAGTGCCTTTGGTCCCGGCGCGGGCGATCGGGTTCGCGTCTCCTGCGTGAACGATCCTTCGAGCGGCAGGCGGCTGATCGGCGAACTGACGCTCGGCCTGACCGGCCCAATCGGTCCGAACTCTTCGCTCAGTGAGCTGCTGCTGGCCTCAGTGCCGACGAACAATGCCGGCTGTCCGAAAGGCATCATCGATCCGATCGAGTTCCAGTGACACTGGATGCCTATGCGCCGATGCCGATCGCGCCCGTCTCGGCCGGAAGACAAACCCGAAATGCCAAAACAGTTTGCCGTTCGGCGCGGCATCGCCTACATAGCGCGCAACTTCCATTCAATCCGACATTCCAGTCGACTTTTCAGGGAAAGCGCGCGTGGCACGCCAGTTCATCTATCACATGGCCGGCCTCAACAAGGCCTATGGCACCAAGAAGGTGCTCGAGAATATCCACCTCTCCTTCTACCCGGACGCCAAGATCGGCATCCTCGGGCCGAACGGCGCCGGCAAGTCGACCATCCTCAAGATCATGGCCGGCATCGACAAGGAGTGGAGCGGCGAGGCGTGGCTGGCCGAAGGCGCCACCGTCGGTTACCTGGCGCAGGAGCCGGCGCTCGATGCGAGCAAGACCGTGTTCGAGAACGTCATGGAAGGCGTCGCCGCCAAGACCGCGATCATCGAACGCTACAACGAATTGATGATGAACTATTCCGACGAGACGGCCGACGAGTCGGCCAAGCTCCAAGACGAGATGGACCGGCTCAACCTGTGGGATCTCGAACAGCAGGTCGAGATGGCGATGGAAGCGCTGGGCTGCCCGCCCAAGGAAGCCGACGTCACCAAGCTGTCGGGCGGCGAGCGCCGCCGCGTGGCACTGTGCCAACTGCTGCTGCGTCAGCCCGACCTTCTGCTGCTCGACGAGCCGACCAACCATCTCGACGCCGAGACGACGGCGTGGCTTGAAAAGCATCTGCGCGCCTATCCGGGCGCGGTGATGATCATCACCCACGATCGCTACTTCCTCGACAATGTCACCGGCTGGATCCTCGAGCTCGACCGCGGCCGCGGCATTCCCTATGAGGGCAACTACACCAAATATCTCGAAGCCAAGGCCAAGCGGCTCAAGCAGGAGGGCCGCGAGGACGATGCGCGCCAGCGGGCGATCGGCCGCGAGCGCGAGTGGATCCAGTCCAGCCCGAAGGCACGGCAGACCAAGTCGAAAGCGCGCATCCAGGCGTTCCAGGATCTGCTGGATGCGGCCGACAAGCGGCGTCCGAGCGACACCCAGATCGTCATTCCGCATGGCGAGCGGCTCGGCAATGTGGTGATCGAGGTCGAGGACCTGTCGAAGGGCTTTGGCGACACGCTGCTGATCGACGACCTCGAATTCAAGTTGCCGCCCGGCGGCATCGTCGGCGTCATCGGCCCGAACGGCGCCGGCAAGACGACGCTGTTCCGCATGATCACCGGCCAGGAAAAGCCGGATGCCGGCACGATCCGCGTCGGCGAGACGGTCAAGCTCGGTTACGTCGACCAGAGCCGCGATGCGCTCGACCCGACCAAGACCGTCTGGGAAGAAATCTCGGGCGGCGCCGAAGTGGTCAAGCTCGGCAAGTTCGAGGCCAACACCCGAGCCTATTGCGCCTCGTTCAATTTCCGCGGCGGCGATCAGCAGCAGAAGGTCGGCAATCTGTCCGGCGGCCAGCGCAACCGCGTCCATCTGGCCAAGATGCTGAAGACCGGCGGCAATGTGCTGCTGCTCGACGAACCGACCAACGATCTCGATACCGAAACGCTGGCGGCGCTCGAAGACGCGCTGGAAAACTTCGCCGGCTGCGCCGTCATCATCTCACACGACCGCATGTTCCTCGACCGGCTGGCGACGCACATCCTTGCCTTCGAAGGCGACAGCCATGTCGAGTGGTTCGAGGGCAATTTCGAGGATTACGAGCAGGACAAGATCCGCCGGCTCGGTCCCGATGCCGTCAACCCGCACCGCATGACGTACAAGAGGTTGACGCGATAGGGGTTTTTAGGGCGGCGAATTCTCAAATGATCTGAGGAGCTGAAATGGCAGACTGGTCCGCCGCCCAATATCTCAAATTCGAGGACGAGCGCACGCGTCCGGCGCGCGATCTCGTCGCGCAGGTGCCGGTGGCGGCGCCACGCCGGGTGGTCGATATCGGCTGCGGGCCGGGCAACTCGACCGAATTGCTGGTTGAGCGCTGGCCGGGCGCGCAGGTCAGCGGTTTGGACACCTCGGCTGACATGATCGAGAAGGCGAGGGCACGTCTGCCGGAAGTGGCCTTCGAACTGGCGGATGCGGCGGCGTGGCAGCCCGAAGAGCCGGTCGACGTGATCTTCGCCAATGCGGTGTTCCAGTGGCTGCCCGAGCATCCGGCGATCTTCCAGCGGCTGATGGGATTTTTGGCGCCCGGCGGCGCGCTTGCCGTGCAGATGCCCGACAATATGGGTGAGCCGTCGCACCGGCTGATGCGCGAGACGGCGGCCGAAATGCCGTTTGCCGAAAAGCTCGAGTGTGCTGCGCGCGGGCCGCTGCCGCTAGTGTCGTTCTACTACGATCTTTTGTCGCCGTTCTCCGACCGGCTCGACATCTGGCACACCGCCTACAATCATCCGCTGGCCGATGCCGGGGCAATCGTCGAGTGGCTGAAGTCGACGGGGCTGAAGCCGTTCCTCGATCCGCTCGACGAGAACGAGCGACGGTTTTTTCTCACGCGCTACACCGCTGGGATAACCGAAGCCTATCCGAAGACGGCGAACGGCAAGGTGTTGCTGCGTTTCCCGCGCCTTTTCATCGTAGCACGGCGCGCTGCCTAGAAACGATTGGCGACACCGAGACGCACTGCCTGGCTGCGCTTGATTCGGTTTCGCCACAATGCGTATTTCAGCCACGCAAGGTTGTGGTCTTTTGCCTCAGGCCCTTGATTTAAGCCGGCTTAAACTAGCTTGATGCGAATCATGTTGCGCCGAACTCTCGCGGCGCCCACATCAAGCCGCAGCGCCTGCGCATGGGACGAACTGAAAATGCATCGCGTCATCATCAGCGGCATCGGCGTTGAAATCCCCGAGCCTTCGATCACCAATGAGGAATTGGTCGACAGCTTCAATGCCTGGGTCGAGATGGAGAATGTCCGCCGCCAGGCTTCGGGCGAGACGCTGCTGCAGAAATCGGACAGCGCCTTCATCGTCCATGCTTCGGGCGTGCAGACGCGCCATGTGATCGAGCGGGAAGGCATTCTCGACCCGACCCGCATGGCGCCGCGCATTCCGGCGCGGCCGGACGACGCACTGTCGCTGGAAGCCGAGTTCGGCATCGCATCGGCCAGGAAAGCGCTCGACCATGCCGGCCTGGAGCCACCTGATATCGACCTGGTGATCTGCTCGGCCTCGCATCACCAGCGGCCCTATCCGGCGATCGCCATCGAGATGCAGCAGGCGATGGGCACGAGGGGCGCCGGCTTCGACATGGGCCTTGGCTGTTCGTCGGCGGCGGCGGCGTTGCATATCGCGGTCAATCTGGTGCGGGCGGGCGCACACAGGCGCGTGCTGGTGACGACGCCCGAAATCATCACCGGCCATCTCAACTTCCGCGACCGGCAGACGCATTTCATCTTCGGCGATGCTTCGGTCTCGATGGTCGTCGAGGGGCTTGCCCAGGGCGACAAGCGGCCGGGACGTTTCGAGGTGCTCGACACCCGGACCTGGACGCAGATGTCCAACAACATCCGCACCAATCTCGGCTACTACACGCGCACCGCCCAGGACGATCCGTATATGATCAACCTGGAAGGCAACCTGATCAATCAGGTCGGCAACAAGGTGTTCAAGGAAGTCACCGTCGCCGGGCACAAATTCATCGTCGAGTTCCTGGCCGAGCATGGGCTGACGCCGCAAGCGATCCGGCGCTTCTGGCTGCATCAGGCCAATGCACGTATGAACGCCATGATCCTGAAGCTGTCGTTCGGCCACGAGGTCGACCATGACCGCGCGCCGATGGTGCTGGAGCGCCTCGGCAACACCGCCGGCGCCGGTGCGGTCGTCGCCTTGTCGGAAAACCACGCCGACATGAACGCCGGCGACTATGGCCTGCTCTGCGCCTTCGGCGCCGGCTATTCGATCGGCGGGGCGCTGTTGCGCATGCTCTGATTGGCGCGAACGGCACCGGCATTGGAAGGCGCCGGTGTAATCGCATCAGCCTGCTTGACTGGAGCATCAGTGCTTTAGGCTGGACCTGATGAACTCACTGCGGCTAATTGCTTGGCATCACGCACGGAGCGAAGCCTATGCTGGACCTCTTCCCCGAGACGGTAAACCCGGTCGAAATCATCCCGGCGCGGAAACTTGTCGCGCGGGTGGCCGCGCTTTACGTCGCGCCATCGGATCATTTCGAGACACGCGCGGTGGATGAATTGCGTCTTGGCTTCGACGGCATCGACGGCGATTTCCACGCCGGCGCGACGCGGCGCTCCGGCGGGCGCGAGCCCTGGTATCCACGCGGCACCGAGATGCGCAACGAGCGGCAGCTGTCGATCGTGGCCGCGGACGAGCTGGCGATCGTGGCAGGGCGGATGGCCATCGCCGAGATCAAGCCGGAGTGGATCGGCGCCAATCTGTTGATCGAAGGCCTGCCGCATCTCTCGATGCTGCCGTCCGGCACGCTGCTGTTCTTTAAAGGAGGCGTCACCGTCAAGGTCGACGCGCAGAACGGACCTTGCCGCATCGCCGGACGATCGGTCGCCGAAAATGCCGGAATGGCCGACCGTGAAGCCGGCGCGCTGTTGTTCCCGAAGACGGCAAAGCGGTTGCGCGGCCTTGTCGCCTGGGTGGAAAAACCAGGACGCATCACGGCCGGCGAGGAGATTTCGGTGCGTGTGCCCGAGCAGTGGATTTACCGGGCCTGAGGCCAGGGATGGTCAGGGATAGTGCACCGGGCTGCACCAGGTCGGATCTCGGTGCTTTTGCCAATAGATCGCCATGAGGCGCCTGGTAATCGCACCGACCTTGCGGTCCGCGACCGGAACACCGTCGATCATCGTTACCGGCATGATGCCGCCGGCGGTCGAGGTGATGAAGACCTCATCGGACTGACGCAGCGCAGCGACGCTGACATCGGCCGCGGCAACGGCAAGCCCTGCCTCCGCGCAGAGATCGAAGACGGTGCGGCGGGTGATACCTGGCAGCACGCCGACAGCCGGCGTCGACAGTTTGCCGTCATCCACGCAAAAGACGTTGAAGCCGGGGCCTTCCGCGACATTGCCGTTGAAATCGAGGAGCAGTGCGGTCTCGGCGCCGCGGTCATAGGCGTCGTAGAGGCCTCGCACCAGGTCGAGCCAGTGGTAGTTCTTGATTGTCGGGTCGATCGAGGCTGGTGGGATACGCACTTTGTCGCTGATCGCCACATGCAGGCCGCGCTGCAATTGCTCGGCGTTGGCGACCGAGCCGAAGGGAACGGCGAACGCCATGAAGCGTTGACGGCGTCGCGCGGGTCGCGGCTGAAGGTCGGCGAGGCGCCGCGCGTGCACAGCATCTCGACATAAGCGGCGCGATGACCCGACAGCGCCACGCAATTGTGGAGGATTTCGGCCACGCCATCGCGGTCGAACGGGACCGTCATGCGCAGCTTGTCCAGCCCGCCGAAGAAGCGATCGAGATGCAGATCGAGGCGGAAGAAACGACCGTCCCAGACATGCACTGTGTCGTAGGTGGCGTCGGAATGCAGGAAGCCCCAATCCAGCACCGAGATCTTGGCTTGCGACATCGGCAGATACTGCCCGTCCAGGAAGGCAACACCATCGGGATGGGAGTGCGGGTCTATATGATGGGCGGAGAGCGAGGGCAGTGGTTTGGCGTGCGGATCGATCAAGTTGCTCATCACGTCCTCCGTCAGGTCGTCTTCGTCGAACGCGATAGAGCGCTGCGGCGGTTGGCACAAGACACAGGCCGGGGTTGCGGATGAGCCATCGGGGTATCTGGTTATTCCTCGTCCTCATCCTGTAGCAGACGGGTGGCGCGCCAACGGGTCAGCACCCTGTTGGTCTGTTCCATGACGAAGAAACGCGCCGAGTCGCGATCGT
Source organism: Mesorhizobium sp. WSM4847 (assembly GCF_055811335.1). Classification (NCBI taxonomy): domain Bacteria; kingdom Pseudomonadati; phylum Pseudomonadota; class Alphaproteobacteria; order Hyphomicrobiales; family Phyllobacteriaceae; genus Mesorhizobium; species Mesorhizobium sp. WSM4847. The sequence continues at coordinate 57,598 of NZ_JBVVPY010000014.1, read as the reverse complement.
AGCCTTCGGCCAGCAGTTTCTCGTAGTCGGTGTGCACATGACGGATATGGGCTATTGTCGCCAGCCATACGGCAATGCTCGGCGGCAAGCTCTTCATATGCACCGCGCCGGCGTCGGCGCGGATCTTCTCCATGTCGGCATAGGGCGCCAGCGGCAAAAGCGCTGTCAGCGCCTTGGCGATGGCGCGGCGGCGACCGGTCGGCGCGTTCATCGCCCGACCTGTCCGGGTATGACCTGTCCGGGCTCGTCCCGTCCGGCAATGGTCGCGTCGGCAAAGGCATCGGTCGAAGCGAAATAAGGCTTGATGTCGATCACCGGCGTGCCGTCGAGCAGGTCGATGGCATCGACATCGATACGACCCGTTTCGATGTTGAGGGCGACGAGCCTGGCGATATGCAACCCGACCGGGTTCGGCCGGGCCGGGGAGCGCAGCGAAAAAACGCCCGTCGGTTCAGCCGCATGGCGGGGTTTCTGAACAATCAGGGTCCGCGGGGCGTGGTGCAGCCAGGACAGGATGATGACGTGACTGGCGCGTGCAAGCCCGAGCAGACCCTCGCGATAGGGCAGGTCGATGGTGAGAACCGCCGGCTGTCCGGTTTCGCGCGCGGCTTTCATGTTCTTGGGGCAAGTTTCCCGCGAGGTCCAGGGCGAGGCGATGCGGCCGATGAAGACGACGTGGCCGTCCGGCGCCATATCGGCGGGATCAGTTTCAAGGAGCTTTTCGCCGCTGCGCGTTTCGAACACGGTTTTGCCCCGATCCTGCTTCCGGCTGTGCGCGATCCGCCACGCATGCGCCATTTTCTTGTCCGGGAGCGACATAGCGCTTGCAAGCCTTTCAAAATCGACATAAACATATGTTTATATCTTTTCAAAGAGAATGCTCGCATGTATGTCGCGCTCGACACCATGGTAGATACATTGAAGGCGGCGGCCGAATCCAGCCGATTGCGCATCCTGGCGTTGCTGTCGCGCGGCGACCTCACCGTTTCCGATCTCACCGAAATCCTCGGCCAGTCGCAGCCGCGCGTCTCCCGCCACCTGAAGCTTTTACTGGAGGCGGGGCTGATCGGCCGCTATCAGGAGGGCTCCTGGGCCTTCTTCCGGCTGTCGGATTCGGATGCGGCGCGGGACTTCGTGCTCAGGCTGGTCTCCGGTATCCGGGGTGCCGATCCGCAGGTCGAGCGTGACCTCGATCGGTTGGCGGCGGTCAAGCGCAAGCGGCAGGATCGCGCCGCCGAATATTTCTCCGCAAATGCCGCAAGCTGGGATCACATCCGCTCGCTGCATGTGCCGGACCGCGCCGTGGAGGCAGCGTTGCTCAAGCTCGTCGGCAAGCGGCCGTTCCAGTCGATGCTCGACCTTGGCACCGGCACCGGGCGGCTGCTCGAGATCTTTTCGCCGCTCTACCGGCGCGGCATCGGCATCGACATGTCGCGCGAGATGCTGACGGTGGCGCGCGCCAATCTCGACAAGGCCGGCATCTCGAATGCGCAGGTGCGCCAGGGCGACATTTTTGCGCCGCCGGTCGAGCGCGACGCCTTCGATCTCGTCACCATCCACCAGGTGCTGCACTATCTTGACGATCCTGCTCGCGCCATCCGCGAGGCAGCAAGGCTGCTGCGTCCGGCAGGCCGGCTGGTGATCGTGGATTTCGCTCCGCATTCGCTGGAATTTTTGCGCGACGCCCACGCGCATGTGCGGCTCGGCTTTGCCGACCGGCAGATCACCGAGTGGTTTTCCGAGGCCGGGCTCGACCTCGAAGAGCGCCAGGAATTCGAGCCGCGCGCCGGCAATGAACCCAGGCTCACCGTAAAACTGTGGCTCGGCCGTGACCAGCGCATGCTGATCGCCGATCCTTCCAACCACGCACAACCGGCCAATGCCTTTCCGATAGGGGAAACCGCCTGATGAACCAGTTCCGCTTTTCCCGCCGCCCTGACATTGGCGACAAGATCAGGGTTTCGTTCGAGTTCTTCCCGCCGAAGAGCGACGAGATGGAAGCAAGGCTGTGGGACACAGTTACCCGGCTACAGCCGCTCAAGCCGAAATTCGTCTCCGTCACCTATGGCGCCGGCGGCTCGACCCGCGAGCGCACGGCGCGCACGGTCAAGCGCATCCTCAACGAAACGACGCTGACGCCGGCGGCGCACATGACGTGCGTCGATGCGGCGCGTCACGAGGTCGATGAAGTCATCCAGGAATTCGCCGACATGGGTGTCATTCGCTTCGTCGCCCTGCGCGGCGATCCGGCCGAGGGCGTCGGCGCCGCCTACCGTCCGCATCCGGACGGCTATGCCAATGGCGCCGAACTGGTGGGGGCGCTGAAAGGTGTCGGCGATTTCGACATCTCGGTCTCGGCCTATCCGGAAAAGCATCCGGAGAGCCCGGATTTCGCCACTGACATCGATATGCTGAAGCGCAAGGTCGACAATGGCGCGACGCGAGCGATCACCCAGTTCTTCTTCGACAACGACCTCTACGAGCGCTATGTCGAGCGGGCGCGGCGGGCCGGCATCTACATACCGATCGTGCCGGGCATATTGCCAGTCCACAATTTTACCCAGGTCGCCAATTTCTCGGCGCGCTGCGGCGCGCTGGTGCCGGCGTGGATGGCCGAGCGCTTCGACGGGCTGCAGACGGACCCGCAGACACATGCGCTGGTGGCGGCCGCGGTGGCGGCCGAGCAGGTGCTGGACCTTGTCGAGCGCGGCGTCGGCGATTTTCATTTCTACACCATGAACCGCGCCGATCTGGTCTTCGCCATCTGCCACATGATCGGCATCCGCTCGCACGAGGCTGAAGCCGCAGGGTCCGCCGCGGCGTAACTCCCCGTCAAATCCGGGATGCAAAAAGGCCGGGTAAAAACCCGGCCTTTTCAATGACTTGGACTATTTTGTGCTGATCTTCCGTTGCTTGGCGGGTCTATGGAAGAAAGCCCATAATCAGCGCCCCGATGAAGGCAAATGCAGCACAAATCATCAATGCGTTGATTGGCCTCGTGAGTCCCATGTCATAGCCTCCTCTTAAAGAGCTATGGCCCGAGTCTAGGGGCATTTCTGCCACAGGCAAGCGGAAACTATGCTGCAATGCGACGACATTGTGGAATTTGCGACAGGCCATTTGCCGTTAGGCATTGAAACTCTTCGGTAAATCCCGCTTCGGCCCTGTGTACAAAATGTGACGGAGCTGGGGCAAGAATGGGTATGGCAGCTTTACCGCCGCTGAAAGTCGGAATCGATTTTCGCGTCGGTACGAAGATTCGACAAGTTGAGTTGGAGCGTCGTTTGGGCGTCCGATTGGACCCTCAAGCGTGTCAGGCCTGGGAAGCGACCCGCTTCAGCTTGTTGGTCATGCATGTCGTTATCGCAAACCGCTACGCACCCTCGGTTCAAGCCCGAGGGCGTGCTTTTGGGCGACATGCATCAGCGTCGGCCGAACAGGCGGCCGTCGATGGTGACGAGGCCGATCGCGATCAGCGCCATGCCGCCGAGCTCGAACAATTGGAGCCGTTCGCCCAGGAACAGAAAGCCGAGCAGGATCGCGCTGGCCGGCACGATGAGCGTGACCAGCGAGGCGTGGGTGGCGCCGGCCGAGGCGACGAGGTTGAAATAGAGGATGTAGGCGAAGGCGGTGGACAGCAGGGCCAGCGCCAACACCGCCGCCCAGACCGGCGGCGAGGCCGAAAACAGGTTGGCAGTGCCGTGGCCAAGCAGCACGATCGGGATCATGATGATGGTCGAAGCGGTCAATTGTCCAGTGGCGATGACCGGTGACGGCACACCCTTGAAGCGGCGGGCGATCATCAGGGCCACCGCATAGGACAGGGAGGCGCCGACCAGCGCAAATTTCGCCCAGACCGGACCGCCCAGCCCGGCAAGCAGGCCGGGACCGATCATCACCGCAGTGCCGACGATGCCGAGCGCGATCCCGGCAAGCTTGTTCCAGGAGAGCTTTTCGTCTGATGTCAGCGCGTTGGCGAGGATCAACGTCCAGAACGGCGTCGTCGAATTGAGCACCGAGGCGACACCGGCGCCAAGCTCGGTCTGGCCGGCGAAGATCAGCGAGAACGGTATGACGTTGTTGACGAGCGCCAGCAGAAAGAACAGGCCGGCATGCGGCAAGGCGATGCGGAAGGACGGACCGCGCAGGCCGAGATAGAGATGCAGCGCCAGCGCCGCGATGGCGACGCGAAACAGCACCAGCACCAGCGGCGGAATCTCGGCAACCGCAATGCGGGCAAAGAAGAACGAGCCACCCCAGATCGCACCGAGCAGCAGAAGCTGCGCCCAGTCTTTCAAGACCATGGGGCCGCGCATTGCCGTCGTGGTTGTGATCGCCATGGAGAATCCTCCCGGATGGTTCTGAATGCCAAGTCAATCAGGCGTCTGTTCAGGCCATATTCTGTTCGATGGCAAGGGCCACCCGAAACCAGATCAGTGGACTAGCATTGCATCATCTGCCGTAGCGCCGCAGCGTCAGGGGTGCGAGACACAGAATTGTTTTCATTCCCGCATAGGTTGGATTAATTGTGCGCAGTCTAAGCCAAGGGATTCGTCCATGCAGCAATTCGAAAATGCGCGCGAAGCGGCGCTGGCGCTTCGCCCGGACGATCCGATCTATTGCTTCCGCCCGCAGGTGCTGAAGGCGGACGCCAGGCAGTTCATGGGCATGTTTCCCGGCAAGACCGCCTATGCGGTCAAGACCAACGGCGAGCAGATCGTGCTGAAGGCGCTGGTCGAGGCCGGCGTCGGCGCTTTCGACGTGGCCTCGCCCGGCGAGTTCGCCGCCGTGCGCGCGGTCTCGCCGGACGCCGAGATGCTCTACATGCATCCGGTCAAGGCACAGTCGGACATCAAGCTGGCGCTGGAGAAATATGGCATCCGGGTCATCTCGCTCGACCACGAGGACGAGATCACCAAGCTGACCCGCGTGGTGCGGGCGCTCGATATCGATCCGGGTGCGATCACCGTGTTCGTGCGCATCCAGACGAAAGGATCGGCCGCCTACGAACTGTCGAAGAAGTTCGGCGCCGGACCGGCCAATGCGGTCGAACTGGCCGAACGGCTGAACCGGACGGGCTACAAGGTCGGCTTGTGCTTTCATGTCGGCAGCCAGATCGAGGATCCCGACACCTATGAGCGCGCGCTGGCCTCGGCCGACTGGGTGCGCAACCGCGTCAGCTTCGACATCGCCGGCCTCGACGTCGGTGGCGGTTTTCCCGCCGAATACGGCCATGATCCCAACCGCAAGCAGATCGAGATGCCGTCGCTCGGCCAGATCATGTCGCGGCTGTCGGGCGATCTCAAGGAATACCAGTTCGACCAGATGCCGCTGGTGGCGGAGCCGGGCCGGGTGATCGTGGCGCGCTGCCTGTCGCTGATCGTGCGCGTGCTGCTGCGCAAGGGCAAGCGGCTCTACATCAATGACGGCATCTGGGCGTCGCTGTCGGATTCATGGACCGGCAAGATCACGCTGCCGGCGCGCTTCATTCCAGACCCGGCGATCCGCTCGCGCAATGGCGAGGAGAAGACCATCGTGCCGTTCAAGGTGTGCGGCGCGACCTGCGATTCCGTCGACATCCTGTCGCGGCCGTTCTGGCTGCCGGAAACGGTCGATACCGGCGACTGGATCGAGATCGGTCATATCGGCGCCTATTCGCTGTCGCTGAGGACACGGTTCAACGGCTTCTATCCCGACACGTTTGTCGAGGTGACGACGCCGTTCGATGAGGGCGATGCGCCACAAGGGTTCGCCAGCCTGGAGACGATGGCGGATTAGTGAATAGTGTATAGTGAATAGTGAATAGTGAATAGTGAATAGTGAATAGTGAATAGTGAATAGTGAATAGTGCGTAGTAGTCAGTAGTCAGTATTCAGTAATCAGCGGTGACTGCCTAATTCCACTGCCACCACAACCTCACTATTCACTATTCACTAAGCAACGCCGCCGCCGGCCTGGATGTTCTCGCCGGTCAGCCAACGGGCCTCGTCGGAAGCGAGGAAAACCGCGACATCGGCGATGTCGCGCGGCGCTCCGATCCTGCCGAAGGGCGACATCCCGGCGGCGATCGCGCGATCCCGCTCGGGCAGCAGGTCAGTGTCGGTAAAGCCTGGCGAAAGCGCATTCACGGTGACGGAGCGCGGTCCGAGTTCGCGCGAGAGGACGCGGACGAACTGCTCGACGGCTCCTTTGCTGCCGAGATAAAGGGCGGTCTGGGTGAAGAACATCTTGGTTCCACCGGTGGAAACCGCGATGATACGGCCACCGTCGCGCACGCGCCGCGCCGCTTCCTGAAGCGTGAAGAAGGTGCCTTTGGCATTGGCGCCGAAGACGTGGTCGAAGTCGGATTCGGTGGCCTCGACCAACGGCTTTATGACGGCGACGCCGACATTGGCGACGACGATATCAATCGCGGCCATCTGCTTCTCGGTTTCATCGAACAGCCGGCGAATGTCGGAAACAATGGAGATATCGGCGCGAATGGCGACGGCCTTGCCGCCATTCTCGCGGATGGCGGCAACGGCTTCCTGGGCGGCTTTCTCGTTGCCGACATAATTGACGACCACGGCCGCGCCGTTTGCCGCGAGCCCCTCGGCGATGGCGCGGCCGATGCCGCGCGAACTGCCGGTCACGAGCGCGATTTTGCCTTCAAGCGAATGATACATAGCTGTCCCTTTCTCGTCTGGCTACGGCCGTTCCAAATCGAGCGGCGGCGTTCCATGTGGACGTTAGGGGCATGCTATTGATCAGATAATAGCCTATAATCGAACAGGCTTGTTAAGTCTGGGGTACATAATGCGAGGGACCGAGTTTTCCGAGCTGAGGGCGTTCGCGACGATCGTCGAGGAAGGCAGCTTTGTCCGCGCCGCGGCCAGGCTCAGAATTTCGCCGCCGGCGCTTAGCCAGACGATACGCGGGCTGGAGGAGCGTGTAGGTGTCCGGCTGCTCAACCGCACGACCCGCAGCGTGTCGCCGACCGCTGCAGGCGAAACGCTGTTTGCCCGCCTCGCTCCGGCATTCAGCGAACTCGAAGGGGCTGTCGCCGACGCGCATGCATCACGCGATCGACCGGCAGGCTCGCTGCGTATCAATGTTCCACGCATCGCCGCTATGCGTTTCATCGTGCCCATCCTCGGCGATTTCCGCCGCGCCTATCCCGATATTGCCCTCACCATCATCGTCGACGACATGCTGACCGATATTGTCGAGGGACGATTCGATGCCGGAATCAGGCTTGGTGAGCGGCTGCATAAGGACATGGTGGCGGTGAAACTCAGCGGGGAGCTGGAGATGGCCGCAGTGGCGGCGCCCAGCTATCTCGAGGATCACCCCATGCCCCGTCATCCCGCCGACCTGCACCATCACCAATGCATCAATTTCCAGTGGCCCGGTGGCGGCAACGTCTATCGATGGGAGTTCGCGCGAGGCCAACACGCTTTGGAAATAGCCGTGAACGGCGGTCTGACGGTCAACGACACGGAACTGATGATCAGGGCGGCCCTGGATGGGATCGGCGTGGCTTACATGCTGGATTACCAGGTTCGGCCGTGGATCGAAACCGGCAAGCTCATCCGTTTTCTCGAAGCCTGGTCGCCGAGATTTCCGGGCTTTTACCTATATCATACAAGCTCCCGGCAGGTTCCGCCGGCCTTGCGAGTCTTCATCGACTTCCTGTTTGCCAGGCGGTGATGGATTAGTGAATAGCGAATAGTGAATAGTGAATAGTGAATAAGTCAGTAGTCAGTAGTGAGCACCTAGTTCCATTCACCATTTACCATTCACTATTCACTACTCACTACTCGCTAACCTGCTACAGCTTCGCCAAAAGCTCTGGTGTCGGCCAGCCGTCGACCGGCAGGCCTAGCCGCATCTGCTCCTTGCGGATCGCTTCGCGGGTGTTGGTGCCCAGGATGCCGTCGACCGTGCCTACGTCATAGCCTCTGGCCTCGAGCTTTGTCTGCAATGCCCTCATCTGGTCGCCGTTGAGGCCGGGTTCGGGATTGCGCGGGTCGAATTGCGGCGCACCCGCCAGCCGCGCGGCGAGATTTGCCGCGGTCAGCGCATAGGTGAAGGACTGGTTCCATTCGAGGTAGACGTCGAAATTGTCGTAGACCAGGAAGGCTGGCCCCTTGCGGCCCATAGGCAGTGCGAGGCCTGCCTTCAGGCCGTTGTCGACAAGCGGCGTGCTGTTCGGGTTGGTGACACCCCACTGAGCCCATTGCGCCAGCGGCAGCTTGTTGGTGCGGCCGGTCTGGTCCCATGGCAAGTCGTCCGGCACGCGGACTTCCTCGATCCAGGGCTGGTCGCGTTTCCAGCCGCGCGACGTGATCTTGTTGGCCGTGGTCATGATCACATCAGGCGCGCTGCCGCGCAGGTCGATCACTTCGTCGCCGTCGCCGTCGACGCCTCGGCCGAGATAGTCGGAAGGCAGCATCTGCGTCTGGCCGATTTCGCCCGCCCAGGCGCCGGTGACGTCGGCCGGGACCACGCCGCGATCGATCAGCGTCAACAATGGCACGATCTGGGGCCGGAAGAGCTGCGGGCGACGACAGTCGTGAGAGAGCGTGACCAACGCGTTCAGCGTTTGGAAATCGCCCTGCACGGCGCCGAAATCGGTTTCCAGCGCCCAGAAGGCGGCAATGACCGGGGCCTGAACGCCGAATTCGCGATCGGCGCGGGCAAACACGTCGGCATATTCCTTTAAGACGACCGCGCCCTGCTTCAGCCGATAGGCCGATATCATGCGGTTCGAAAACTCGATGAAGGTCTGGGTAAAGACGCCTTGGGCGCGATCTCGCGCCAGCACCTTTCCATCGAGAGCGGCGGTTTCCAGTGCCTCAAGTCCGGCAGTGCCGACGCCGGCGTTCTTCGCCTCGGCCACAACGCCCTGCTTCCAGGCCTGGAAATCGCCGCCGCATTGCTGTGCCACCGCCGGCGACGTGGCGGCCAGAAACAGCGCCGCGAGAATTTCCAAGCGCAATCGCATCGCCATCCTCCCGAGAAGATTACCGGCGGTTGCAGGCGTCCTTCATTGGCTGTGTCGAAAAGCAGGCTGCAGGCCCGCTGTCAACGGGTGTTCTGCCGCAGCCATTTGTTCCAGGTGGCTTCCGAGCCGTTGAACACGTTGATATCGGCCTTCCCTGAGATGCCCGGCACAATACCGGTTCCGGTGTACTGCCAGAAGGTGAACGGGTGGCTGCCGTATCTTTTGCGCGGATGGCCGGCCACCGAACGCAGCCAGTAGGGATAGCCGCGGAAGGCCGACAGGCCGTTGTCGTCGAAGAAATCGATCGAGGTGTAGATGATCGGCTTCTTGCCATAGTGCTTTTCGACGATTTCGAGGAAAGTGCTCATCTCGCTGCGCACCGTGGCCGCATTGGGGCGCAGCTTGCAGGTCGGCGATTGCGGGTTCCATTCCATGTCGAGAACCGGCGGCATTGCCGAGCGGTCTCTGGGCACGTTCTGGATGAACCAGCGCGCCTGCGTCGCGGCCGGTGTGCAGAAATAGTAGAAATGATAGGCGGCGCGCGGAATTCCGGCGGCTTTCGTGCGGCTCCAATGCTCGTTGAAATACGCGTCGAAGCGATCGCCACCTTCCGTCGCCTTGACGAAAACGAAGGAAATGCCGCTTGCCCTGGCCGCCGGCCAATCGACCGAGGTCTGGTATTTGGAGACGTCGGTGCCATGGACGGCATAGCTCCACGGCGCGCCGCTGTCCCACTCATGCGGGTCGGAGTCGTCAAAACGGGGTGCGCGCACCGCAACGCTCGGCGCGCCCGATGAGGGAGGCGCAAGATCGTCGACGGTCGAGCAGGCGCCCAGCAGCGTCAGCAAGATGAAAGCCGCGAAACGGCGCATCGCTACTCCTGAACCGGTTTCAGCCGGCCGCTGATGGGTTGTTGCTGCAGGTGGTCCCTCGACCGTGCCCCCAAGCGATCGCCCCACAGGACCGCTCTCCTATCCCTGGTGTATCGCTGATCATGGTTGATATTCCGTTGACAGCGCTCGACCAGAACCGCGATTTTGCCGAAGCAATGACGGCAAATCGATGGCATAGATGAGCTTCCGGGGGAATCGGAAAATGCAGATTGCTCTGAGGCTGGTGAAGTGGCTGCTCGGGCTGGCCGTATTGGCGGTCGCAGCACTCGCCGCCTGGCTTTACATCGCGCCGCCGGAACTGATCCGAGTCGGCTCGGGTTATACGGCCAAGATCGTCTGCTCGAATGTCTTCATCGCCGGACGCGATGCCGATGAGGTGCTCGCAGTCGACGTGCAGGCGCCGGGCCATCCACTGCTGCGGCTGATGAGGATGTCCGTCGACAAGGAGCAGGGCACGGTTTCGGCCGGGCTGTTCGGCGTGTTCGGCAAGAGCGTCGCCGTCGTTCGGAACGGGCTTGGTTGCACCGCGGTTCCGGGCGGCGACATCGCCCGGGCCAAAGCAGTCGCCGGGCCGGCGCTGACACCGGCGCCGCCGCTCGCCGCGCTCTGGCCGGAGGGCGACAAGGTCGAAGCATCGCAAAACCCCGAGATCGCGAAAATCCTCGACGATCCTGCAATGACCGGCGCCGGTATGCGGGCGGTGGTGGTGGTCAAGAACGGCCGCATCGTCGCCGAGCGTTATGGCGCAGGCTTTACCCAAAAGTCGCCGCTGCTTGGCTGGTCGATGACCAAGACGGTCAATGCCGCGATCGTCGGCACGGTGGTGAAGGACGGCAAGATGGTGATGACGAACCTGCGCCTGTTCGGGCCCTGGAAAGCGGACGGCCGCGCCGCCATCAGCCTCGCCGATATGATGGCGATGTCGAGCGGGCTGGAGTTCAACGAGGATTACGGCGACGTCACCGACGTGACGCGGATGCTCTATCTGGAGCCTGATATGGCGGGCTTTGCCGGATCCAAGCCGCTGACCGGCGAGGTGGGCAAGGTATTTTCCTATTCAAGCGGCACGGCAGCGATGCTGTCGCGGCTTTGGCAGGATGCGATCGGCGACAAGAACAAGGCGCTGGCGTGGCCAAGGATTGCACTGTTCGACCCACTCGGCATGCAGAGCGCGGTACTGGAGACCGACGAGCACGGCACCTTCGTCGGATCGTCCTATCTCTACGCCACCGCCCGTGACTGGGCGCGCTTCGGCCAGTTCCTGCTGCAGGATGGTGTCTGGAACGGCCAGGAGGTCCTGCCTGCGGGCTTCGTCGCCTGGATGCGGGAAGCCGCACCCGCCTCGAAAGTCTACGGCAGAGGCCAGGTGTGGATCGAGGGTCCGGGCGACGAGGAGAGCCCCGGCGCCGGTATCGCTGCGGGCCTGCCAAGGGATAGCTATTGGATGGAAGGCCATGACGGGCAGACGGTCGCCATAATCCCCTCGGCGCAGCTTGTGGTGGTGCGGCTCGGCCTGACGCCGGCCAAGCTCGGCTACCGGCCGCAGATTATGCTGGCAGCACTGGTGAAGGCGCTGCATTAGAGGAATGCGGCGATCGCTCGCCGCAGCGTCTATGCAGTTGTCGCCAAAGGCCTTCCACGATCAACACGCGCCCGCCCGTCTGGCGAGGAGCGAAGCGACGCGACCGATCTTGGGATTCCGTGACCTTGGAGCGCTGCTGCGGTGCAGAACCTTCGATCGCGGAGCGAGGCGCCCCCCTCTGTCCTGCCGGACGTCTCCCCCACAAGGAGGGAGATTGGCAGCTCGCGCGCCTCACCCTTCTTTCAACGTTGAAGATTGGCGAAGCCGGACGCGACATCTGATCTCCCCCCAAGTGGGGGAGATGTCCGGCAGGACAGAGGGGGGCGCGACGGATCACTGCTGTTTTCGTTCTGAGCCGCTGCATTCTTCGGCTGATGTCACGGAATGGATCCCAGGTTCCGCGCTGTGTCGCTTCGCTCCTTGCTTGACCTAGGATGACGAAGGCGCGGGGGCTTATGGCTAATCGCAGACGTTGGAGATTGGCGGTTGCAGGCCGGTCGGCAGCGACCCTCCACAGGGCTCAGTCAAAGAGCAAATCCTCTGGGCTGCGGAACTAGCTGGCGATCTTGATCACGGCCAGCCAGGCGTAACCGCGATAAAGCGTTCTAAACCGAAGGGTTGCGCCGCGCCTTGCAGATTCCGATTGCAGGATGTCCCGCAGTGCCTCGCGCGGCTCGACGTGGAATTTTCTCAACCAGCCGCGCAGCAGCGTGCGGAACCAGCGGGGCAGGGCCTCCTGCTGGCCGAAATCGACGACGTGCAGCGAACCGCCGGGTGACAGGGCTGCAAGTGCCGCCGAAATCGTCTTCTCCCAGCCGGGGATCATCGACAGCGAATAGGAGACAAAAATGCGGTCGAAACTTTCGACGGAAAATAGCACCTTCGCGTCGAAATCGGTGGCGTCGCCGCGCGCCAGCGTGACGCGGCCTGAGACGCCTTCGCGGGCAATGGCAGCAGTGGCCGTTTCCAGCATTTCGGCTGAAATATCGAGACCGAAGAAGCGGGCGTCGGGACAAAGCCGGGCGGCGAGGACGATGTTGCGGCCGGTGCCGCAGCCAAGCTCGAGCACGGTGCCGCCGGCGGGCACATTCAGCCCCGCGATCAGCCGGTCGCGGCCGAGCAGGTAGTATTTGCGGGTCAGGTCGTAGACGTGGCGCTGCCAGCGGTAGACGCCGTCCATCAGCTCGGCGTGCCCGGCCGGCGGTTCGCCGTGCCTGGCCGGCAGTTCGGTCGCGCTCATGCGGCCTGCTTCACATAAAGGTGGAAGCCGCCATAGATGGCCGAACGGTCGCGGGCCGAGAATTCGCGCGACGCCTCCTCCGCATAGCTCCACTGGTCGAGCAGCGAATTCGAGACCCGGCCGGGCAACAGGCTGGGTTCGGCCGCGGTGCGGAAGATGACGCGGGCATCGGTCGACGCGGTACGGGTGATCTCGGCCCACAGCGCATTGAGCTGGTCGTCGGTCATCCAGTCCTGCGCGTCGAGCAGGACGAAGCGGTCGACCGAACCGGCATCCTTGCCGGCAAGGAACTCGATCAGATTGGCATGGTGGATGGCGATGCGGTCGGCATTGTTGCGGATCGTTTTGTAGTTGCGTTTTTCGAGATAGGCAGGCAGCGCCGCCTCGCCGGGATTGGGGTAGCGGCGGGCAAAAGCCTGCCAGGCGAAATAGTTGTTCTCCAGCGGAAAATCGCAGGCGAGCTTTTCCAGCCGGGCCTTCAGCACGCTGGCCATGGTGCCGTCGCCCGAGGTGATCAGCGAATCGTACTGTGCCGGCGGAATGCCGAGGCCGAACAGCGAGGCTTTTCGCGATGTTGCCCATTTCAGCAGCGGTTTTTCGAAAACCGGCGCCAGTTCCTCGTCGAAGAATCGGCGCTGGTCGACGAGGCTTTTGGCTTCCATGATGCCGGCCGGATCGACGCCGAAGAATTTGGCGGTGCGATGGCCCATGGCAATGAACAGGCCGAGCAGCCCGGTCTGGTAAAAATTGCTGTCGAAGACGGCGATGCGGCGACGCCGGCGCCAGTTGCGATGTTCCCAGTAATGACGGCTGACCGGGTCGAGATGCGGCGCGATGAAACGGTCGTAGGCTTGCGAATTGTGACGGGTCTCGGCAGCGCCGAAGAAACGGAACAGGTCACCCTGCGACGGCAGATGGCGCACCGCTTCGAGCTTCATGCGGTTCAGCGCGATATGGGCGGCGTTGAGATCGACGGCGTCGATCCGTTCCGGTGACCGGGTGAGATAGGCAAGGATGTTACAGCCACCCGAGGCGATGGTGACGACGCGGTGGCCCTGGCCAAGCTGCATCGCCTCCATGTCGACGTCGGGGTCTTCCCAGATCTGTGGATAGACGAGGCCGGAAAACAGCAAGGCGAAGAGCCGCTCGGAGAGGCCGGCCTTAGACAGCGGGCGGTTCTGGTAGACGGCCTTGCCAACTTGCTTGCCGCGGCGAAAAACCAGTTCTCCGGAAACATCCGTCATGACAAGGCGATTCCCCGTTTGCTCTGGCGCAAGCGGGTAGCGCAGGTGGATGACAGGCCGGTGACAGTCTGTTGAGGCGAGTTCAGGCGTTGCCAAATCCGCCCGGCGTCGGCGTCGTCACGATGACGGCTTCACCGGCCTCGAGCACCGTCTGGTCGCAAGCCTTCAGGACTTCGATGCGGCCATCCTTGCGGCGAACCTTGGTCGAGCCGACCTCGCCATCGCCGCCGCCGTCCAGGCCTCGCGGCGGGCGATTGCGATGTGAGGACAGGATCGCGCATTCCATCTTTTCGAGGAAACGGATGATGCGCTCGGTGCCGTCGCCGGCACTCCATTTGCCTTTGCCCCCGGAGCCTTCGCGGATGTGGAAATCCTCGAGCAGGACGGGGAACCGCAACTCCAGCACTTCCGGGTCGGTCAGGCGCGAATTGGTCATGTGGGTGTGGACGCCGGAGGTGCCGGCAAAGCCGCGACCGCTGTTCATCCGGCCTGCCGGCGAGCCGGAGCAGATCGTCTCGTAATACTGGTACTGCTTGTTGCCGAAGGTGAGGTTGTTCATCGTGCCTTGCGCATTGGCCATCGCGCCCATGGCGCCGAACAGCGCATTGGTGACATGCTGCGAGGTCTCGACATTGCCGGCGACGACCGCGGCCGGGTAGGTCGGCTTCAGCATGCAACCTTCGGGAATGATGATGTTGATCGGTCTCAGACACCCGGCATTCATCGGGATCATGTCCTCGACCATGACGCGGAACGCATAGAGCACGGCTGCGCGGGCGACCGGCTCGGGGGCGTTGAAGTTGTTCTTCATGACCGACGATGTGCCAGTGAAGTCGACGGTCGCCTCGCGCTTTTGCCGGTCGACCGATATCTTCACCTTGATGATTTGGCCGGTGTCGGTCGGATACTCGTATACGGAGCTGTCGGGCAACCGCTCCAGCACGCGGCGCACGCTTTCGGCGGCATTGTCCTGGACATGGCCCATATAGGCCTCGACCACGCCAAGGCCGAAATGCGCGACCATCTCGCGCAACTCGGCAACGCCCTTTTCATTGGCGGCAATCTGCGCCTTGAGGTCGGCGATGTTCTGGTGCGGATTGCGCGCCGGGTAGGGGTGGTCGGTGAGCAGCGTCTCCAGCTCCTTCTCGCGGAACCGGCCGCGATCGACGATGCGGAAATTGTCGAACAGCACGCCTTCCTCGTCGACGGTGGTGGCGAGCGGCGTCATCGAGCCGGGCGCCGTGCCGCCAATGTCGGCATGATGGCCGCGCGAGGCGACGTAGAAGAGGATCTTTGGCGATTGGCCGATCTCCCCCCTTGTGGGGGAGATGCCAATTGGTGACAAAGAGGGCAGGGCAGAGGGGGGCAACGTCGAGCGCTCAGCTTCGCGGTATGCCGGCTCGCCAATTGGAGGCGTTGGCGGGACAGCGCCCCCCTCTGTCGGCTTCGCCGACATCTCCCCCACATGGGGGGAGATTGGGCGCCCATCCTCAAAGACCGGCGTCACCACGGTGATGTCTGGCAGATGCGTGCCGCCATTATAAGGCGCATTCAGTGCAAAGACGTCGCCGGGGTGGATGTCGCCGGAGTTCAGCCGAATGATGGTTTCCACCGAACGGTCCATGGAGCCGAGATGCACCGGCATGTGCGGCGCATTGGCGACCAGCGCGCCATTGCGGTCAAAGACGGCACAGGAGAAATCCAGCCGTTCCTTGATGTTGACCGAATAGGCGGTGTTTTGCAGCGTCACGCCCATCTGTTCGGCGATCGACATGAACAGGTTGTTGAACACCTCCAGCATGACCGGATCGGCCTCGGTGCCGAGCGCCGCCAGCCGGCGCTTTTTCTCGATGCGACGCAGGAGCACGTGGTTCCTGGCGGTGATTTCGGCCTGCCAGCCCGGCTCGACGACGATGGTCTGGTTCGGTTCGATGACCAGGGCAGGGCCGCCAAGCTTGTGCCCCGGTTTGAGCGCCTCGCGGCGGAAAATGCCGGCGTCTCGCCAGGTGCCGTCGATGAAGATTTGCCGATTTTCCGAAGGGCTTGCGGCGATGTCTTCAAGGATTGAATCACTTTCCTCGCGGCCGGCGTCGCCGCTGTCGATGCCTTCGACGCCGACCGATTCCACGATCATCGGCTTGTCGTCATAGACGAAGCCGAACTGCGCCTTGTGGGCGGCTTCGAAATCCGCCTTGGCCCGTGCGATCGAACCGTGCTCGAAATTCACCGGCAGCGCGGTGTCGGTGCCGTCGTAGCGGATCTGCAGCACCGGTTTCGAGGCGACGGCGCCCTCGGCAATGCCTTGCGCGGCAAGCTCGTCGATGACGGCTTTGCGCAGCGTCGCGATGAGTTCATCGATTGCCGGCCTGGACACTTCCGTCAGCGGTTTCAGCAGCGCCTGCTGGCGCGACGAAAAAATCGAGGACAACCCAATGCCATAGGCCGACAGCAGCCCGGAGAAGGGATGGATCAGCACCGCCTCCATGCCGAGTGCGTCGGCAACGAGGCAGGCGTGCTGGCCGCCGGCGCCGCCAAAACAATTCAGGAGATACTCGGTGACGTCGTAGCCGCGCTGCACGGAAATCTTCTTGATGGCGTTGGCCATGTTTTCGACGGCGATGGTGACGAACCCTTCGGCGACCGCCTCCGGCGTGCGGCCGTCGCCGATTTCGGCGGCGAGTGCGGCGAATTTCTCGCGCACGGTTTGCATGTCGAGCGGCTCGTCCTGGCCGGGTCCAAAAATGGCCGGGAAGAAGTCGGGGTGCAGCTTGCCCAGCATGACATTGGCGTCGGTGACGGCCAGCGGGCCGCCGCGCCGGTAGGCGGCCGGGCCGGGATTGGCGCCGGCCGAATCCGGCCCGGCGCGAAAACGGCCGGCCTCGTAGTGCAGGATGGAGCCGCCGCCGGCGGCGACGGTGTGAATGCGCATCATCGGCGCGCGGATGCGCACGCCGGCAACCTCCGTGTCGAAGGCGCGCTCATAGTCGCCGTCATAATGAGCGACGTCGGTTGAGGTGCCGCCCATGTCGAAGCCGATGACCTTGTCGAAACCGGCGAGCTTTGCTGTCTCGACCATGCCGACGACGCCGCCGGCCGGACCGGACAGCAACGCGTCCTTGCCCTGGAACATATCGGCGGCGGTAAGGCCGCCGGATGACATCATGAACATCAGGCGAGGGGATTCCCTCCCCCTTGAGGGGAGGGTGGCGGCGAAGCCGCCGGGTGGGGTCGGCTCGACTGGGTTCGACGCTCTGGCGGTGCCTTCTAAGATGACCCCCTCTGTCGGCTTCGCCGACATCTCCCCCTCGAGGGGGGAGAGGACGCCCAGCTCTTGCGCCACCTTCTGCACATACCTTGCCAGAATCGGCGACAGATAGGCGTCGACCACGGTCGTATCGCCGCGGCCGACCAGCTTGATGAGCGGCGAGACCTCATGACTGACCGAGACCTGCGAAAACCCCAGTTTCCTGCAGACTTTTGCAACCGCCTTTTCGTGGTCGGGATATTTCCAGGCATGCATGAACACGATCGCCACCGCGTCGATGCCGTCGGCCCTGGCTTGTTCGATGGCCGGGCGCATGGCGGCGATGTCGAGCAGCCTTTCGACGCGGCCGTCGGCGCGCACGCGCTCATCGACCTCGATGACGCGCTCGTTGAGCTGTTCGGGAAGGATGATCTGCTTGGCGAAGATATCGGGCCGCGCCTGATAAGCGATCCTCAGCGCGTCGCGAAATCCCCTGGTGATGAGCAGCAGCACACGGTCGCCCTTGCGCTCCAGAAGCGCGTTGGTGGCAACGGTGGTGCCCATCTTGATGTCGCCGATCAGGCCGGATGGGATCGGCGCGCCGGATTTTAGCCCGAGCAGATCGCGAATGCCCTGGATGGCGGCGTCGGCATAGGCTTCGGGATTTTCGGATAGCAGCTTGCGCGGGTGCAGCCCGCCTTGCGGGTCCCGGCCGATGACATCGGTGAAGGTGCCGCCGCGGTCGATCCAGAAATCCCATTTGGCGGTCACGGCAGCTCTCCCGGGCATTTTATTGATTCAAATGTGCTAATTCGCCATGGTCTGGTGTTAATTCGCCATGGCTTCGCCGGCAACGCAAAAGCAGATGATGTTACATACGGAAATGCAACGTTATGAAACCCATGGGGCATTCGGTGCATTCTGTCCTCGATCGTCACCGGTAGCGGGGGCGTGATTAGAGGAGAGATGTCATGAAGAAACTCATTCTTGCGTCGGTTTCGGCGCTTGCCCTGCTTGGCGTTGCGGCTTGCAGCGACAGCGGCACGGGCGGGGACGCCACCACCACGCAGAGCACCAACCCGCCGGCGAACGAACAACCGATGCAGCCGGCTCCCGACGCGACCAAGCCGGCCGAGCCGGCTCCGGCACAGCCATCTGCGCCCGCGCAGTAATTCTTATGTGATGAACAGAAGGCCGGCATCCTGCCGGCCTTCTGACTTCAGGACAGTCTTCTTGCGGCCGCCGCCGCAAGCTCGGTTTCGCCTGTCACTTTTTGGCCCAGCAGAAGGGGCCGAAATGGCGAGGTGACGAAGGCTTGCAGTTTCGCGCGCCATGGCCGCTGCTGCCGGCTAATTTCCATGATCGACGGTTGCGCCAGCTGCTCAGGCGGCCGCGAAATCGGCTGGGCCGGCCCTGCGGCATTGTCTTCAGCTTGATAGCGGTGGGGTTGATAGCGGCGGCCAGTTAGCCCTAATAGGTGCCCATGTCGATTTGGGATCGCCTCGGCGACTTCATCACCCGCGTTTCGTCCTCAACCTCGTCCGGCGTCGCCGACGTGGTCGAGGCTGTGCGCACGGTTTTCTCCGGCGACCCCGACCTGCGCCGGCGCGTCGCCTTCTCGGTGGCGATGATCGCGCTGTCGGCCAAGATGGCCAAGGCCGACGGCATCGTCACCCAGGACGAGGTGCGCGCCTTCCAGCAGATATTCGAAGTGCCGAAGGAGCAGACGCGCAATGTGGCGCGGCTCTACGATCTGGCCAAGCGCGACATCGCCGGCTTCGAGACCTATGCCGCGCGCATGGCGCAGCTTTGCGGCTCCGGCCATTCGAACTGCGCGATGCTGGAGGACATTCTCGACGGGCTGTTCCATATCGCCAAGGCCGACGGGCTGGTCCACGAGCGCGAAGGTCAGTTCCTGCATCGCATCGCCGAGATCTTCCGGATCGAGGAGGCGCATTACCAGAGCATTCTGGCCCGGCACGTCGATCTGGGTGCGGCCGATCCGTATGTCGTGCTCGGCATCGAGCGGGGAAAAACCTTCGAGGAGGTCAGGAAGCGTTACCGCAAGCTGGTTTCGGACAACCATCCCGACCGGCTGATCGCACGCGGCCTGCCGCAGGAATTCATCAAGATCGCAACCAGCAGGATAGCGGCGATCAACGCGGCCTATGAGATGATCGAACGGGGCCTGCGGCACGCATGAGCGGCTTCCTGCCCGACGAGCCGAGCGCCGAGGTCAGGGTATCGCCGAATTTCGGTCCACGACGCGAGACGGTCGACATGATCGTGCTGCACTACACCGGCATGGAGACCGGCGCCGGCGCCGAAGCATGGCTGTGCGATCCGGCCAGCGAGGTTTCGTCGCACTACCTCGTCCATGAGGACGGCCGCATCGTCCAGATGGTCAGGGAAAGCGACCGTGCCTGGCATGCCGGCAAGAGTTCCTGGTTCGGACGAAGCGACATCAACTCCTGTTCGGTCGGCATCGAGATCGTCAATCCGGGACATTCGCTGGGCTACCGAAATTTTCCGAAACGGCAGATCGATGCCCTGATCGGCCTGTGCGAGGGGATTGTTCAGCGCCATTCCATCCCGGCTCAACGGGTGCTCGCCCATTCCGACGTGGCGCCGGGACGCAAGATCGACCCGGGCGAGAGATTCCCCTGGAAGGCCCTGTTCGATGCCGGTGTCGGCCATCTTGTCGAAGCGGCACCCGTCAGGCGCGGCGCGGTGCTGAAGGCCGGCGACGCGTCTGCCGAGGTCGAGGCGCTGCAGTCGATGCTGGCGCTCTACGGTTATGGCGTGGAGATATCAGGCGCTTTCGACCGGCAAACCGAAATCGTGGTCGAGGCTTTCCAGAGGCATTTCCGGCAACGCAAAGTGGATGGCGTGGCCGACGGATCGACAATCCGCACGCTGGAACGGCTGCTTGGCTCGGTGAGGGCAGTTCCGTCCAAGTAGTCTTTTCCTGGCTGTAAGTTACAGCCTGTCATTTAAAGTGACTTGCCCCGCCTTTTTTGCCGCCAATTCGACCGTCAAATGCGATCCGTGCAAGTTGTCGGACCTACAGCCTCCCAAATGTTCCGACGTTGATTGGCGTAGCTGCGTGAAGTTCTTCGCGCGGTTTAAACAGAACAGGATCCCATGCAGAAATTAACCGTTTTAACGGCAGCTGTTGCTGTCGGCGTAATGACTTTTGCCATCGGTGCGGCCAATGGCGCGCCTTTGAGCCAGCGGGCCGACCAGGGTTTCATGACCGCGTCCGATAAGACTGCCACGCCGAAAGCCGGGCAAGATGCCGGGGAAAAAAGGACAGCCTCCGCAAAGGCGAAAAAAGCTGCTGCGGTGAAAGCGAAAAAGCCAGCATCCGCAAAGGCGGAAAAGGTCTCTGCAAAGAAGGCAGTCGTTGCAAAGAAGCCAGTCGTTGCAAAGAAGGCAGTCTCCAAGCGGCATGTGAAGCGCAACAGGACCCGCATCGACCAGGCGACGACGGCGTCGATCGGCCGGCAAAACCGGGCGGCGGCGCCGAAGCCGGCGGCCGCTGGCGATAGCGGCCAGTATTCGACGATCATCGAGCGTCATGCGGCCAGCAATGGTGTGCCGGTCTCGCTCGCCAAGGCCGTCATCATGATCGAGAGCAGGTTTCAGCCGAACCAGGTCGGCCGCGCCGGTGAGATCGGCCTGATGCAGATCAAGCCGTCGACGGCGCGGATGATGGGTTACAGCGGCTCGATCAAGGGTCTCCACGATCCCGAGACCAACATCAAATACGGCATGAAATACCTCGCCATGGCGCGCAACCTCGGCGACGGCACGACCTGCGGCACGATCCTGAAGTACAATGCCGGCCATGGCGCCAAGCGGATGAACCCGATTTCCGCGGCCTATTGCGGCAAGGTCAAAGTGCAGCTGGCCGCGCTTGGAGCGCCGGCGTAATAGACCGGGACCTGCTTTTTTGTTTGCGTTTTCGAATGTGAATCCCTTTATACGCCTTGCCAGCTGGCCGGGCGGCCGCACCCGCGAAGCCGAAAGGCTGCGGGTGAGGAAAGTCCGGGCTCCATGGAGACACGGTGCCGGTTAATGGCCGGCGGGGGCGACCCTAGGGAAAGTGCCACAGAAAGCAAACCGCCACGATCCGTCGTGGTAAGGGTGAAAGGGTGGGGTAAGAGCCCACCGCGCGACTGGCAACAGGAGCGGCACGGTAAACCCCACCGGGAGCAAGACCGAATAGGGGCGGTGCGAGGGGAAACCCTCGAGGGCTGTTTCCGGCTCACCGCCCGGGTAGGTTGCGTGAGGCGCATGGCAACATGCGCCCAAGATGAATGGCCGCCACGTTCTCGCGCCGCAAGGGGCGAGGGCCATACAGAACCCGGCTTACAGGCCAGCTGGCAATTTTCGTCCAGATTCTACGTTTTCGTCCAGATTCTAGGGGGAAACTCCCTGATATCAGCAGGTTGCGTCTTCGGGCGCGCTTGCTGGTTCAGGCGCTTCATTGACTGAATCAGCTTTTACTGGGCTGTGCATGGAGCAAGCGTTTCTTGAAACTGGTGCGATTAAATCGTACTTTCCTAAAGCGCGTCGCGTTCGACCGTCCTCTCGCGACGCGCTTTAGGTTGTTGTTTATGCAGTCGCAGAACCGCTGCACACTTTTGCGCGACATGCATTAGTACGGGCGGTATCAGGAGCGCACCATGGGTCAGGTCGACAAACGCAGCATCACGCTCTCGCCGGAATTGGCGGCGGCGGTCGACGATGTGGTCGCCGCCGGCGAATATGCTTCGGCGAGTGAGGTGATCCGCGACGCGCTCAGGCAATGGAAGGACCGCCGTGACTTGCACGGCTACACGCTCGAGGAGTTGCGCAAGCTGGTGCAGGAGGGGATCGACAGCGGGCCGGCGCTGGACGGCCCGCCAATCATGGAACGACTGCGCGCCAAATATCTGAAAATGGCCGAGGCCAAAGGCCTTGAGGAGTGAAATACCGCCTGCTTCCTCAGGCATTAATCGACCTCGAACGTATCGGCGACTACATTGCCGAACACAATCCTAATGCCGCGATCCGCCTCGTGAAAATCCTGGAGAGGCGTTGGGATTTGCTGACCTTGCATCCTTTCTCGGGGGCACCGCGCGAAGACATTGCGCCCGGCATCCGCCATCTGGTCGTCGGCGAATACCTCACCTTGTACCGTGTCGGCGCGGATGCAGTCGAGATCCTGCGTGTGCTGCATGGCCGGCGCAGTATCGAAGCCGACGATCTGGCTTCGTGATCGGTTCGCTCAACCGTCGACGCCGTCCAGTGACGCCTCGATCGCATGCCAAAGCGCTTCCACCGGCTCGCAGCCGACCGACAGGCGAACAAAGCCGGGCGGCACCGCATCACCCCAACGGGCGCGCCGTTCGGCCGAAGAGTGGACGCCGCCGAAGGAGGTCGCCGGCTGGATCAGGGCGCAGGCGCCGATGAACGCTTCGGCCCTGGCTTCACTCCCCAGGTCGAGGCCGACAAGGAAGCCGAAACGCTCCATCTGGGTGGTCGCCAGATTGTGTGAAGGATCATCCTCCAGTCCAGGAAAGCGGACGGATTTCACGGCCCGATGATCTGTCAGGCGTCGGGCGATCAGTTCGGCCGATTTGCACATGCGGTCGAAGCGGACCTCCAGTGTCTCGAGGCCTCGATGGACCAGCCAGGCTTCGAATGGTCCGGGGATGGAGCCCGACAGTTTGCGCCACTCGCGGATGCCGGTGATGATGCCGGCGTCACGGCTGGCGACATGGCCGAACAGCGCGTCGGAATGGCCATTGGGCGCTTTTGTGTCAGCAGCAACGACGATATCGGCGCCGAGGTCGAGCGGGCGCTGACCGTAAGGCGTCATCGTGGTGTTGTCGGCGACGACCAGCGCGCCGGCCTCGTGCGCAAGGCGCGCCACGCCGGCCAGGTCGCAAATGTCCAGCCCGGGATTGGATGGGGTCTCGACGAACACCAGCCGGTAGCCGGAAAAACCGCCGTCCACAAAGGACTTGGTCGGTCGTGTGTCGAACGGGACATCGAAAGGTTTGAGGAAGCGCTCGGCAAGCAGGCGCGGCGTGTAGTAACCGTCGGACGGCAACAGGATGCGATCGCCCGCCTTGAGCAGCGCGAAGAAGACCGCCGCGATCGCGGCCATGCCCGACGGGAACGCTACGGACGGCGCGTCCTCGAGGTGGCCGAGCATGTCTTCCACCGCTTCCCATGTCGGATTGTCGTAGCGCCCGTACTGGCTGACGCCGGCCGGATTGCCGGGCAGATGGAAAGTGGTCGTCATTGTCAGCGGCAGCGAGACCGGGTCGCCCTTGGCGAGCTTGACGCCACGCAAATGGGCAAGGGTGGCCGCGCGCGATTTGGCTGTTTCGGACATGTATTTTCAACCTTCTGACCGAGAAAAGAACCTGTTTCTGACCGAGAAAAGACAGGCCGACGCTATGCGTGGTGGCGCTCCGCGGCAAGCCGCCTCCGGTTAGGCCAAACCGCTCTAAACGCTTCGTTAGGCTTAATGGAGCATAAACACGGGAGTGCCGTCAAAGCTGCCCTCATCGGTTGTGGCGCGCGTTTTGTGAAGCCTATTCCCGTTGACGCCCATAGTACCCCATGATATCCCATTCAGATATTCAAGCCTTCGTTCCGCGTCAGGGTGAAGCGTACGCCAATCGGGCAGCCGCGGCGGCTGCGCGTTCGCCTGTTTTTGCCTTTTGGAGCGAAGTGAGTTTTGGGCAGGGACCGCGCTGCGGCGGCGCGGGCGGGAAGATGCAGAGGGGTGCGGCGGCGCAAGCGGCCGTAACGCGTAATGGACCGGTTTCTGTCAAGCGCGGTGAACAGGATCGATGCGAAGGGGCGGGTGTCCGTTCCAGCGCATTTCCGTGCGGTTGTGCAGAAGCGCGGTTATTCGGAACTCTATGCGCTGCGCTGCCTGGACCGTCCGGCGATGGATGTCGGTGGGCTCGACCTGCTCGACCGCTACGAGCAGCGCATCGCGCAGGAAGACCCCTTCCTGCAGACCTCGGACGACATGTCGTTCTTCTGCCATGGCGATGGAACCTTTCTCAAGCTCGATCAGGACGGCCGCATCTCGATGACCGATTTCATCCGCGAGCATACCGGCATTTCCGCGGAAGTGGCTTTTGTCGGCCGCGGCAATTTCTTTCAGATCTGGGAACCTGGACGGCTCACCGCCTATGGGGCGGAAGCACGCGCCCGGCTTTTGCAGCTTCGGCAGGGGACGAAGCCTGGGGAGCGGCCGGAATGATGGCGGGCTACGGCGATGACCCTCACGCCGTTGGCGGACCAGCCCGTCACATTCCGGTCCTCCTTGCCGAAGTGCTGGAGGCGCTTTCGCCCAAGACGGGCGAGGTGGTCGTCGACGGCACATTCGGCGCCGGCGGCTACTCCAAAGCCATTCTGGCGAGCGGCGCCTCGGTTGTCGCGATCGACCGCGATCCGGATGCGATTGCTGCCGGTCGTGTTCTCGAGCAACAATCGGGCGGCAGGCTCCGGCTTGTTCAGGCGCCGTTCTCGACATTGGACGAGCATGTCGAAAGCGCTGACGGCGTCGTGCTCGACATCGGCATCTCCTCCATGCAGATCGATCAGGCGGAGCGCGGTTTTTCGTTCCGTGCCGACGGACCGCTCGATATGCGCATGGCGCAGGCTGGCCTCAGCGCCGCCGATGTCGTCAACTCTTTCAAGGTGGGCGATCTTGCCCGCATCTTCGGGTTTCTTGGCGAAGAGCGCCATGCCGGCCGCATCGCCCGCATGATTGAAAGCCGTCGCGAAAAACATCCGTTCGAGCGCACGCTCGACCTTGCAGACGCCATTGAGACGCATATCGGCCGCGCGCCGAAGGACAAGATCCATCCAGCGACCCGCGTCTTCCAGGCGTTGCGCATTTTCGTCAATGACGAACTCGGCGAACTGGCCAAAGCGCTGTTTGCGGCTGAACGCGTGCTGAAACCGGGCGGACGGCTGGCCGTGGTGACGTTCCATTCCCTGGAAGACCGCATCGTCAAGCGCTTCATCGCCGATCGCGCCGATGCGGCGACCGGATCGCGGCACCTGCCCGAGGCGCAGGCGCGCAGCGCCACCTTCAAAAAGGTGGGCAGCGGCGTGACGCCCGGTGAGGCCGAGATATCGGCCAATCCGCGGGCGCGCTCGGCAAGGCTGCGCGCGGCGATCCGCACCGACGCGCCGGCGCGCGCCGGCGATTTTTCGATTTTCGGGCTTCCAAAACTTCCTGATCCAAAACTTCCCGGTGCCGAGCGGCCGGGAGAGAGGTGAGCACGTGTTTCGTACCAGCGACATAGTCCTTATCGCCGTCATGGTTTCGGCCGCGGCCTTGACCTTCAAGACCAAGCGCGAGGCCGAGGAACAATTGGCGGCGGTGCACAAGATCCAGGCGCAGATCCGCTACGAGGAGGATACGATCGATCTCCTCAAGGCGGACTGGAGCCTGCTTACCCAACCGTCGCGCCTGCAAAAGCTGGCCGAGACCTATAAATCGCAACTCGAGCTCGAGCCGGTCAGCGCCCGCCAGATCATCGGGCTGGACGATCTGCCGGCAAAACCCCTCACCATCGAGGACCTTTCGTCCGAGCGGCTGGGCGGCATGGCCGACAGTTCCAGCAAGGAACCGATGGGCAACGACCCCGTGGTCACCGGAGGCATCGTCCAATGATCGCCAGATTTCCAGTGATCACCAGTCTGCTGACGCGCCGCGCCAAGTCCGGTGACGACGGATCGATTGTGGTCGAAGGCGCCCGCAAGGCGACCGGCGGCAAGGGCAGGACCCGCGTCGTGATGACGATGGCGGTGTTTTTCGGCATCTATCTGACCATCACCGGGCGGCTGGTCTATCTCGGTTTCCAGAACCCCGACTTGTCCGGCGGTCCGCAGAGCCGGGTGACGGCGTCCCGGCCCGACATCGTCGACCGCAACGGCGAAGTTCTGGCGACCGACATCAAGACGGCGTCGCTGTTTGCCGAACCGCGCCGCATTGTCGACGCCGACGAGGCGATCGAAAAACTGGCGACGGTGCTTCCCGAAATCGACTACGAGCAGACCTATCACAAGCTGAAGAGCGGCGCCGGCTTCGTCTGGCTGCAGCGGCAACTGACGCCCAAGCAACAATCGGAGATTCTGCAGCTCGGCATTCCGGGCATCGGCTTCCGCACCGAAAAGCGCCGCTTCTACCCGGCCGGCGAAACCTCGTCCTACATTGTCGGCCTCACCAACATCGACAACCAGGGCATCTCCGGCATGGAGAAATACATCGACGAACAGGGGCTGAGCGATCTTCAGGCGTCCGGCCTGGCGGTGGCCAAGGATCTGAAGCCGGTGCAGCTCTCGATCGACCTGCGCGTCCAGCATATCGTGCGTGATGAGGTCGCCACCGGCATGGAAAAATACCGCGCAATCGCGGCGGGCGCCGTCGTTCTCAACGTCAAGACCGGCGAAGTGGTCGCGATGGCCTCGGTTCCGGATTTCGATCCGAACAACCCCTATAATGCGCACGACAAGGACCGCTTGAACCGCATGTCGGCCGGGCTCTACGAGATGGGCTCGACCTTGAAGAGCTTTACCACCGCCATGGCGCTCGATTCCGGCAAAGTGACGCTGGAAAGCCGTTTCGACGCTACGCGCCCGATCAGGATCGGCCGCCAGACCATCCATGATTTTCATGGCAAGTCCCGGGTGCTGTCGGTGCCCGAAGTGTTCATCTATTCGTCCAACATCGGTTCGGCCAAGGAAGCTGAAGCGGTCGGCATCGAGGGGCACCGCGAATTCCTGCATCGCCTGGGTATCCTCGAGAGAATGCAGACGGAACTGCCTGAGGTCGCCCGCCCGACCGAGCCAAAAGTCTGGAAACAGGTCCATTCGATCACCATCGCCTTTGGTCACGGTGTGTCGACGACGCCCCTGCAGACGGCGGTCGGCTGTGCCGCGCTGATGAACGGCGGCTATCTGATCCAGCCGACATTCCTGAGACGGGCGCAGGAACAGGCGATGTCGGTGGCCAAGAAAGTCGTCAGCGACAAGACATCCGAGAACATGCGCTATCTCTATGCACTCAACGCCGAGAAAGGCTCAGGCAGGAACGCCAGGGTTCCGGGTTATCGCGTCGGCGGCAAGACGGGAACGGCCGAGAAGGTTGTCAACGGCCGCTACTCAAAGGACAAGAACTTCAACGCCTTCGTCGCGGCTTTCCCGATGGATGATCCGCAATACATCGTGCTTACCATCGCCGACGAACCGAAGCCGGAAAAACCCGGCATGGGTGCGACGGCCGCCTCGAATGCTGGCGTCATGGCTGCAAACATTATCCGACGTTCGGCTTCCATGCTTGGCGTGAAGCCAGATTTCAGCCATGAAAATGGCGCAACGCTGGTTTCCTATCAGTGATTCTGAGGGCGCGCCGGCAACTGCGCGCTATTTTGTTGCTATGAACGGGGTTCGATGAAGCTGAAAGACCTAGCTGGTATCCTGCCTGTCGAGGGGACAGCTTCCTTCGATACGGAGGTTACCGGGATTTCTTCGGATTCCCGCCAGGTAGGACCGGGCGTGGTCTTCTTCGCGCTCGCTGGCACCAAGACCGATGGCGCGGCCTATTCCGCCGATGCCGCCAAGCGCGGCGCCGCAGCGATCGTGACCGGCAAGGGCAGCGGCGCCGTCTCCGGACTGCCGGTGCCGGTTTTCGCCGTCGACGATCCGCGCCTGGCGCTGGCGCTGAGTGCGGCCCGCTACTTCGGCAGGCAGCCGCAAACCATGGTCGCGGTGACCGGCACCAGCGGCAAGACATCGGTTGCGGCTTTCACCAGGCAGATCTGGGAGCAGTCAGGCTTTGCCGCTGCTTCGATCGGCACGACCGGCGTGGTGGCGCCGGGCCGCAACGAGTACGGCTCGCTGACCACCCCCGACCCGGTCGACCTGCACAGGCTGCTGCGCGAACTGGCGGATGCCGGCGTCACCCACGCATCGATGGAGGCCTCCAGCCATGGTCTCGATCAGCGCCGGCTTGACGGCGTGAAACTCGCAGCCGGCGGGTTCACCAATCTCGGCCGCGATCATATGGACTATCATCCGACAGTCGAGGACTATCATCGCGCCAAGCTGCGCCTGTTCGACGCGCTGCTGCCGAAGGGCGCGCCGGCCGTCATCTTTGCCGACGATCCCTGGTCGGAGCCGACGATCCAGGCGGCAAGGGCCGCGGGACTGGATGTGCTGACGGTCGGCCGCCACGGCGAGTTCCTGACACTGAAGCGGGTCGAGCACGAGCGCCACCGCCAGCGTGCCGAGGTGGAAGTCGATGGCGTTCTCCACGAGATCGACCTGCCGCTGGCCGGCGATTTCCAGATCGCCAATGCCCTGGTTTCGGCGGGCCTCGCCATTTCTACTGGAACACCTGCCGCCAAAGCCCTGATGGCGTTGGAGAAATTGAAGGGCGCCCCGGGCCGGCTGGACCTTGTTGGCACCGCTGCCAACGGTGCGCCGGTCTATGTCGATTACGCGCACAAGCCGGACGCGCTGGAAAACGTGTTGGCTTCGGTGCGGCCGTTCACCACCGGCCGCGTCATCGTCGTGTTCGGCTGCGGCGGCGACCGCGACCGTGGCAAGCGTCCGATCATGGGCGAGATCGCCACGCGGCTCGCCGATGTCGTAATCGTCACCGACGACAATCCGCGCTCGGAAGTGCCCGAAACGATCCGTGCCGCGATTCTTGCCGCTGCACCCGGCGGCATCGAGATCGGTGACCGGCGCAAGGCGATCCACGAGGCAGTCGCCATGCTCCATGCCGGCGATACGCTGATCGTGGCCGGCAAGGGGCATGAGGAAGGCCAGACCGTCGGCGCCGAGACGCTGCATTTTTCCGACCATGAGGAAGTCCGCGCCGCGCTCCAGGAGCACGCCGCATGAGCTTCCTGTGGACGTCAGAGGATCTCGTCGCCGCCATGGGCGGACGACCGCTCGGTCCGATGCCGGAGGGTATCGGCGGCATCTCGATCGACAGCCGCAGCCTTGAGCCGGGCGATGCTTTCTTCGCGATCAAGGGCGAGGCGATGGACGGCCATGATTTCGCGACCGCCGCCATCAAGGCCGGCGCCGGCGTGCTGGTCGTCGCTGAGGGCAAGTTGCCGTCGCTCGGGCGGCTGACGGCGCCGATGATCGTCGTGCAGGACGTCTTGGCCGCGCTGGAAAAGCTGGGGCTGGCCGCGCGCGCGCGCTCCAATGCCAAGATCATCGCGGTGACCGGTTCGGCGGGCAAGACCACCACCAAGGAAGCGCTGCGCCATGTGCTGTCCGTAGTCGGCAAGGTGCACGCATCGGCGCAGTCTTTCAACAACCACTGGGGTGTGCCGCTGACGCTGGCGCGGCTGCCTGTGGATTGCGACTATGCCGTGTTCGAGATCGGCATGAACCATCCTGACGAGGTCCGGCCACTGGCCAGGATGGTCCGGCCGCATGTCGCCATCGTCACGCTGATCGCCGCGGCACATCTCGGCTTCTTCCGCAACCTGGACGAGATCGCCAGGGCCAAGGCCGAGATTTTCGAAGGACTGGAACCGGACGGCGCCGTCCTTCTCAACCGCGACGACCCGCGCTGGAAGCTTCTGGACAAGATGGCGAGAGCCGCCGGCGTCGAGCACATCTACGGCTTTGGCGAGAATGCCCGTGCGACCTTCAAGCTGCTGGCATGCGCGCTGCATGCCGATCATTCCGTCATCACTGCCAAGATCGGCGGTCAGGAGATCACCGCCAGGGTCGGCGCGCCGGGCCGACACATGGTGCAGAATGTGCTGGCCGTGCTGGGCGCCGCGCACCTGGTCGGCGCCGACATAGCCAGGGTGGCGCTGGCGCTGGCCGATCTTTCGGCCGAACGCGGACGCGGCAAGCGCCATGTGCTGCGCCACCCGAAAGGTCCGATCACGCTGATCGACGAGAGCTACAACGCCAATCCGGCGTCGATGAGCGCAGCGATGGC
Organism: Mesorhizobium sp. WSM4847; assembly: GCF_055811335.1. Taxonomy (NCBI): domain Bacteria; kingdom Pseudomonadati; phylum Pseudomonadota; class Alphaproteobacteria; order Hyphomicrobiales; family Phyllobacteriaceae; genus Mesorhizobium; species Mesorhizobium sp. WSM4847. Next base: position 27,406 of record NZ_JBVVPY010000014.1, on the reverse strand, counting down.
GCTGCTCAACGCGACGCCGGTGTCGGGCGAAGGCAGGCGTATCGCGGTGCTCGGCGACATGCTCGAGCTCGGCGACCATTCGGCGAAGCTGCACGCTGCCCTTGCCGATCTCATCGTCGGCACCGACACGCGCACGGTGTTTCTTGCCGGCCCGCAAATGCGGGCGCTGGCCGATATCCTGCCTGATGAGATCGAGACAGAATATCGCGCCGGCGCAGAGGATCTGAAACTGGTGCTTCTGTCGGCGCTGAAGCCGGGCGACGTGGTGATGATCAAATCGTCGAAAGGCATCGGATTTTCCAAACTGGTCGACGCACTGCTCAGCAAATTTCCGGCGGCAGCCGCAACCGCCAAACAGACCTAGAGCCAGGTCCGGGGACCGAATCGCATGTTCACACTGCTCGTCGAATTCGCGGACAAGATCTCCGTCTTCAACGTCTTCCGCTACATAACCTTCCGCACCGGCGGCGCGCTGATCACCGCGGCGCTGATCGTCTTCATCTTCGGCCCGGCCATCATCAATTCGCTGAGGCTGCGGCAGGGCAAGGGCCAGCCGATCCGTGCCGACGGGCCGCAGACGCATTTCAAGAAAGCCGGCACGCCGACCATGGGCGGGCTGATGATCCTGTGCGGCATCATCGGCTCGTCGCTGCTATGGGCGAACCTGTCCAGCATCTATGTCTGGGTGGTGCTGCTGGTGACCCTGGGTTTCGGCTCGATCGGGTTCTACGACGATTATCTCAAGGTGACGAAGCAATCGCATCTCGGCTTTTCCGGCAAGGCGCGGCTGGGGCTTGAATTCATCATCGCCGGCATCGCCGCCTGGGTGATCATGCACAACGGCCAGGCGCCGTTCTCGTCGTCTCTGACCTTCCCCTTCGCCAAGGAGTTCCTCATCAATCTCGGCTGGTTCTTCATCCCGTTCTCGTGCTTCGTCATCGTCGGCGCCGGCAACGCGGTGAACCTGACCGATGGCCTCGACGGCCTTGCGATCGTGCCGATCATGATCGCGGCGGCGTCCTTCGGCGTCATCGCCTACCTGTCCGGCAATGCGGTGTTCGCCGAGTATTTGCAGATCCATTTCGTGCCCGGCACCGGTGAATTGGCGGTGGTCCTCGGCGCAGTGATCGGCGCCGGCCTCGGCTTCCTGTGGTTCAACGCACCGCCGGCGGCGATCTTCATGGGCGATACCGGCTCGCTGGCGCTTGGCGGCCTGATCGGCACGGTTGCGGTTGCCACCAAGCACGAGATCGTGCTGGTCATCGTCGGCGGCCTGTTCGTTGTCGAGATCCTGTCGGTCATCATCCAGGTCGGCTACTTCAAGATGACCGGCAAGCGGGTATTCCTGATGGCGCCGATCCACCATCATTTCGAAAAGCTCGGCTGGACCGAAAGCCAGGTGGTGATCCGCTTCTGGATCATCGCCGTCATCCTGGCGCTGGTCGGCCTGTCGACCCTCAAGCTGCGATAGGAGGCCGCTTGATCCCCGCCGCATCCTTCGCAGGCAAGCGCGTTTCACTCTTCGGGCTCGGCGGCTCGGGGATCGCCACTGCGCGCGCGTTGATCGAGGGCGGGGCGGAGGTGCTCGCCTGGGACGACAATCCCGGCAGTGTCGCCAATGCCGCGGCCGTCGGTATCGCGACCGGCGACCTGCGTGGCGCCGACTGGGCGAAATTCTCGGCCTTCGTGCTGTCGCCCGGCGTGCCGCTGACGCATCCGAAGCCGCACTGGACAGTGGAACTGGCGCGCGCTTCAGGCGTCGAGATCATTGGCGACATCGAGCTGTTCTGCCGGCAGCGGACCTTGCTGGCGCCGGCTGCACCCTTCGTCGCCATAACCGGCACCAACGGCAAATCGACGACCACGGCGCTGACGGCGCATATCCTGAAATCGGCCGGATGCGACACGCAGATGGGCGGCAATATCGGCCGCGCGGTGATGACGCTCGATCCGCCGGAGCCGGGGCGGCATTATGTCGTGGAATGCTCGTCCTACCAGATAGACCTGGCGCCCTCGATCAATCCGACTGCCGGCGTCCTGCTCAACCTGACGCCCGATCATCTCGACCGTCATGGGACGATGCAGCACTACGCCGCGATCAAGGAGCGGCTGACGGCCGGCAGCGAAACGGCCATCGTCGGCGTCGACGATTCCTGGTGCGCCCAGCTCGCCGACCGGCTGGAGCGGGCAGGCCGGCACGTCATTCGCATTTCGAAGCGCCTGCCGCTGACCGACGGCTATTTCGCCGAGGGCACCGATCTGATGGAGGCGGTGCACGGCCGTTACAGCCGGGTCGCCTTTCTCGAAGGCATCGGCTCGCTGCGCGGCCAGCACAATGCGCAGAATGCGCTGGCCGCTCTCGCCGCCTGCCTCAAGGTCGGGCTCGATCTGGGCGAGATCCAGTCGGGGCTGGAGAGCTTTCCCGGGCTGGCGCACCGTATGGAGCAGGTCGGCCGCAAGGGCCATGTGCTGTTCATCAACGATTCCAAGGCGACCAATGCCGATGCGGCTGCGCCCGCATTGTCCTCCTTTTCGCGCATCTACTGGATCGCCGGCGGGTTGCCGAAAGAGGGTGGCATCGAGCCGTTGCGCGGCCTCTTTCCGCGCATCGCCAAGGCCTATCTGATCGGCGAGGCCGCACCAGCCTTCTCGGCGACGCTTGGCGAGGCGGTGCCCTACGAGATCTCCGGCACTCTGGCGGCAGCTGTCGAGCATGCGGCAAGCGACGCGGCCAGGGACGACTGCAACGGCGAGGTGGTGGTGCTGCTTTCACCGGCCTGCGCCAGTTTCGACCAGTTCAAGAATTTCGAAGTGCGCGGCGAAGCCTTCAGGCAAGCTGCGAGCACTATTGATGGCGTGAAGCTCATCGGAGGGGCACGATAATGCAAAGCCGTCTCGACAAAAGCCCGGTTGCCACTTGGTGGTGGACGATCGATCGCTGGTTCCTGGCTGCGTTCCTGTCGCTGATGGGGCTCGGCATCGTGCTGTCCTTCGCGGCAAGCCCGGCGGTGGCCCAGCGCATCGGCCTGGACAGTTTCCACTTCGCCACGAGGCAGATCATCTTCACCATTCCCGCACTTGGCGTGATGCTGGCCGTCTCCTTCCTGGAATCGCGGCAGATCAGGCGCATGGCCCTGGCGATGCTGTGCATCACGCTGGTGCTGATGTTGGCGGTGCTCTACATCGGCGTCGAGGTGAAGGGCGCGCGTCGCTGGGTGTCGCTCGCCGGGGTGTCGCTGCAGCCGTCGGAATTCCTGAAGCCTGCCTTCGTCGTCATCTGCGCCTGGCTGTTTGCCGAACACAAGCGCCAGCCCGACATTCCAGGCAATCTGTTCGCCATGCTGCTGCTGGCCCTCGTCATCTCGCTGCTGGTGGCGCAGCCCGATTTCGGCCAGACCATGCTGGTGCTCGGCACCTGGGGGGTGATGTTCTTCATGGCCGGACTGCCATGGCTGTGGATCATCGCGCTGGGCGCTGTCGGCATCGGCGGCGTGTTTGCCGCCTATACCGTGTTCCCGCATGTCGCCGGCCGCATCGATCGCTTCATGACCGGCGAGGGCGACACGTTCCAGGTGGACATGGGCCGCGATGCGCTGATCAATGGCGGCTGGTTCGGCGTCGGTCCGGGCGAGGGCACCGTCAAGCGGGTGATACCCGACAGCCATGCCGATTTCGTCTACTCGGTGGCCGGCGAGGAGTTCGGACTGATCATGTGCTTCTTCATCATGATCATCTTCGCCTTCATCGTGCTGCGCGGCCTCGGCACCGCGCTCAAGGAGCAGGACGATTTCACACGCTATGCGGTCGGCGGCCTGGTCACGGTCTTCGGTCTGCAGTCGGTCATCAACATGGCCGTCAATCTGCAGCTGATGCCGGCCAAGGGCATGACCTTGCCGTTCATCTCCTATGGCGGCTCTTCGCAGATCGCCATCGCCATCTCGATGGGCATGGTGCTGGCGCTGACGCGCAAGCGGCCGGAAAAGCGCAAGCAGTTGGGCTTCGCGCCGTCGCAGCGCGCCATGCCGGCGGAGTGAAATGTCGAGGGGCGCGATCCTTTTGGCGGCCGGCGGCACGGGCGGGCATCTCTTCCCGGCCGAGGCGCTGGCGCACGAGCTGATCAGGCGCGGCTGGACGGTGCATCTGGCCGCCGATGATCGTGCCGAGCGTTTTGCCGGCCAGTTCCCGGCCGCGGGTATCCATCCGATCCAGTCGGCGACCATCGGCTCGAAAAATCCTTTCGCCGTGCTCGCCGCCTTCTGGAAGATCTGGGGCGGCGTGCGGCAGGCATCGGCCGTGATCGGTCGGGTCAAGCCAGCCGTGGTGGTCGGTTTCGGCGGCTATCCGACGCTGCCGCCGCTCTATGCGGCGACGCGGCGCAAGGTGCCGACGCTGATCCACGAGCAGAACGCGGTGATGGGGCGCGCCAACCGGGCGCTCGCCGGCCGTGTCGATGCCATCGCCGGCGGGTTTTTGCCAGAAGATTCAACCGCTGCAGGCGCCAAGACGGTGACGACCGGCAATCCGGTCAGGCCGCAAGTGCTGGAGGCGGCAAAGACGCCCTATGCGGCGTCGACCGGGGAGCAGCGGTTCCGCTTCCTGGTGTTCGGCGGCAGCCAGGGCGCACAGTTCTTTTCCGATGCGGTGCCGGCGGCGGTTCGACAGCTTTCCGATGCACAACGCGGGCGGCTTGATATCACCCAGCAGGCGCGTGCCGACGATGTCGAGCGGGTGAAGGCGGCCTATGCCGCCCTTGGCGTCGAGGCTGAGGTGTCGCCCTTCTTCACCGACATGGCGGCGCGCATGGCTGCGGCGCATCTGGTGATGTCGCGGTCCGGCGCATCGACCGTATCGGAAATCGCGGTGATCGGCCGGCCGGCGCTGCTGGTGCCCTATCCGCATGCGCTCGACCACGACCAGGCGGCCAATGCCGCGGCATTGGCCGCGGCAGGCGGCGCCGAAGTGCATCCGCAATCGACGCTTTCGTCCGAGCGCATAGCCGCGCTCGTCGGAGCGCTGATGGACGATCCGGAGCGGCTGACCACGATGGCAGCGGCGGCGAAATCGGCCGGAAAACCGGACGCGGCACGGTTGCTCGCCGATCTGACAGAGGCTATTGCGTCGAAGAAAAGCGTATCGGAATTCAGGAAGGAGACGCACGTATGAAGATGCCGCAGACGATCGGCCTCGTGCATTTCATCGGCATCGGCGGTATCGGCATGAGCGGCATCGCCGAGGTGCTGCATAATCTCGGCTACCAGGTGCAAGGGTCCGACCAGGCCGACAGCGCCAATGTGCAGCGGCTGCGCGACAAGGGCATCGAGTGCTTCGTCGGTCACCATGCCGACAATATCGGCGATGCCGAAGTGGTCGTCGTCTCGACGGCGATCAAGAAATCCAATCCGGAGCTGAAGGCGGCACGCGAGAAACTGCTTCCCATCGTCCGTCGCGCCGAGATGCTGGCGGAACTGATGCGCTTCCGGCAGGCGGTGGCCATCGGCGGCACGCATGGCAAGACGACGACGACCTCGATGGTGGCGACGCTGCTCGAGGCCGGCGGGCTCGATCCGACCGTGATCAATGGCGGCATCATCAATGCCTACGGCACCAACGCCCGCATGGGCGATGGCGAATGGATGGTGGTGGAGGCCGATGAGAGCGACGGCACGTTCCTGAAGCTGCCGGCCGAGATTGCCGTCGTCACCAACATCGATCCCGAACATCTCGACCATTACGGCTCCTTCGACAAGGTGCGCGAGGCCTTTCGCCAGTTCGTCGAAAACGTGCCGTTCTACGGCTTCGGCGTCATGTGCACCGACCATCCGGAGGTGCAGGCGCTGGTCAGCCGCATCGAGGACCGGCGCGTCATCACCTATGGCGAGAACGCACAGGCCGACGTGCGTTTCATCAATCACCGCATGGATGGCCCGACCTCGGAATTCGACGTGGTGATCCGCGACCGCAAGACCGGCGGCCAGTCGACGATATCAGGCCTGCGCCTGCCGATGCCCGGCCGTCACAACGTCGCCAATGCGACGGCGGCGATCGCCGTCGCGCATGAGCTCGGCCTTTCGGCCGAGGCGATCAGGAAGGGCCTGTCGTCCTTCGCCGGCGTCAAGCGGCGCTTCACCCGTACCGGTTCGTGGAACGGCGTCGATGTGTTCGATGATTACGGCCACCATCCGGTCGAGATCACGGCGGTTCTCAAGGCGGCGCGCGATGCCACCAAGGGCCGCGTCATCGCGATTGCCCAGCCACACCGCTTCACCCGGCTTCACGACCTGTTCGACGAGTTTTCCGTCTGCTTCAACGATGCCGACACGGTGATGGTGGCGCCGGTCTATGCGGCAGGCGAAGAGCCGATCGACGGGGTGACGTCCGAGGCATTGGTGTCGCGCATCCGCTCCGGCGGCCATCGCGACGCGCGCTACATCGAAGGCCCCGCGGCGATTGCGCCGGTTATCCGCGACCTGGCCAAACCAGGCGATTTCATCGTCTTCCTCGGTGCCGGCAACATCACGCAATGGGCCTACGCGCTGCCCAGGGACCTCGGCGGTACTGCCTCATGATGCGTGGCCAGGCATTGATCGACAAGCTTGGCGGCCGGCTTGCCGGCCTGCGCGGCCGCATCACGCCCAATGCCGAGATGGACAAGATCACCTGGTTCCGCGCCGGCGGGCTGGCCGACGCGCTGTTCCAGCCGGCCGACGAAGACGATCTCGCTGCGTTCCTGGGGGCAGTGCCCGAAGAGATACCGCTGACCACCGTCGGTATCGGCTCGAACCTGCTTGTCCGTGACGGCGGTATTGCGGGCTTCGTCATCCGGCTTTCGGCCAAGGGCTTTGGCGAAGCCGAAGTGACTGCGCCAACCACAATCAAGGCGGGTGCGGCGACGCCCGACAAACGCCTTGCCGCTGTCGCCTATCAGGCTGGCATAGGCGGCTTTGAGTTCTACCACGGCATTCCGGGCGCCATCGGCGGTGCGCTGAGGATGAATGCCGGCGCCAATGGCGTCGAGACGCGCGAGCGTGTTGTCGAGGTGCGGGCGCTCGACCGCAAGGGCAATGTGCATACGCTGAGCAACGCCGATATGGGCTACACCTATCGCCATTCGGCAGCACCTGCCGGGCTGATCTTCACATCAGCGGTGTTCGAAGGCGTTTTGGCAGACAAGGCCGCGATCAAGGCGGCAATGGACGCCGTCCAGCATCATCGCGAGACCGTGCAGCCGATCCGCGAAAAGACCGGCGGCTCGACCTTCAAGAATCCGGAGGGCACCTCGGCCTGGAAGGAGATTGACAGAGCGGGCTGTCGGGGGCTGATGATCGGCGGTGCGCAGATGTCGCCGATGCATTGCAACTTCATGATCAACACGGGAACCGCCACCGGCTACGACCTTGAATATCTTGGCGAGACAGTGCGCGCGCGCGTGCTCGAACGGTCGGGCATCCGGCTGCATTGGGAAATCAAGCGCATCGGCAAATTCCGGCCAGGGCACGAGGTCCAGGAATTCCTCGGACAGTTGCTGTAAGGACTCAACAACACAGTTTTCGCGGCCGTTTTTGCGGAAAGTGAATCTCGCGGAATCGTAAGGACTTGCCAGCGATTCAACTCTCTGATTCTCTGCCCTGAAGCGTTTCCTGATTTGAGTCGTTTCGACGCGTCACCAGCGTTTTTCCGTCAGGGGCTGCCTGCCGGGAGGCTTGGGGACTCGATGTTGCAGAAATCGTCAGAGCAGGGAGTGCTCCGAGCGTTTGAGTGTATGGCCCTTTCCGGGGCGTGTGAGATGCAGACCCGCAGTGAAAGGGCCCGCCGTGATAGGGAATGACGGGAAATGAAAAGCAAGCACGTGGCCGTCCTTCTGGGTGGATTCTCGTCCGAGCGGCCCGTGTCCTTGTCTTCGGGGAAAGCCTGTGCCGATGCGCTCGAGACGGAAGGCTACCAGGTCACTCGCGTCGACGTCTCGCGCGATGTTGGATCGGTGCTGGCCGAGCTCAAGCCTGATGTTGCCTTCAATGCGCTGCATGGTCCTTTCGGCGAGGACGGCACCATCCAGGGCATCCTCGAATATCTTGCCATCCCCTACACCCATTCCGGCGTGCTCGCCTCGGCGCTTGCCATGAACAAGGAGCAAGCCAAGAAGATCGCCAAGTCTGTCGGCATTCCGGTCGCCGAATCGAAGGTGGTCAATCGCTTCGCCATCCAGAACAAGCACCCGATGAAGCCGCCTTACGTCGTCAAGCCGGTCAATGAGGGGTCGAGCTTCGGTGTCGTCATCGTGCACGAAGGGCAGTCGCATCCGCCGCAGGTCATCGGTTCGTCCGACTGGAAGTATGGCGATACCGTCATGGCGGAGCGCTATGTGCACGGGCGGGAGTTGACCTGCGCGGTGATGAGCGATGTGGCGCTCGGCGTCTGCGAGATCATCCCGACCGGCCATTCCTTCTACGACTATGATTCAAAATACGTCGCGGGCGGATCAAAACACGAATGCCCTGCAAAAATTTCACAGAATATTTACCAAAAAATACAGACACTGACGCTCAGGGCTCACCAAGCCATCGGCTGCCGGGGCGTTTCCCGGTCGGACTTCCGTTATGATGATCGACACTCCGAGAACGGCGAAATTGTCTGGCTCGAGGTCAACACTCAGCCCGGCATGACGCCGACATCCTTGGTGCCTGAGATCGCCGCGCAGGCGGGACACTCGTTCGGCGATTTGTTGAGTTGGATGGTGGAGGACGCTTCGTGTCTGCGTTGAGGTGGGGACAGGGCAAGGGGAAGGGCGCGGCCGGGCCGACGCTGTTCGGCGTGGCGTTGTCGTTCGACCATTTCGTGCTGCCGCGCCTGCTTCGCCGGCCGGCGCGCATGCTGGCGCGTCTGGGCGAGGACGACTTCGAGGTGCCGCCGTTTTCCGCAGCCGTGCTGTCGGCGGCGCTGCTCGTATCGGGCAGTGCCTATGGCGCCTATCTCGGCGGGCATGTCGACGCTATCGTCCAGGGCATCACCGCGCGCACGGGCTTTGCCGTCGACCAGATCAAGGTCGTCGGCAACCGCGCAACCTCCGAGATCGATATTCTCGACAGGATGCAGCTCGATGGCTGGACGTCGCTGATCGGCTTCGATGCCGAAGCCGCGCGGGAACGCATCGCCACGCTGCCCTGGGTCGAGGTTGCGGCGGTGCGCAAGGTCTATCCGCACACGCTGGAGGTGCGCATCGAGGAGCGTGAGCCCTTCGCGCTCTGGCAGCAGGGCAGCGAGCTTTCGGTCATCGAGCGCTCCGGCGCCGTGATCGCGCCATTCTCCGGCGGCAAGCAGTCGCTGCTGCCGCTGATCGTCGGCACCGGCGCCCCGGCCAAGGCGCCGGATTTCCTGGCCAGGATCAAGAAATACCCAGAGCTTGCCGCACGGATCAAAGGCTACATCCGCATCGGCGAACGACGTTGGGATCTGAAGCTGGAAAACGGCATCACGGTCAAGCTCCCCGAGGATGGCGAGGACCAGGCGATCGCCGATCTGCTCAGGATGGACCGAGAGAACGGGCTTTTGACGCGCGATATCGCCGCCGTCGACATGCGCCTTTCCGATCGCCTCGTCGTCCAGTTGACGCCGGAGGCGGCGACGCAGCGTCAGGCCGCGCTCAATGAAAAGCCGAAAATGCCGAAGCGCAAGCCGGAGACGAAGATATGAGCTGGCTTGGCGGCAACAGCGATACCTCGTCGCGCCGGTCCGGCATCATGACGGTGCTGGATGTCGGCTCGAGCAAGGTCTGCTGCGTGGTGGCCAAGCTCAAGCCGCGCGAGGACGGCATGCTGCTGCGCGGGCGCTCGCATCGCATACAGGTTATCGGCATCGGCCACCAGAAATCGCAAGGCGTGAAATCGGGTGTCGTCATCGATCTCGACAGGGCCGAGCACGCCATCCGCCTTGCCGTCGATGCCGCCGAGCGCATGGCCGGGCTGACCGTCGATTCGCTGATCGTCAACATGACGGCCGGCCGGCTGAAGAGCGAAAGCTTCTCGGCAACCATCAACCTTGGCGGCCATGAGGCGGACGAGGCCGACATCAAGCGCGTGCTTGCCGCCGGCGCCAAGCAGGCGCTGCGGGCCGAGCGAGAAGTGATCCATTCGCTTCCCGTCGGCTTTTCGCTGGACGCCGAGCGCGGCGTGCGTGATCCGCGCGGCATGGTCGGCGACCAGCTCGGCGTCGACATGCACGTGCTGACGGGTGACGCGGCACCGTTGCGCAATCTGGAGCTTTGCATCAACCGTTCGCACCTGTCGGTCGAGCGCATGGTGGCGACGCCCTATGCCAGCGGTCTTGCCGCACTGGTCGACGACGAACTCGAGATGGGCGCAGCCTGCATCGACATGGGCGGCGGCACCACGACGATCTCGATGTTTTCGGAAGGCAAGTTCGTTCATGGCGACGCCATCGCCATCGGCGGCAACCACGTTACGCTGGACATGGCCAAGGGCCTGTCAACCTCGCTCGATGCCGCCGAGAGGCTGAAAGTGATGCATGGCTCGGCGCTGCCCGGCAGTGCCGACGACCGCGACCTGGTCTCGATACAGCCGATCGGCGAGGACGGCGAGGTGCCGCTTCAGATCCCGCGTTCGGTGATGACGCGCATCATCCGGGCGCGCATCGACGAAACGCTCGAACTGTTGCGCGACCGGCTGAACAGGTCCGGCTACGGCAACGCGGCCGGCAAGCGCGTCGTGCTGACCGGCGGCGCCAGCCAGCTTTCCGGCCTGCCCGAGGCAGCGCGCCGCATTCTCGGACGCAATGTGCGCATCGGCCGTCCGCTCGGTGTAGCGGGCCTGCCGGAGGCGGCCAAGGGGCCGGCTTTCTCGACGCCAGTCGGGCTTCTGATCTACCCGCAGATGGCGAATTTCGAGAGCCATCCGGCGAAAGGAATTTCTGGTCTCAGGATGACCGGAACAGGCGGAAAACTGCATCGAATGAGTCAGTGGTTGAGAGACAGTTTTTAAATTGACGGGGACAGCCCCATAGGCGGCCGCAGCGGCGAAGCGGCGGGAAAGGCAAAGGACGGAGACAATGACCATCAATCTGCAAAAGCCGGACATCACCGAGCTGAAGCCGCGTATCACCGTGTTCGGTGTCGGCGGCGGCGGCGGCAATGCCGTCAACAACATGATCACCGCCGGCTTGCGCGGCGTCGAGTTCGTGGTGGCCAATACCGATGCGCAGGCGCTGACCATGTCCAAGGCGGATCGCCTGATCCAGCTCGGCGCGCATGTCACCGAGGGCCTGGGTGCGGGGTCGCAGCCGGAAGTCGGACGCGCCGCGGCGGAGGAATGCATCGACGAGATCGTCGATCATCTCTCCAACACCCATATGTGCTTCGTCACTGCCGGCATGGGCGGCGGCACCGGCACGGGGGCCGCGCCGGTCGTTGCACGTGCGGCGCGCGAGAAGGGGATTCTCACCGTCGGCGTCGTCACCAAGCCGTTCCATTTCGAAGGCCAGCGCCGCATGAAGACGGCGGATCTGGGCATCGAGGAATTGCAGAAATGCGTCGATACCCTCATCGTCATCCCCAACCAGAACTTGTTCCGGCTGGCCAATGACAAGACGACCTTTGCCGACGCTTTCGCCATGGCCGACCAGGTGCTCTATTCCGGCGTCGCCTGCATCACCGACCTGATGGTCAAGGAAGGGCTGATCAACCTCGACTTCGCCGACGTCCGCTCGGTCATGCGCGAGATGGGCAAGGCGATGATGGGGACGGGCGAAGCTTCCGGCGAGGGGCGCGCCATGGCCGCCGCCGAAGCCGCGATCGCCAATCCGCTGCTCGACGAGACCTCGATGAAGGGCGCCAAGGGGTTGTTGATCTCGATCACCGGCGGCCGCGACCTGACCCTGTTCGAAGTCGACGAGGCGGCGACCCGAATTCGCGAGGAGGTCGACCAGGAAGCCAACATCATCCTGGGTGCGACCTTCGACGAGGATCTCGAAGGCGTCATCCGCGTCTCGGTGGTTGCTACCGGCATCGACAAATCGGCGGCAGAAATCGCTGCCGCGCCGATCGCCATCCGCACGGCTCCGCCAAAGCCGGTCAGCCGTCCGGCCGCTCCGGTCACGGAAAGCCGTCCGGCGCCTGTCCAGCAGGGAGGCTACGAGCCGCGCGCCGCCGATCCGGTCGCCGAGGCAATCCAGCTCGCCGAGGCGAATGCGGCGGCGATGGCGCGTCCCGCGCCGGCCTCCCAGGCGGAAGATTTCCGCCCGCAGAGCAAGATCTTCCAGGCGCCGCCGGCCCAGCCGCAGCCGATGCTGCAGCCAATGGTTCAGCAAACGATGCAGCCCGCGCCGCAGCGTGAAGTGCTTCAGCCGGCAGCGCCCCAGCGCATGCCGCGCGTCGAGGACTTTCCGCCGGTGGTGAAAGCCGAGGTGGAAGCCAAAAGCCGTCCGGCCGACCACGAGAACAGCGGACCGATGGGACTGCTCAAGCGCCTGACCAACGGCCTTACCCGTCGCGAAGAAGAGCCTGCACGGCTGCAGCCGGCGCAGCCGCGCGAGCCGAAACTGCGCCAGGCGGCACCCGAAGTGCGCCGCCTTGCCAGCCAGGATCCGCAGCTTTACGCGCCACGCCGCGGCCAGTTGGACGACCAGGGCCGGCTGACGCCGCAGAGCAGGGCTGTCCAGGAAGACGATCAGCTGGAGATTCCGGCATTCCTGCGCCGCCAGGCCAACTAACCTGTTAACGGACCGTAACAGTTATAAACAGGCAGACAAGAAATTGTTTGCCTGTTAACGCTAAAAGTGCCTGTAAAACAAGGAGTTATGAGACCGTATCCGGTTCGGATCGCGGTTACAGAAAGTAAGAAACCGTGATTTGGAGACTTCCTGCCGGACCACTATCTTCGCCGCGATCAATTTCGGTTTGCTGGGATTCGGGGAAGTGGCCCTGCCTGCCGATCAAAGAGCCGCGCCCTTGGGCTTATGAAGCGGACGTAGGCAGTATGGGCTATGGGGTTTGTTTTGCACGACTATCAGACGACACTTAGATCGCGTGCGACGCTGACCGGCACCGGCGTTCACAGCGGCAATTCCGTTACCGTTCATTTCCTGCCGGCAGACGCTGATGCGGGTGTCGTGTTCCAGCTTTCGAATGGAAGCGAAGTCCGGGAGTTCCGCGCACTTGTTTCCGAGGTCGGCGCCACCGATCTGTGCACCATGCTCGGCGATCCGGCAGGCGAGCACATCGCCACAGTCGAACATCTGATGGCCACGGTTTTCGGGCTCGGCATCGACAATGTCGTCATCGAGATCGACGGCCGTGAGGTTCCGATCCTTGACGGCAGCGCCATGGCGTTCGTGGAGGCTATCGACCAGGCGGGCATCGATACGCTGCCGGTCAAGCGCCGCTACATCAGGGTGGTCAAGCCGGTTCGCATCGAGAACGGTGCCTCCTGGGCGGAGTTCAGGCCCTATGACGGCACGCGCTTCGAAATCGAGATCGATTTCGAAAGCCCGGCGATCGGCCGTCAGCTGTTTGCATCCGACATGAACGCCGACATTTTTCGCCGCGATATCGCGCGGGCGCGCACCTTTGGTTTCATGAAGGACGTCGAGCGGCTCTGGGCAGCCGGCTATGCGCTCGGCTCCTCGCTGGAAAACTCCCTGGTGATCGGTGACGACAACCGCGTGATCAACATCGGAGGCTTGCGCTATCCCAACGAATTCGTGCGCCACAAGACGATGGATGCCATGGGCGATCTGGCGCTGGCCGGCGCCCGGTTCATTGGCTGCTTCCGTTCCTATCGCGGCGGCCACAGGCTGAATGCGGCAGCCCTGCGCCGCCTTTTGTCGGACCGTTCGGCGTTCGAGATCGTCGAGACGACACGCCGCGAGCGCGGTCGCACCGTCGAAAAGAGCGCCGTCTATGCACCTGTCTACGCGCCCTGGATGATCTGATTCTTTACGTTTTTCGGGTTTTATGGCCGCCGGCCTGTGTTGCATGAATGCACCATCGGCCGGCGAAATCACGCAAGTGTGCGGGTTGCGCCAGGCTGCCACAAAAATGTGCGAATGGCCGGAGATAGCGTTGCCGGGCACGGCGATTATGGTTATGCCTGCTGCCCCAGGGCGAGATGTCGACTGAAATGACGCCGAAAGGGCGGAATCCAATCATGTTCTTTAAGCGAATTGGTCAATCGAAAGCGCCGCATCGGGCTGTTTTCCTGGCGCTTTCGGTGGTTGTTCCATCGCTGTTCCTGTCGGCCTGCATGTCGTCCGAAAAGGATGTCGACCTGTCGACCTATGTCGAGCAGACCGAGCCGGCAGACGTTCTCTACAATCAGGGCCTCGCCAATCTGAATGCCGGGCGCCTGCAGGAGGCGAGCCGCAAATTCGGTGCGGTCGACCGCCAGCATCCCTATTCCGAATACGCCCGCAAATCGATGGTGATGGGCGCCTTTGCCGACTATCGCCAAGGCAACTATACCGAGGCGATCGGTTCGGCCAAGCGCTATCTCACGCTCTATCCGTCGACCGACGACGCTGCCTATGCCCAGTATATCATCGGGCTGAGCTATTACCGGCAAATCAGGGATGTCACCCAGGATCAGAAGGAAGCGCGTCAGACCGTGCAGACGATGCAGGATCTGGTGACGCGCTGGCCCGATTCCGAATATGTCGACGACGCCAAGGAAAAGATCCGCTTCGCCAACGACCAGCTCGCCGGCAAGGAGATGCAGATCGGCCGCTATTATCTCGAGCGCCGTGAATACATCGCCGCCGTCAAGCGGTTCCGCGTCGTGGTGGAGACCTATTCCAACACGCGCCATGTCGAGGAAGCGCTCGCGCGTCTTACCGAAACCTACTACGCGATGGGGCTGACATCGGAAGCGCAGACTGCCGCTGCTGTGCTCGGCACCAACTATCCCGACAGCGTGTGGTACAAGGATTCCTACAAGCTCCTGCAGACTGGTGGGCTCGAGCCGCGCGAGAATGCGGGCTCGTGGATCGCCAAGGCCGGGAAGCTGATCACCGGCGCCTGAGCGGCGCGTCACCATGCTTTCCAGACTGTCGATCCGCGATATCGTTCTGATCGAGAAGCTGGACATCGACTTCTCGTCCGGTCTTTCGGTGCTGACCGGCGAAACCGGTGCTGGAAAATCCATCCTGCTCGATGCGCTGTCGCTGGCGCTTGGCGCCCGCGGTGACGCCTCGCTGGTGCGGCATGGCGCAGCACAGGGCCAAGTCATCGCCGTGTTCGACGTGCCGCGCAACCATCCTGCCCGCATGCTGCTTGCCGACAACGCTATCGAGGGCGATGGCGACATCATCCTGCGCCGCGTGCAGACGGCGGATGGCCGTACCCGCGTCTTCGTCAACGACCAGCCTTCCAGCGTGACACTGATGCGCGATGTCGGTCACGCGCTGGTCGAGATCCACGGCCAGCATGACGAGCGTGCCTTGGTCGATCCCGGTGCCCATCGCGAATTGCTCGACAGTTTTGGCGGTCATCTCGGCGCTGTGCGGGCGACCGGCGAGGCATGGCGGTACTGGCGGGCCTGCGAACTGGAACTTTCGCGGCATCGTGCCAAGGTGGAAGCGGCGGCCCGCGAGGCCGACTATCTGCGCGCCGCGGTCGCCGAATTGACGAAGCTCGATCCCCAGCCAGGCGAGGAAGCCGACCTCGCCGAGTTGCGCGCCTCGATGATGCGGGCGGAAAAGATCGCCTCGGAAATCCACGATGCGCAAGATGTGCTCTCGGGCCCGTCTTCGCCCCTGCCGCAACTCGCCAGCCTGTTGCGACGGCTGCAGCGCAAGGTGACCGAGGCGCCCGGCCTGCTCGACGACGTGGTCAAATCGCTCGATGAGGCGATGCTGTCGCTCGACGTAGCGCAATCGGGCGTGGAAGCGGCACTTCGCGCCACCGAGTACGATCCGCGGCGGCTGGAACAGGCCGAGGAGCGGCTGTTTTCGCTGCGCGCCGCCTCACGCAAGCACAGTGTGGCGGTCGACGATCTGGCGCAATTGCGCGATACGATGGCCGCCGATCTCGCCGATCTCGACGCCGGCGAGGAGCGCCTGCACGGGCTGCAGAAGCAGGCCGCCGCCGCGTGCGAGACCTATGACATTTCCGCTGCCCAGCTTTCGTCGCTTCGCCATGCGGCGGCGGTCGGGTTGACCAGGGCGGTGATGGCCGAACTGCCGGCGCTGAAGCTCGAACGGGCAGCCTTCATCGTCGAGATGGCAAGCGAGGCCGAGAGCCGCATGGAAGACGGCATCGATCAGGTCGAGTTCTGGGTGCGCACCAATCCCGGCACAAGACCGGGCCCGATGATGAAAGTCGCCTCCGGAGGCGAACTTTCGCGGTTCCTGCTGGCGCTGAAGGTGGCGCTGGCCGACCGCGGCTCGGCGCCGACCTTGGTCTTCGATGAAATCGACACCGGCGTTGGCGGCGCGGTGGCGGACGCCATCGGCCAAAGGCTGGCGCGGCTGTCAAAACGCGTGCAGGTGCTTTCGGTTACGCACGCGCCGCAGGTGGCGGCACGCGCGGCGACGCATTTCCTGATCTCCAAATCCGGCAGCGCCGATCGCGTCGCCACCGGCATCGCCGAGATGGACCGGGCGGCGCGCCAGGAAGAGATCGCGCGGATGCTCGCCGGAGCGACCATCACCGACGAGGCGCGTGCGGCCGCCGAGCGGCTGCTTCGCGAAAACACCGCGGCATAGCAGAGCTCATGCTCGGCGTTGTGGATCGAGTCAGGATGTGGCTCCATCCTGCTGTTCAGCAATGATTTTCTCAAAATCCTGATCTATTGTGGCGCGCCGCGCGTCCTTCGAACGCGCAAGGACGCTGTAGCAATTTGATTTCGCGCATGGCCCAGGAAATCGTTCCGGGTCAGCGTCGAGGAGCCGTGCATGCTCGAAAAACCAGTCGATTCACTCAGCGAAAGTGAAGCAGCCAGCGAGCTGAAGCGGTTGGCCGAGGAAATCGCCGCCCACGACCAGCGTTACCACGCCGAGGACGCGCCGACGATTTCGGACGCGGCCTACGATGCGCTGCGGCGGCGCAACCTTGCCATCGAGCAGCGGTTTCCTGCCCTTGTGCGCGAGGATTCGCCTTCACGCAAAGTCGGCGCGGCGGTGTCGGAGAAATTCCGCAAGATCGTCCATGCCATTCCGATGCTGTCGCTCGACAACGCTTTCGCCGATGCGGACGTGATCGATTTCGTCGGCCGCATCCGCCGTTTCCTCAGGCTCGGCGCCGACGCGCCGCTGGCGATGACTGCCGAGCCGAAGATCGACGGCCTGTCGCTGTCGCTGCGCTACGAGGCCGGACGGCTGGTGACGGCGGCAACGCGTGGCAACGGCCAGGTCGGCGAGGATGTGACGGCCAACGCCCGCACCATCGCCGAGATTCCCAACGTGCTCTCAGGCGATTTTCCCGATGTGCTGGAAGTGCGGGGCGAGGTCTATATGCGCCTCACCGACTTTGCCGAGCTCAATCGCCGCAATGCCGAGGCCGGAAAGCAGGTTTTTGCCAATCCGCGCAACTCGGCGGCAGGCTCCTTGCGCCAACTCGACACCTCGATCACAGCCAGCCGGCCGCTGCGGTTTTTCGCCTATACCTGGGGTGAGGTGAGCGCCATGCCCGCCGACACGCAGATGGGCATGGTGGCGGCGTTCGAGCGCTTTGGCTTCAGGGTCAATCCGCTGATGAAGCTGTTCGACAGCGTCGAGGGACTGCTCGAGCAATACCGGCTGATCGAATCCAACCGGGCGACGCTTGGCTACGACATCGACGGTGTCGTCTACAAGGTGAACAGCCTCGAGCTGCAGCAGCGGCTGGGCTTCGTCTCGCGTTCGCCGCGCTGGGCGATCGCTCACAAATTCCCGGCCGAGAAGGCGACGACGATCCTGACCGGCATCGACATCCAGGTCGGCCGCACCGGCGCGCTGACGCCGGTGGCGCGGCTGGTGCCGGTGACGGTCGGCGGCGTCGTGGTGACCAACGCGACGCTGCACAATGAGGACTACATCAAGGGCATCGGCAACAACGGCCAGCCGATCCGCGAAGGCCGCGACATTCGCATCGGCGACACGGTGAGCATCCAGCGTGCTGGCGATGTCATTCCGCAGGTCATCGACGTGGTCATGGAAAAGCGGCCGCCTGACAGTGTGCCATATGCTTTCCCAGTGCTTTGCCCGGCCTGCGGCAGCCACGCCGTGCGCGAGGAGGGGGAAGCAGTCAGGCGCTGCACCGGCGGATTGATCTGCCCCGCGCAGGCGGTGGAGCGTCTGCGCCATTTCGTCTCTCGGGGTGCTTTCGATATCGAGGGGCTCGGTGAGAAGCAGATCGAGTTCTTCTTCCACGCCGAGGATCCGTCACTACGCATCTATTCGCCGGCCGACATTTTTACGCTGAAGAAGCGGCAGGCAGCATCGCTGACCAAGCTCGAGAACGTTGACGGTTTCGGCGCGACCTCGGTACGCAAGCTGTTCGCGGCAATCGACGATCGGCGGCAGGTCGAGTTCTCGCGCTTCCTCTATGCGCTCGGCATCCGCCACATCGGCGAGACCAATGCCAAGCGGCTGGCCCGCCATTTCCTTTCCTTTGCCGCTTTCCGCGAAACCGGGCAAAGCGCCGTCATGCCGGCCGGCAAGGGTGACCCTGGCAACGCTGCCTGGCAGGAGTTGAACGGCATCAACGGCATCGGCTCGATCGTTGCCGAGGCGGTGGTCGATTTCTTCGCTGAAGACCATAACCGGCAGGCGCTCGATGCATTGCTGGCGGAAGTAACAGTGCTCGACGAGGAGCCGGTCGGTGGCGTGTCGTCGCCGGTCTCCGGCAAGACGGTGGTCTTCACCGGCGCGCTGGAAAAGATGTCGCGCGACGAGGCCAAGGCGATGGCCGAAAAGCTCGGCGCCAAGGTCGCCGGCTCGGTGTCGAAGAAGACCGATCTCGTCGTTGCCGGGCCAGGTGCCGGCTCCAAGCTCAAGCTCGCCACCGAATTCGGCATCGAAGTGATCGACGAGGATGCGTGGTTGGCGCGGATCGGCAAGGCGTGATGGAAGGCGCGTTCACCGGTTTCGGCCAAAAGGCCATTCCCTTCCTCAAGGCGCTCGATTTTCATCAGAGCCGGGAGTGGTTTCTGGAAAACCGCGACCTCTTCGAAAGCGAGCTGCGCGACCCCTTCGGCGATCTGGTCGAAACGCTCTCCGAGCGCTTCGCAGCGGCAGGGCTGGGTTTGCGCGGCAATCGCAAGAAGTCGCTGTTCCGGATCACTCGCGACGTGCGCTTCGCCAAGGACAAGCGGCCCTACAACCGGCATCTGTCGGCAATCCTCTCGCCTGATGGCACCAAGATGGAACAGGGCGTGTTCTTCATCCATATCGGGCTTGAGCGCTGCTTTGCCGGCGTTGCCTGGTGGCAGCCGGGGCCGGCGCTGCTGCTGGCGATGCGCCAGGCCATCGCGGCGCGGCCGGGTGAATTCCGGGCGCTGATCGAGGCGCTGAAGCAAAACCGCCTCGAACTCGATGCGGAAGGCTGCATGAAGCGCGCGCCACGCGGCTTCGAGCATGTCACGGCGGCCGATCTCGCGGTGGCCATCCGCAACCGGCATTTCGCCGTCCGGCACGAAGTCGACCCTGCGGGAATCCACGGGCCGGCGCTGGTCGACGAGCTGGTCGATTTCGCCTTGCGGGCCAAGCCGCTGCTCGACTGGGGCAGGGCGATCGAAGCCAAGGTCCCGGTGGACTGAGCACTGGCCGAAACGCGCACGCCTGAACCTGCGACGAGGATCACTTCCGCTGATTGTTGGCTCAAGCGAATTGGTGTGACAAGGCTGACAGCGCTCCCTACATACCAGCTTTCCCCCCGCATCGGCCCGAAAATCGGGATCGATTTTCGGATGGCCCGACGCGTGGATTCAAAGTGTTAGAGCGTCCTTTGATCGTCCAAAAGGACGAGCGGTGCTCCGAGGAGTGGCTGATGTCGGCGGAAGCAATCTCCGAAAACCGCGCAAAAAGCGATTTCTGGCAAGGCGTGCGGCTCAGCATGCCCGTCGTGGTGGCGGCGGCGCCGTTTGGACTGCTGTTCGGGGCGCTCGCCGTAGACAACGGATTTTCGGTGCTTGAAGCCTTGCTGATGAGCGCCATGGTTTTCGGCGGCGCCAGCCAGATGGTCGGCATCCAATTGTTCGGGCAGCATGTCGCGCCATGGCTGATCGTGCTGTCGATCTTCGCCGTGAATTTCCGCCATGTGCTTTACTCCGCGGGCATCGGCCGGCGCATCGCGCACTGGCCGCCGGTGCAGCAGGCGGTCGGCTATTTCCTGCTCACCGATCCGCAGTTCGCCGTGGCCGAGCGCAAGGCGGAGGCTGGCGAGACGGTCGGCTTCGCCTGGTATATGGGGCTTGGCCTGCCGGTCTATGTGTTCTGGGTGACCGAAAGCGCGCTTGGCGCGGTATTCGGCAGGCTTATTCCCGATACCCATGCGCTGGGCATCGATTTTCTGCTGCCGATCTATTTCCTCGGACTGGTCATGGGCTTTCGCAAACGGCCACTGTGGCTGCCGGTGGTCGTCGCCAGTGCTGCTGCCTCCATCATCGCCTACAAGACGGTGGGCTCGCCCTGGCACGTCTCGATTGGCGCCGTGGCCGGCGTGCTGCTCGCGGTCATCCTGCCGCCGCGCCACAGCGGCGTGGAGGCGCGGCCATGAGCACGACCTTGTGGATCATCATCGCCGGCGCGATCGCGACCTATCTGACCCGCATCGGCGGCCATCTGGTGATCTCGCGCTTCGAAAACATCCATCCGCGCGTCGAGGCCGGGCTGAACGCTGTGCCTGCCGCAGTGCTGACGACGCTGGTGGCGCCGGCAGCACTTGGCGGCGGGCCGGCGGAATGGGCTGCATTGATCGTCGCCGGGCTGGTCTCGCTGCGCAGCGGGCTTATGGCGATGTTTTTGGCCGGCGCCGTCGTGCTGGTGCTGGCCCGGCAGTTCGTCGGATAACCGGACCGGCTGAGTACGCCAGTCCTATTTGCGCACGATGTTGGAGATCGCGGGATCGAATCGACCTCCTGCAAAGAGCCTGCGCATCGTCTCTTGCGGATCGAGACCAAACGTTTCGGCTGATTTCACCGCAATCAGCGCGTCGAGGTCGAGCGTCGGGGCGAGGTCGCGTCCTTGGTAGAGTGCACCGGTAGACAGTCCCGGCCAGTCGGCCAGCACCCGCCCGCCATTCACCGCTCCGCCAGCGATCATCGCAGCCGATGCCGTACCGTGGTCGGTGCCGCCAGTGCCGTTGACGGCGACAGTGCGGCCGAACTCGGTGGCGACCAGCACGGTCGTATCCTTCCAGATATCGCTGAGGCCAACGTGCAACCCATCGATGAGCGCGTCGAGCGCTCTGAGCTGGTTGGCCAGCCTGGCTTGCTGGCCGCTATGGGTGTCCCAGCCGCTGGTTTCGATCATGGCAACGCGCGGTCCGCCGGCCTTGGCGAGGAAGCCCGCGGCGGTGCGGCCGACGCTCGCTGCGTCCTTGCGCTGCGCGTTCACCGCGCCCAACGCCCGTGTCTCCATCGCGCTGCTCCACAGCGCATGCAGCTGTTCGTCGGCGTCATAGAGCTTGCCGACGCGTGTCATCAGGTCGTCCGGCGCCTCCGGCAGGGCGGACGGCGCATAGGAGGTGACGTCTGCCTCGCCTCGCAGCGCCAGCGGGATGGTCGGTGCAAAAGCGATTGCTTCGCCGCGAGACTTCGGCAGCATGCCGACCAGCCGGTTCAGCCAACCGTCCTTGCGCTCGTAGGGCGAGCTGCCGCCGCTTTCGAGCACATTTTGACCGTCGAAATGCGAGCGCTCGCGATAGGGCGAAGCGACCGCGTGGACGAACAGCGCCTGCTTGTCCTGATGCAGCTTGCGGAGACCGGTGAGCGAAGGATGCAGGCCAAACGTGCCGTCAAGCTTTATCGGATCGTCGATGGCCAATGGGCCGCGCAGTGCGCGGTAGGCGGGGTCGGCATAGGGAACGATGGTGTCCAGCCCGTCCGCGGCGCCGCGCTGGATGATGAAAACGAAGCGGCGATCGGTTTCCACATTGGCGAAGACGATGCGCGGCGCGATCAGCATCGAGCCGAGGCCGGCGCCGGCGAGAGTAAGGAATTGACGGCGTTCCATCTTGGTCATCTCCTCTGGAAATCATCTTCGCTGAAAGTCATCTTCGTTGGAATTCGGGCGACACGAGCAGCAGCGCGATGCCGGTGCGCCGGCTCTCGGCGCGCTCGATCCCGGCCATCGTCAGGTCGCTGAGTGAGCCGGCAAAGAGTTTTCGCGCGAGATCTCGCGGATCGATATCGCCAACTTGCGCGGCGAGGCGCTGCGCCACCTCGACCCGGCGGACCAGTGCGTCGGGTGCTGCCCAGCTCCCGGCAACATCGTCATAGCCGGCCGGCGAACGCGGCCGCCATACCGGTTGGCCGAGTTGGTTGAGCAGTTGCGCCAGACGCGGCTTGCCGAGTTCGCTGCGGCCCAGGCCGCGCAGCGCCGAGATCGTCCATTCCCACGGCGTCTTGAACTTCGCCGCTGCTGGTTGCCAGGCTTCTGGACTGTCGAGGAGCGCGCGGTAGACCGCGACGAGATCGCCCTTTGACCGGCGAAAGGCTTCGGCGAGCCGCGTCACGACCGCGGCCGGCGGCTCGTCGGCGATGAAGTGGCGCGCCAGCTTGGTTGCGATGTGCGTTGCGGTTGCCTCGGCCGCCGCGAGGTCGCCGAGCACGGCGAGCGCCTGTTTGTCGCCGCGCTGGTCGTAGGTCTGGCCGATGATCGTGCGTTGGCCCGGTTCGTGCAGCCCGGGTCGAAAGGTGAAAGCGCCGGCCTGGCCTCGCCCTTTAGCGCGTCCGGTGCTGAAACCGGTCAGCGCCAGTGCGAATTCGGTCACGTCGGCCTGGCTGTAGCCGGAGCGTGCACCGAGCGTGTGCAGTTCCATGATTTCGCGGGCCAGGTTCTCGTTGATGCCGGGTTTGCGCTTGGCGTTGCGTTTCGCGG
This sequence comes from Mesorhizobium sp. WSM4847, assembly GCF_055811335.1. Lineage (NCBI taxonomy): Bacteria > Pseudomonadati > Pseudomonadota > Alphaproteobacteria > Hyphomicrobiales > Phyllobacteriaceae > Mesorhizobium > Mesorhizobium sp. WSM4847. The sequence continues at coordinate 4,384 of NZ_JBVVPY010000014.1, read as the reverse complement.
CGCGGTTAGCAAATTTTGAGTTGGGACCGATCGAGCGCACCTGGTCGATATAGAACAGCATCGCCGGGTGGCGCTCGGCGGCGAGCAGCATATCCTCGAAGCGACCGAGCACATGTGGGCGGATCGCCTCGCGCTCGAAGGCGCCGGCGATCAGGGTCACCTGCGGTTTCTCCGCCGAGATGGCGAAATGGTTCGACCAGAAATGCACGAGCCGCTCGATGAAGGGCGTCGATGTTTCGAGCGCCGCGCGTGCTCGCAGGTCGACCTCGTCGCGATAAAGCGCTTGAGCCTCCTGGCGTGCCGCCTTGCGGGCGGCCATCTTTGCGGCCGCGTCGGCGTCTTTGGCCTCGAGCATCGCTTCGGCATAGCCGGCGCCGAGTGTGGCCGAGTCCTGCGCGCCGGAAAAGACCGCCGGGTTTGCGTCGTAACTTTCGAACTGCGCTATCAGCCAGGATTTCGGGTCGGCCGGCGCCTCGTCGTCGGGCCGGGCGCCCAGGCCGAAGCGGTTGAGCGCAACCGCGACATCGCTCGGACTTGCCAATGGTGCCTCCGTCAGCATTGCTTTTGGAGGCTTCAACGCGGCAGTGACTGGAATCCGTCGCTGTTTCCAGCTCTATTTTTCGCCCGCTCGGCGCAGCATGTTGCTGCGGCCGCGCAGGCCGTCGACAAGTCGCGCCCTGTCGGCTGGCGTCAGTCCCGTCGCGAAGGTCACGATTGCCTGTTCGAGCCGGCCGCGCAGCGCCATATCGGCTTGCCGGACCGAGGCGAGCGTCTCATTGACCGCCGCTGCGTCGATCGGCTCAGCCTCGATCAGGCGCGCCACCGCCTCGCGGCCGACCCGAGCCGCTTCGATGTCGGCAGCCGACTGGCGCCGCGCCTCTGCGAAGCGCCTGGCGGAACGCCTTGCGCTGGTCGGGCGACAGGCCGGCCGCGGCGAAGCGCAGGCCGCGCTGGTCGCCCGCTCTGTCGCGCTGCCCCTGCTGCGCCTGCCATATATAGCCAGCGCCGGCGGCGGCGCCGAGCACGAAGACGTTCAGTGCCAACGAGACGGCAAGCAGGATCCTGATGCTGCGTTCGCTCATTGCACGTCCCCCTGCATGTCGCCGAATGCGGTCAGCGCATAGGTGTCGCCATCGTCAGGGGTGCTGTTGGGTGGCAGCAGCACGGCGACTGTCAGCGCCCCGGCCACCGCGCCCGCCAGTCCGATGCCGGCCAATCCGGCACACCGCCAGACGAGCTGGGTGCGGCGCCACAGCGCCGCCGGCGCCGTGGCGATGATCCTTCGCGCGAGCGCGTCGTCCGGAGCTGCGACGCGATGCGCGACAGCAGATCGTCGAGCTCCACCGCCGGTGCAAGCGCGGCTTCGGCTTGAGCCGGATTGGCGGCGATGAAGTCCAGCGCTGCCGTGCGCTCGTTTTCAGGCCAGCGCTGCGGCGACCCGCCATAGGCGGCAACGAGCTCGGAAAACCTCTCTGGAGTCATGTCATTTCGTCCCTGTCTCGTCCGAGCCTGGAGCGCAGCTGCCGCCGCGCCCGCGACAACAGGCTTTCCAATGCCTCGATGCTGATGCCCATGACCTCTGCCGCATCGCCGTTCGAAAGCTCCTGATAATACTGCAGCACGATCGCCTCGCGCTGGCGCTCCGGCAGCTCGGCCAGCGCGCGCCGCACCTGGTGCTGATCGTCGGCCGCGAGCATATCCGCTTCCACGCCCGGGCGTTCGTCGGGGCGATCGGGAAGTTCCGCCACCGGCGTCTCCCGCCGCCTGCGCAGAGATTGAGTGCGACGCGATGCAGCCAGGTGTCGAACTTCGCCTCGCCGGCGCGCCAGCCCGGAGCCGCCCGCCAGATGCGCAAGAACGTCTCCTGCGCGACATCCTCGGCCTCGCCGCGGTCGCCCAGCATTCGCGTGGCGAGACGGATCAGCCGCGGCAGCTTGCGCTCGACCATGGCTTCCACCGCGGCCGCATTGTTCTGAGCGATCAGCGCCAGCAGCCGCTCGTCGGTTTCGCCCACGCTCTGCCTTCTCGTTCCACCACGCCAGACCTTGTGCCGACACGACCGTCACCCTGCACCCGCCATGTGTCTTCAACGAGTTTCGCTGCGAAATCCGTCGGCGACCCTTGGAGGTTAGAAGGCAGCGATAAGGCCGCAGGCCATTGCCGCGGACCGGCATCCTGGGTCCCTAGCTGAGCCACCAGTCTTTCCGAGAAATCAAATCTTCTGGTCGTGCGGCAGCGGTGCGGTTGCCTTCTCCAGCCAGGCCAGCGTCTCGCCGTCGAGCATCGGTCCGATCTCGGCCAGCACGCGGGCGTGGTATGTGTCGAGCCAATGCAGCTCGTCGCGCGTCAACAGGTCGGATCGCACCAGCCTGGTGTCGATCGGCGCCAGCGTCAGCGTCTCGAAGTCATGCACGGCGATGTCGCCGCCCTCTATCGGCTCGGCCGGCGTCACCAGTATGAGATTCTCGATGCGAATGCCGTAAGAACCCTCCTTGTAGTAGCCCGGCTCGTTGGAGACGATCATGCCTGCCAGCAGCTTTTCGGTGCCGGTCCTGGCGATGCGCTGCGGGCCCTCGTGCACGGCCAGATAGGAGCCGACGCCATGGCCCGTGCCATGGGCGAAATCGCAACCGTGTTTCCACAGGGCAAGGCGCGCCACGGCGTCGATCTCGGAGCCGCGCGTGCCCGGGGGAAAGCGCAGCATGGAAATGCCGATCATGCCCTTCAGCACCAGCGTGAAGCGTTCGCGCATTTCCTCGGTCGGTGTGCCGATCGGTACGGTGCGGGTGATGTCGGTGGTGCCGTCCTGATACTGCCCGCCCGAATCGAGCAGGAACAGTTCGCCAGACTGAAGCTTTCGGCTGGTGGCGCGGGAAACGCGGTAGTGCATGATGGCGCCGTTCGGGCCGGCGCCGGCGATGGTGTCGAAGGACACGTCGCGCAGCGGCATCTGTGTTTCCTCGCCGGTGCTGCGGCGGCACTCCTCGAGCTTGGTGACCACCGCGATCTCGTCGAGCTTGCCCGGTTCCTGGCGGTCGAGCCAGCAAAGCAGCTTGGCGACCGCGGCGCCATCGCGGCGGTGCGCGGCGCGGGCGCCGTTGATCTCGGCCTGGTTTTTCGTCGCGCGCGGAATGCGGGCAGGGTCTGGCGCAGTGATGACGGTGCCGCCATTGTCCTCGACCAGCATCCTGAGCTTCTCCGCCGCCAGCACCGGATCCAGCGCGATCTTCGCGCCGCCCTTGGCCAGGGCTGCGATAACAGCTTCGAATTCACCGGGTTCGTGCAATTCGGCGAGCTGCGTCAGATAGGCCGCGACGGTGCGTGAAAACTTACGCTGGTCCATGAAAAGCAGGTGCGATCGATCGGCGGCGAGCACGGCGAAGCCGAGCGCCAGCGGCGTGTGCGGCACATCGCCGCCGCGGATGTCGAAGGCCCAGGCGATGGAGGACGGGTCGGTCAGCACGGCATGGGTAGCGCCATCCTTGCCGATCGACTCGGCCAGCCGCGCCAGCTTGTCCTTGGCCAATTCGCCTGCAAAGCCGATAGGATGAAGCTCGACCGGCGCCAGCGGCGGTTCGGGCTGGTTCTCCCAAATGGCGTCGATCGGATTCCTCTCGAGCGGCACCAATGTCGCTCCCGATTTTTCGGCCGACGCTTTCAGCGCTTTCACGTCGCCGATCGTCTGCAGCCACGGGTCGAAGCCAAGCCGCACGCCCTTGCCGAGATTGTCCTTGATCCAGGTGGCGGGCGGATTGTCGACCAGGCTTTCGATCGAAAAGATGTCGAGATCGACCTCGTGGCGCACCTGCAGCGTGTAGCGGCCGTCGACGAACATGATGGCACGGTCGCCGAGCACCATGGCGACGCCGGCCGAGCCGCTGAAGCCGGTCAGCCATTTCAGCCGCGCCGAGCGGTCGGCGACATATTCGCCCTGATGCTCGTCGGCACGCGGCACGATGAAGCCGTCCAGCCCGTTGGCCGCCAGCCATTGACGCAGCAACGCCACACGTGGCTTGCCGACGGCGGGGTCGCCTGCGGAATCAAAGGTCTGGAACATCATGGCCTCTCCTCGGATGCTGGATGTGAGCGGCGGACTTTCAAGTCGAACCGTGCCGCCGCTCACATCTAGCCTTTTGTTTGAGCATCGGGTTTTCCCAAACCGGTTTCCACTTTTGGGCCCGATGCTTTGGCGCGACCGTAGCGCATGACCCCGAAAATCGGAATCGACTTTTGCTACGCCAGGCGCCGGCCGAATTCGGTCCAGCAGGGCAATCGCTTCAGGTCTGCGCTGCCCCTCATCTGCCTGCCGGTGTCCAGTTGAAAGATGGGTAACACTTTGAACCGGATACATGGGTTACAGTTTTCCCCCTGTCGTGGGGGGGGG